>NZ_JAWRWI010000002.1:0-509403 GCF_046535585.1 Bacillus sp. SIMBA_005 | reverse complement strand
TCCCAGTCTTACAGGCAGGTTACCCACGTGTTACTCACCCGTCCGCCGCTAACATCCGGGAGCAAGCTCCCTTCTGTTCGCTCGACTTGCATGTATTAGGCACGCCGCCAGCGTTCGTCCTGAGCCAGGATCAAACTCTCCGAAAAAGTACAAAACCGAAGTTTTGTTTTTCGTCAGCGTTTGACTGACTACCTATGATATTTCATAGGATTTTTTTATAAAAACTCGAATTAACAGGTACGTTTTGTCTTGTTTAGTTTTCAAAGAACTTGTGTGTCACTCTCTTAAAGCGACCACTTAAATATATCATATATCTCTATCAACAGTCAACATTTTTCTTAAAAAACATTTTGTTTTTCTAAGAAGTTTTTACTGGGGAATGAGATAAAAAATAGAGCCTCTTTTTGCTCCTTTGAAAGATTAACACATATCTATGAAAAAAGCATTATAAATTTCAAAAAAAGTGGTGTTTTTTCAAAAAAAATAAAGCCGGTGAAAAACCGGCTTTATTTTTACTCAGATTGCTCTTGATCTGACTCTATATTCTCTACGTTCTCTTCATTATCTTCATCGTCTTCTTGTGATTGTTCAACTAATGCCACTGTTGCGACATGTTCCTCATCACCAAGACGGATTAGGCGAACACCTTGAGTGACTCGACCTGTTGTCGAAATGTCAGAAACGGCCATACGAATGATTACACCGCTTCCTGTAATAATCATCAAGTCTTCTTCGGCTTCAGCATTAGTTGCTTTCACTGTGACAAGTGGGCCGTTATTGTCAGTGATTTTGCACGTTTTAAGACCTTTACCGCCACGACTTTGAACACGGTATTCTTTTTCAGGGGTTAGTTTGCCATATCCTTTTTCAGTTACAATCAATACGTTTGCATCTGGCTCAAGGATTTCCATACCTACGACAATGTCATCTTCGGAAAGTGTGATCCCTTTCACTCCAGCTGCCGTACGTCCCATTTCTCGAACATCAGTCTCGTCAAAACGGATCAGCATTCCCTTTTTCGTTCCAATGATGATTTGTTTTTCTCCATTGGTTAAACGAACAGCCATCAGTTCATCCTCGTCACGAAGGCTAAGTGCAATAAGACCGTTGTTTCGAATGTTAGCGAACTGAGACAATGTCGTCCGTTTTGATACACCGTGTCTTGTTGTAAAGAAGAGGTACGAATTTTCATCAAATTCGCTTACTGGAATAATGGCGTTAATCCATTCTCCCTTTTCTACTTCAAGAAGGTTAATGATCGGAATCCCTTTCGCTGTCCGTCCGAATTCAGGAATCTCATACCCTTTCGCACGATATACCTTCCCTTTATTAGAGAAGAAAAGAATCGTATCGTGGGTCGATGTTGAAATCAACTGTTCAACGAAATCATCTTCGTTGGTTCCCATTCCTTGGACACCTTTACCGCCTCTTTTTTGACTGCGGTATGTTGATGCAGGGAGACGCTTGATATAACCATTATGCGTCAGCGTAATCACGATGTTCTCAACAGGAATCAAATCTTCGTCTTCAATTGTTTCAATACCCGCTGTCACAATTTCAGTACGACGCGTATCATTGAAGCGTTCTTTAATTTCTATTAATTCTTCTCTAATGATTTCAAGTACTTTCTCATTGTCTGCTAAAATGGCTTTTAATTCAGCAATCAAATCAACAAGTCCTTTATATTCATCTTCTATCTTTTCTCGTTCTAGACCAGTCAAACGCTGAAGTCGCATATCAAGAATGGCCTGTGCCTGTTTTTCAGACAAGCTATAGTTCTCCATCAAACCATTTCTCGCAATTTCTGCAGTTTGAGAGCCTCTAATTAAAGCAATGACTTCATCTAAGTGATCAAGTGCAATTCTCAGACCTTCTAAAATGTGTGCTCTTGCTTCTGCTTTACGCAGCTCATATGCTGTTCTTCTGCGAATGATCACTTTTTGATGCTCTAGATAATACTCAAGACATTGTTTGAGGGACAAGACTTTCGGCTGTCCATCAACAAGTGCTAATAAGTTGATACCAAAAGACGTTTGAAGTGTCGTTTGTTTATAAAGATTGTTTAATAGAACATGAACGTTTGCATCTCTACGCAGTTCAATGACAATACGCATACCATTACGATCTGATTCATCACGCAAGTCTGTAATGCCATCAATCTTTTTATCACGCACAAGATCAGCAATTTTTTCAATTAAACGGGCTTTGTTGACTTGGTAAGGGATCTCATTGATAACAATGCGCTGTTTACCACTAGATGTTTCCTCAATATCCGATTTTGCTCTTAATGTAATAGAGCCGCGCCCTGTCTCATACGCCTTCCGAATACCACTTCGGCCAATGATTTGACCTGCTGTTGGGAAATCTGGACCTGGAATGATATCCATAAGCTCCTGTGTGGTCATTTCCGGGTTTTGACTGATAGCCAATACCCCATCAATCACTTCACCTAGTTGGTGCGGTGGAATATTAGTCGCCATGCCTACAGCAATTCCTGTCGCTCCGTTGACCAACAAGTTCGGGAATCTTGCAGGCATCACCATTGGCTCTCTTTCACTGCCGTCATAGTTATCCTGATAATCAATGGTATCCTTAGTGATATCACGGAGGATTTCCATAGAAATCTTCGATAAACGTGCCTCGGTGTAACGCATCGCCGCTGCTCCGTCTCCATCGACTGAACCAAAGTTTCCATGACCATCTACTAACATATAACGATAGTTGAAGTCTTGCGCCATACGAACCATCGCTTCGTATACAGCACTGTCACCATGAGGGTGATACTTACCGATAACTTCCCCGACAATACGTGCAGATTTCTTAAATGGTTTATCACTTGTCATACCTAGGTCATTCATCGCATACAAAATTCTTCGATGCACGGGCTTTAATCCGTCACGCACATCTGGTAATGCACGCGACACAATCACACTCATTGCATAATCTAAAAAAGACGTACGCATTTCCTGACTAATATTCACTTCGCGTACATTTGGTGTATGTTGTTCACTCACTATAAGAACCTCCCTTTACGTATCACATGAAATAAATTATGTGGGAGTAAAATATGTATTTATCTTCACAAGACTATTCTCCATTATATCAATAATCTCGTCTTTATACACATTTATTTACTAGAAAATCAGCGAAAACACGGAAAAACAGGACATTGGTTACACGCCCCTATTTCTTGAAAAACAACCTTATTCCAAACAAGAAATAAGGTTGTTCTCAGTAGGGATCTAAATATCGAGGTTTTTCACGTATTGCGCATTTTCTTCGATAAAGTTTCTTCTCGGCTCTACTTTATCTCCCATGAGCATTTCAAATGTCTCATCAGCATCGATTGCATCCTCAAGTGTCACTTGAAGAAGTGTTCTCGCATCCGGATCCATTGTTGTTTCCCAAAGCTGAGAAGCATTCATTTCTCCAAGACCTTTATAACGCTGAAGTCCAGGTTTTGGTGTTTGAGAAAGTGATTTCAACAGCTCGTCTAGCTGTTTATCGTTATACACGTACTCAACACGTTTTCCTTGCTGCACTTTATATAAAGGCGGCTGTGCAATATACACATAACCGTTTTCAATGATTTCACGCATGTAGCGATAGAAGAATGTTAAAAGCAGCGTTCGAATGTGCGCTCCATCCACATCGGCATCGGTCATAATCACAACTTTGTGATAGCGAGCTTTCTCTAAATTGAAGTCTTCTCCGATTCCAGTTCCTAACGCTGTAATCATTGAACGAACCTCGTTGTTCGATAGAATTTTATCTAGTCGCGCTTTTTCAACGTTTAGGATCTTCCCTCTTAACGGTAAGATTGCTTGGAAGTGACGATCACGACCTTGCTTAGCAGATCCACCCGCAGAATCTCCCTCTACGATATAGAGTTCAGAGATGGAAGGGTCTTTAGAAGAACAGTCCGCTAGTTTCCCCGGTAAGCTGGAGACTTCCAGTGCACTTTTACGTCTTGTCAGCTCACGTGCCTTTTTGGCAGCCATTCTTGCACGAGCTGCCATCACGCCTTTTTCCACAATTTTCTTTGCAGAATCAGGGTTCTCTAAGAGGAATTTCTCAAGTGCTTCAGAGAAAAGGGAGTCGGTAATGGTTCTTGCTTCTGAGTTCCCAAGCTTTGTCTTCGTTTGTCCTTCGAATTGAGGATCTGGATGTTTGATAGAGATAATGGCTGTTAAGCCTTCTCGCACATCTTCACCGCTCAAATTCGAGTCTCCATCTTTGAATACGCCATTTTTACGAGCATAATCATTGATGACACGCGTCAGACCTGTTTTAAAGCCCGCTTCGTGTGTTCCGCCTTCATACGTGTTGATATTGTTGGCGAAGGAATAGATGTTGCTTGTATAGGAATCGTTATATTGTAATGCCACTTCAACCGTGATTCCGTCTTTTTCACCTTCGATGTAAACAGGTTCTTCATGAACGACTTCTTTTGAGCGATTTAAATGTTCTACATAGCTCTTAATACCGCCTTCGTAGCAGTATTCATTTCGTCGTTCTTTACCTTCGCGTAAGTCTTCAATAATGATGTTTACACCTTTTGTTAAGAAAGCTAACTCACGTACACGGTTAGCAAGTGTGTCGTAATCAAATTCAATAGTTTCAGTAAAAATTTCTGGATCTGGCACAAAATGAGTGGTTGTCCCTGTAACATCTGTTTCACCAATGATCTCTAAATCTCCAGCTGGAACACCGCGTTTGAATTGTTGATAATGAATTTTCCCATCACGATATACGGTCACGTCTAAGGTCGTAGATAACGCATTAACAACAGATGCCCCTACGCCATGCAGACCGCCAGATACTTTATAACCGCTGCCGTCAAATTTACCGCCAGCGTGAAGAACAGTCATAATAACCTCTACAGCAGGACGTCCCATTTTCTCATGAATCCCAACAGGAATTCCGCGGCCATTATCTTTCACTGTAATGCTATTATCCTTTTCAATTTGCACCGTAATATCTGTGCAATACCCAGCTAAAGCCTCATCAATACTGTTGTCGACAATTTCCCATACAAGATGGTGAAGTCCTTTTGCACTGGTTGACCCAATGTACATTCCTGGACGTTTTCTAACAGCTTCTAGTCCTTCAAGCACCTGTATCTGATTTTCATCATAACTATTATGTTGCTGTTCCATTGCCACGTACATTCACCTACACTTTTCTTAAACGATATATTTATATGAATTGAGCTTTTAGACTTCAATTTCAATCACAAATGAAGCACGTTTTTTGAGCGTGCTTGAGGAAAGAGGAGAGTAATAAACAGATTTAGTTGTGACGACGATGGATTTGGGTGTCCCATGTGATAACGAAATGATTTGTCCTTCTTGTTTTTGAAGAAACTCTTCTACAACAGAAGACGACCTCATTTTGTAATCAACAATTGCGACAATCTCTCGTGTAGAAACAACACAATCATCACCTAAATGAATATACAAGACCCACACCTCATTTATCAGTCAATTACTTTCCCACTGGCTACTCTGAAAATTTCCGCTTCTTTCAAGGTGGCGTGATCGATGCCTTCAACACTTGTTGTGGTGACGAAGGTCTGTACACGTCCCTGAATGGTATGGAGCAAATGAGACTGTCTGTAATCATCAAGTTCAGATAAAACATCATCGAGTAGAAGAATGGGATATTCTCCGATTTCTTCGTGTATCAAGTCGATTTCTGCCAGCTTTAGTGAAAGAGCTGTTGTTCTTTGCTGCCCTTGAGAGCCATATGTCTGAACATCCCGACCATTCACAAAGAAAAGAAGGTCATCTCTGTGAGGTCCCCACAACGTCACTCCTCGGTCTATTTCTCTGTCTCTTAGTTTCTGAAACGATTCTTCATAGCTATTCTTTATTTTCGACAAGTCTGACGCTTCTGATACCTCTATCGCCGTTTGGTATTGGAGCGTGAGTGTTTCTAGCTCTCTAGATATGCCAAAATGCAACGGCTGCGCCCATTTTTCGAGCTGTTTCGTAAAAGTCAGTCGTCTTTTGACAACCTTCGCTGCCGCATCAATCAACTGCTCTGTTAAAACCTCCAGCATCGCTTGATCCGTTTGCTTTCTTGTCTGCAGTTGTTTCAAGTAATGATTCCGCTGAGAGAGAATTTTTTGATAGAGCGATAAATCATGCAAGTAGACAGCAGAAACTTGTCCAATCTCCATATCGAGGAATCTTCTGCGGATTTGCGGGCTGCCCTTTACAAGACTTAAGTCCTCTGGTGCAAACATGATGGTGTTTAGCGCACCAACATAATGACTGAGCTTCTGTTGTTCAATGTGATTGACCTTGCCCTTTTTCCCTTTTTTGGAGATCACGAGCTGCATTGGGAGTGGACCATTTTTTTTAATGACTCTACCTTCTATTTTAGCATAGTCTTGGTCCCATCGGATAAGTTCTTTATCATTTGACGTACGATGCGACTTTGCCATCGACAATACATAGATTGCTTCCATCAAGTTCGTTTTACCTTGGGCATTCTCACCGATCATGACATTCACCTTGTTGTCGAATTGAAGCTCGGTGTGTTCATAGTTTCGGTATGAAGTTAACGCCAGACTTTGAATGTACATGTATTGTCACCCGTTTCTAATTCACAACTTGAAATGTGCCATAACCTTCTATCTCGACAACATCTCCTGGGTATAGTTTGCGTCCCCGTCTATTATCTGGCTCTTGATTAATGAACACCTCATGTTCACTTAAAAACGATTTCGCCATTCCGCCAGATTGGATGACTTCGGCTAATTTCAAAAATTGCCCTAATGTAATCATTTCTTTCTCAATGGTTATAGGATTAGGCATTGTATCGACCTCTTTCAATATCACTAATATCTAATTGTACTAAAAAACAAGACAAGAAGGAAAGGGGGAAAGCGAACTGGGATGAAAGAAAGCATGGTAAACGAGAAGAAAAGCTGCTGTGCACTCACACAGCAGCTATTTTAGATTGAATTAATATGTTCTGACTGGAAGAATCAACTGCAAGATTGAATCATCATTTGGTGTGCGCAACAGGAACGGTCTCATAGCACCAGTGAAACTTACATGAATTTCTGTTCCCTCTAATACTTTTAACGCATCTAGCATATATTTTGGACTAAAGGAGATTTTGAGGTCCTCCCCTTTAATATCATCTGCTTGAACCGTTTCGACTACTTTACCAATTTCAGGTGAATTAGAAGAAATCTCAAGGCTTTGTTCAGGATCAGCTGACAGCTTTACAACATTATTACGTCCCTCTCTTGCCAAAAGTGATGCACGATCAATAGCTTGAAGGAATTCCTTCGTGTTGACCACAACATCTGTTTTACTTTCCTGCGGGATCAGGCGAGCTGTATCTGGATAATTACCATCCAGCAATCTTGAGAAGAACAACACGTTTTGTGCTTTAAAGAGAACTTGCGTTTCTGTAATCACGATGCTCACAAGATCTTGTCCGTCATCAAGGATTCTACTTAGTTCTGTTAAGCTCTTCCCTGGAATGACGACATTGTATGAGCTTTCCTCGTCAATATCCAGCTTCGCTTTTCTTAAAGCAAGACGGTGGCTATCCGTCGCTGTGCATATTAATTCACCTTTTTCCACCTTCCAGTTTACACCTGTCAAGATAGGTCGTGTTTCTGAGGTGGACACTGCAAAAACGGTTTGACGAATTAAGTTTTTAAGTAGATCTGTCGGAATTTGAAATGCATGATGCTCTTCGATTTGCGGAAGATGTGGATATTCCTCAGCATCTAGACCGTTTAAGTTAAATTCCGCTGAACCAGAACGGATGATGGTGAGGTGATTTTGTTCTACTTCAATTTCGACAGTAGCCATTGGCAGTTTCTTCACAATTTCACTAAAGAAGCGGGCCTGAAGCACAATACTCCCTGGACGATCAATCGTGATTACTTCTAAATCTCCATCTCTTTGAGGAATAAAGGATTCAATTGAGATATCAGAGTCGCTTCCTGTGAGAGAAACCCCCTCATCAGATGCAACAATTTTGATCCCTGTCAAAATAGGGATCGTTGTTCTAGAGGATACGGCCTTTAATACATCTTGGACACTTTCGACAAGACGATCTTTTTGAATCGTGAATTTCATAGTGGTCCTCCTAAATTTTCTTAATGACATGTATATATATTTTATTAATAAAAATCGTAGAAGTAATAGTAGGGCTTGTGAATATGTGGATAAGTCGGTAAAAAGAAAGGAAAGACAGCCTATCCACATGTGGACAGACTGTGTATGACTATGTTCTAGTTATTCACATTTTCCCGTACTTATTATATCAGCCAGGTTATTTTAATTGTTCTTTGATTTCTTTCACATGCTGCTGAAGCTGTTCATCCTCAACCATTAATTTCGAAATCTTCTCATGAGCATGAATGACAGTCGTATGATCACGACCTCCAAATTCTTCTCCTATTTTAGGCAGAGAGGAATCGGTCATTTCTCTAGAGAGATACATGGCAATTTGTCTTGGATAAGCAACTGACTTTGTACGTTTCTTCGCTTTGAAATCCTCTAAACGAATATTAAATTGCTGCCCTACAATTCTTTGAATATCTTTAATTGTAATGACCCTTGGCTTCGATGAAGGAATGATGTCCTTTAGCGCCTCAGCTGCTAGATCCGCATTGATGTCTTTATTAATTAAAGAAGAGTAAGCAACGACACGAATCAACGCACCCTCCAGTTCACGAATGTTGCTGTCGATTTGATTGGCAATATAAAGCATGACTTCATTCGGAATGTCTAAGCCCTCTGCTTTTGCCTTTTTTCGTAAAATCGCAATACGCGTTTCTAAATCTGGCGGGGTAATGTCTGTGATTAGGCCCCATTCAAATCGAGAGCGTAATCTGTCTTCAAGTGTCGGAATTTCTTTCGGCGGCCGGTCACTAGAAATGACGATTTGCTTACTTTCTTCGTGAAGTGTGTTGAATGTATGGAAAAACTCTTCTTGTGTTTGTTCTTTTCCTGCTAAAAATTGAATATCATCTATCAAAAGCACATCGACATTCCGATAGCGATTACGGAAATCGACAGCTTTGTTGTCTCGAATTGAGTTGATAAATTCATTTGTAAATTTTTCAGATGATAGATAGACCACTTTGGCTGATGGATTATGGTCGATGACATAATGACCAATCGCATGCATCAAGTGAGTCTTTCCTAAACCAACGCCCCCATAAATAAAGAGCGGATTATATGCTTTTGCTGGTGCTTCCGCAACAGCAAGTGAAGCGGCATGCGCAAATCGGTTGCCTGAACCAATAACAAAAGTATCAAATGTATATTTTGGATTCAGCATATTTTGTGGAATATCGACGGGATCTTCTTTAGATATTTTTTTAATTGGAGACTTTGGCATAGCTTCCACTTCATCTTGATTTTGAGGAATAATAAATTTAATGCTGAGCTCTTCACCTGTCAGTTCGTAGATGGTATCAGCAATTAAGTGGAGATATCTTGATTCGAGCCAGTCTCTAGCAAATTCATTAGGTGCCGTAATTGTGAGCGTATCACCTTGAAGAGAATGGGCTTTTGTCGATTTCATCCATGTCTCAAAACTAGGTTTGCTCAACTTTGTCTCTATTTTTTGAAGTGCTTTATTCCACAGATCCAAAATATTTTCCATAAGGCTTCTCCCCCCTCCTTTTCTTTTTAAAATGACCAGTATCAAACTGTTATAGAACACGAAAAAGAGCAAATGGTCATTACCATTCGTGCACATACATTGTTGAAAACAAATAATATAGTAGAAAAACGTCTTTTCGACAAATTACACAGTCTGTGGATAAACAATTCAACAAGCTGTGTAATATCTTTCCACAGGTTGTCCACAGTTTGTGGATAACATAAATAGGTCAGATAATTAATTAAGAGTTAAAACACAAATATAATATCAAAATAAACACGATGGCGCAATGGGTGTCACAAACTTATCCACACACTTTACATCCTGTTGAAAATTAATTATCCACACCGGTTATTTGTGTGAAAAAAATGTCGATAATGAATGTGGATAGTCTAAATATGCCGGAAAAATATCCACACCCTTGTTTTGGAGGCCTTTTAGGAGGAAAAAGAGAATAAAATGTTAGAAACTAAAAAAGAAGGTTTCTTCGTTTGATAAATTATGTTATGCTTATAAGGTTGATAATAAGAGTTTTATCGTTGATATTGACAATCGATGGGTTACACAAATATAATGAGTTAGACTGTCTTAAACAGCTATTCCTCAGGGAGGTGTCATAAATGAAAAGAACGTTTCAACCAAATAACCGTAAGCGTAGTAAAGTTCATGGCTTCCGCAGCCGTATGAGTTCTAAGAACGGACGTCTAGTTTTAAAGCGACGCCGCAGCAAAGGTAGAAAAAAATTATCAGCTTAGGCCACTGAATAATGTCAGTGGTCTTTTTTACATAAAATCGTAAATGAACTGTCAGTTTTTATCGGAGTGGAAGAAAACATGAAGAAGCGAAACAGGCTAAAAAAAAATGAAGAGTTTCAAAAAGTGTTTAAAAAAGGTCAATCAATGGCGAATCGTCAATTCGTTATTTACCAGCTGGATCAACCAAATCAAGATGAACTGCGTTTAGGATTGTCTGTCAGTAAGAAGATAGGTAATGCAGTGATGAGAAATCGAATTAAACGACTGATCCGCCAGGTGTTTTTAGAGGAAGGTCATAAATTAAAGCAAGAAAAAGACTACATTGTCATTGCAAGAAAACCAGCAAGTGAATTGACCTTTGAAGAAACAAAGAAATCTCTCCAACATTTATTTAGAAAATCCGCTGTTTATCAACAACAACCGAAAAAGTCTTCGTAATAGAAACTTTCGTTGAATCAATTTTTAAAAGCGCTTCCTTCATCTAGTGAATTAAAATGAAACCACCACTTTGTAATGAAAAAATGTTACCATACTGATTAGGTGAGTCACTTTCGTAATCAATTCCAACTTAAATAAAGTTTGAAGTAATGGGAGGAATCTTGTTGAAAAGGCGATTATTACTAATATTTAGCTTGATTGGCGCATTGGTTCTATTGGCAGGATGTACACAAATTAATGAACCAATCACATCAGATAGTAAGGGATTCTGGAACTCTTATATTGTTTATCCGCTATCTCAATTAATCACGTACATGGCAAATTTGACTGGTGAAAACTACGGGGTTGCGATCATTATTGTGACACTGTTAATCCGCTTGCTCATTTTACCATTAATGATTAAGCAGTTAAGAAGTACAAAAGCAATGCAAGCATTGCAGCCTGAATTGAAAAAGCTTCGTGAAAAATATAGCTCTAAAGATCAAAAAACTCAGCAGCAGCTGCAGCAGGAAACAATGGCCCTTTTCCAAAAAAATGGCGTCAATCCATTAGCTGGCTGTTTCCCGATTTTAATTCAGATGCCAATCCTAATCGGTTTTTATCATGCGATTATGAGAACAGCAGAAATTAAAAAGCATACATTCTTATGGTTTGACTTAGGCAGTCCAGATCCATTGTTCCTATTACCGATCATTGCGGGGGTAGCTACTTTCATTCAGCAAAAACTGATGATGGCTGGAAATCCTTCGGACAACCCTCAGATGGCGATCATGTTATGGGTTATGCCGATTATGATCATTGTATTTGCTATTAGTTTCCCAGCAGCACTTTCATTGTACTGGGTTGTAGGTAACATTTTCATGATCATCCAAACATTAGTGATTAAAACTCCTCAAGTAAAATTAGATACAAAAGAAAAAGCTGGCGGGAATAAAAAATGAAGGAAGTAACTGCTGTCGGTCGCACAATCGAAGAAGCAGTAGATTCCGGACTTAAGCAAATTCAGCTTCTAAAAGAAGAAGTAGATATCACAATTGTGGATGAAGGAAATAAAGGGTTCTTAGGATTATTTGGCAAAAGACAAGCTGTAGTCAAGTTGATAGAAAAGAGAAATGCTCTTAAATTAGCTACACAGTATTTAGATAATATTGTTAAATCAATTGATCCTAAAGCGAAAATTATTTCCAAACAGGGACCGAAAAAGATTTCTTTCCACATTGATGGAGATAAAACGTCATTAATGATTGGAAAAAGAGGACAAACTTTGTACTCTTTAGAAACCTTGGTACAGCTAGTGTTTAATCGCTATTCTGATCAGTATCATCATATTACCATCGATATTGGAGATTATAGGAAGAAGCGACAAGAAGCACTTGAACAATATGCCGTCAAGATGGCAAACAAAGTTTTAAAAACGAAGAGAAAGGTTCATTTTGAACCAATGCCTTCGAACGAACGAAAAGTAATTCATGATACGATTGCTACTTTTTCTAAAGAACTAGCAACGGCATCGGAAGATACAGGCAGTAAGCGTCATGTAGTGGTGCTGTATAAAAAATAACAGAAAGACTAGAATTCAGCAAAGCTGGATTTTAGTCTTTTTTTATTGAAAAATTGTGTTTCTATAGAAGATTCATCCTTTATTTCTAAAAAGTTAGGATGTAATTCGAATGGAAAATGTCATTTTTACAAGTAAACAAAGGCATCGGGGCGTTTAAATTTATTGTGTTTCGGTGTAAGATGTGAAGATAAGTTTAGAACGTCGTTATTCACATGTGGATAAGTTAAGTGTTAAAATAGATAGGATGCAAAGCTGTGGATAATTAGATAGAGGATACTTTCACTTCGCTTTCATTTATGGTATCTTTAAATTTTGGATTAAGCGTTTTTGATATAGAGATGGACAACGTCCATTTAATAGATAAAAGACTGTCAATTAAAGTAGAGAAAGAGGTGATTGAGCGATGGATACAATTGCAGCCATTTCGACACCGATGGGTGAAGGAGCAATTGCGATTATTCGTTTAAGTGGGCCTGAGGCGGTACAGATCGCTGATCGGATGTATAAAGGGCCTAAGGAGAAAAAACTTGTATCAGTGGATTCTCATACCATTCATTATGGTCATATCGTGGATGCAAGGACTGATCAAGTAATAGAAGAGGTCATGGTGTCAGTACTTCGAGCGCCAAAAACATTTACGAGAGAAGACGTTATTGAGATTAACTGCCATGGCGGAATTGTAACGGTCAATAAAGTATTGCAGCTTGCTTTAAGAGAAGGAGCAAGATTAGCGGAGCCAGGTGAGTTCACAAAGCGTGCTTTCTTAAATGGAAGAATAGATCTATCGCAAGCAGAGGCTGTCATGGACTTGATTCGGGCAAAGACGGATCGAGCGATGAATGTAGCAATTACTCAAATGGAGGGACGTCTCTCCGGTTTGGTTCAGCGACTGCGCGGCGAGATCCTAGAAACACTGGCGCATATTGAAGTCAATATTGACTACCCTGAGTATGACGATGTGGAAGAAATGACACACCGCGTCTTAGTGGAAAAAGCGACATCGGTCAAAAAAGAAATTGAGTCGCTTCTCTCGACTTCCCAGCAAGGGAAAATCCTTCGAGAGGGCTTATCCACTGTCATTATAGGAAGGCCGAATGTTGGCAAGTCTTCCTTGCTGAATAGCCTTGTACAGGAAACAAAGGCCATTGTCACAGATATTCCTGGAACTACGAGAGATGTTATTGAGGAATATGTGAATGTAAGAGGTGTACCTCTCCGTCTAGTCGATACTGCGGGTATACGTGAGACAGAGGACATTGTTGAGCGTATAGGGGTTGAACGATCTAGACAGGTCTTAAAAGAAGCTGACCTGATTTTACTTGTGCTCAATTATAGCGAAGAATTATCAGAAGAAGATATTAAGCTTTTTGAGGCTGTCTCAGGTATGGATATCATCGTGATTGTGAATAAGACAGACCTTGAGCCTAAGCTTGATGTAGAAAAGGTCAAGCAGTTAGCAAAGGATCGTCCGGTGGTCACTACATCATTATTACAAGAAAAGGGCATTGATGAGCTTGAAATGGCGATTCAATCTTTGTTCTTCACTGGATCAATTGAAAGTGGAGATTTAACGTATGTAAGTAATACAAGGCATATTGCCTTACTTCAGGCAGCAAAACAATCAATTGAGGATGCTCTTGAAGGAATTGAAATGGACGTACCAATCGACATTGTTCAAATAGATTTAACACGCTGCTGGGAACAGCTCGGTGAAATTATAGGAGATGCTGTTCATGAAAGCTTGATTGATCAGTTATTCTCTCAATTCTGTTTAGGAAAGTAAAGGGAGGAACATAAGAAATGGGTTATGAAGCTGGCAATTATGACGTCATCGTCGTGGGTGCCGGTCATGCTGGGGTTGAGGCTGCTCTTGCTTCTGCAAGACAGGGCGCTAAAACACTTGTATTGACTATCAACCTCGATATGGTTGCTTTTATGCCATGTAATCCGTCCGTAGGCGGTCCTGCAAAAGGGATTGTCGTTAGAGAAATTGATGCATTGGGCGGAGAAATGGCACGAAATATAGATAAGACGCATATTCAAATGCGCATGCTGAATACGGGGAAAGGACCTGCTGTTCGTGCTTTAAGAGCGCAAGCAGACAAGTTCCAATATCAGCATGAAATGAAAAAAACAATGGAAAATGAACCGAACCTGACAATGCTTCAAGGTATGGTGGATCATTTAATTGTAGAAGATGATGAATGTAAAGGTGTCGTTACACAAACAGGGGCTAACTATCGTGCGAAGTCTGTTGTATTAACGACTGGGACTTTCTTAAAAGGCCGCATTATTTTAGGGGATCTATCGTATTCAAGTGGTCCTAATAATCAGCAGCCATCCATCAAATTATCGGATCACCTAGCAGAGTTAGGATTCGATTTGGTTCGCTTTAAAACAGGAACACCTCCTCGAGTGAATAGTCACTCGATTGACTATAGTAAAACAGAAATTCAATCAGGTGATGACGTTCCGCGGGCGTTCTCCTATGAAACGGTTGAATATATAACAGACCAACTGCCATGCTGGTTAACATATACGAGTTTAGAAACACATCAAATTATTGATGAGAATCTTCACCGTTCTCCAATGTATTCAGGTATGATTAAAGGAACTGGTCCTAGATACTGTCCTTCCATTGAAGATAAAGTGGTTCGTTTCAATGACAAACCGAGACATCAAATTTTCTTAGAGCCAGAAGGTCGTAATACGCAGGAAGTGTATGTTCAAGGATTATCTACAAGTCTTCCAGAGGATGTACAGCAGCGCATGCTTTCTACCATCCCAGGGCTCGAAAATGTACAAATGATGAGAGCGGGTTATGCCATTGAGTATGATGCAATTGTGCCTACTCAGTTGTGGCCTACACTCGAGACGAAGAAAATTTCTGGATTATATACAGCTGGCCAAATTAATGGTACGTCTGGCTACGAGGAAGCAGCAGGTCAAGGAATTATGGCAGGTATTAATGCAGGAAGAAAAGCATTGGGTAAAGAAGAAGTCATTTTAAGCCGATCTGATGCATATATCGGTGTTCTCATTGATGATCTTGTCACAAAGGGAACAAATGAACCTTACCGTCTTTTAACATCCCGTGCAGAATATCGTTTGCTTCTTCGTCATGACAATGCGGATTTAAGATTAACTGAACTTGGCTATCATATTGGATTAATATCTCAAGAAAGATTCCAAGCATTCCAGCAGAAAAAAGAAGCCATTGAAGCAGAGAAAAAACGTCTATATTCAGTCATCATCAAACCTACAGCTGAGACACAAGAATTTATTCGTTCACTTGGTGGAAGTGAGCTGAAGGACGGTATTCGTGCAAGTGATTTAATGAAGCGTCCAGAAATGAACTATGAATCAGTTGTGAAGTTAGCTCCTGCTGAAACACCGCTTCCTTCTGATGTGTGTGAGCAGGTAGAGATTCAAATTAAATACGAAGGTTATATCGAAAAGTCACTCCAACAAGTTGAAAAGCTGAAAAAGATGGAGAACAAAAAGATTCCTGATCGTATTGATTATGATGCAATCAAAGGAATTGCAACTGAAGCGAAACAAAAACTGAAAGAAGTCCGACCGCTTTCTGTTGCACAGGCTTCTCGTATTTCAGGCGTTAACCCTGCTGATATTTCTATCCTTTTAGTATATTTAGAGCAGGGACGTATTGCGAAGATAGCAGAATAGAAAGGATGTCGGCATGAACATTGAACAATTTACAGCAGCACTAGAGGAGAAAGGGATGACTCTTTCTCCTGTGCAGCTTGAACAATTTGAAACTTACTTCCGCATGCTTGTAGAATGGAACGAGAAAATGAATTTGACGTCCATTACTGAAAAGGAAGAAGTGTATTTAAAGCATTTTTATGATTCCATTTCTGCATCATTTTTCATTGATTTTCACAAAGTGACGACGATTTGCGATATTGGAGCTGGTGCTGGTTTCCCAAGCATTCCTCTTAAAATTTGCTTCCCTCATCTACATGTGACCATTGTTGATTCTCTTCAGAAACGAATTACGTTTCTTAATGAGTTAGCAAAAGGGTTAAACTTACAAGATACTACTTTTTATCATGATCGTGCGGAGACGTTTGGACAACGTAAGGAAAAGCGTGAAAGCTATGATCTTGTCACTGCTAGAGCAGTTGCGCGTTTATCCGTCTTGAGCGAACTATGTCTACCCCTTGTAAAAAAGGAAGGGTTGTTTGTGGCATTAAAAGCATCTGCTGCTGATGAAGAAATGCAAGCAGGAAAGAAAGCCGTTACTGTCCTCGGAGGAGAGGTTGTTGAAAAGCATTCCTTTGTTCTTCCTTTAGAAGAAAGCGAACGGAACATCATTGTCATTGAAAAGAAAAAGCAAACACCAAAAAAATATCCTAGAAAACCAGGAACACCTAATAAATCACCAATAGAAGGTTGATCATGTAAAAGGTCGGTTTTTCTTCAATATTTAAGATTTTACAGAAGGAAAAAACATGAGAAAATAGAATTATAAAAAGGTAGTTTTTAAAGGTGGTGTAGGTTCATGAAGCATTCACTCTCACGCTTCTTCGGGCTTGGTGACAAAGAACATCCTGAGCGTGAAACCGAAATAGAGGCAGAGATTGCTGAGCATGATACATTAAAGGAAGAGATACAGGAGCTCCCGGTCGACACAATTATGCCAAACCGTTTTCAGCCACGCACCATTTTTTCAGAAGAAAAGATACATGAGCTGGCCACGACGATTCATACCCATGGCATTATTCAACCTATTGTTGTCAGACCGACAGAAGAAGAAGGAAAATATGAACTGATCGCCGGCGAAAGACGTTGGAGAGCGGTACAGACTCTTCATTGGGAGAAAATCCCCGCTATTATAAAAGATTTTACTGATACGGAAACGGCATCTGTGGCATTGATTGAAAATTTGCAAAGAGAAGAGCTGTCTGCTATTGAAGAGGCTCATGCCTATGCACGTCTTTTAGAGCTTCATGATTTAACACAGGAAGCGCTTGCTCAGCGTTTAGGTAAGGGACAATCAACTGTTGCAAACAAATTAAGACTTTTAAAGTTGCCTGAAGAGGTACAACAGGCCATTTTAGAGAAAAAAATCTCTGAAAGGCATGCACGTTCACTTGTACCCCTAAAGCTTCCAGAATTACAAATCGCGCTATTGCAGGAAATCATCGAAAAGCAGCTGAATGTAAAACAGACTGAAGAGCGTGTAGTGAAAATGCTTGAACAAAAAACAGATCGCAAACCGAAGCCAAAACGTAAGGCGTTTAGTCGTGATACACGAATTGCGATGAATACCATTCGTCAGTCTCTCCATATGGTAGAAGACAGCGGGCTTAAAATAAATACCGAGGAAGAGGAATTTGAGGAATATATCCAATTAACAATTCGCATTCCTAAATAGAAAAAAGCTGATGAGAGCCACTCGTCAGCTTTTTTTGTTGACTCTACATTATATTTACTTATTAATCATAAATTGGTAAAATGTGATTTTCATAGAAGAAAGGAGGTGACACAACTCGATGAAAATGAAAAAGATGAATTTTGTTATTATTTGTTATTTACTATTTTCTTTTTTTCTTTTTACAAATGAAACAACCACATTTGCTGTGAATTCGCCAACCGTTCCTGCAGAAGAAAGTCCACTGACCAAAAAAGAACTGAACGTCCTGAAGAAACAAGGTGCTGTTTCGAAAGAGATCACTTTAGATCAATTAAATCATGATCATGAGTCTCAGGGTGACACAATTGACTTGATTTCAGCTGGCGATCATTTGAAGGATTATGGCTTACAACAAAACAAGCAGGATGAGTTTGTGACGGATGAAAAGCCGCACACCATCAAGCGCCTTTTAGGAAAGCCGTATCCTGGTACCGATATTTTGCCTAAAAAAGGGGATATATTGGTGACAAACACTGATGCTTTGAAGGGAATCGTTGGACATGCAGGTATCGTCATTAATGAAAAAAGCTTTGCTTCTATTCCAGGGTTTCGACAGCATCCTCAGCTTGATTCCATTCTTAACTGGTTTCGCTATAATGCCAATACAAAGGTCATTCGTATTAATCAAGAAGACACAGCAGACCTGGCAGGAGAATGGGCGCGCGATTATGTGAAAGCTCATCCAAAGGCTCGATACTCCATCACCATGTCAATTCAATCGCTGGACCCGACTTATTGTTCAAAGATTGTGTGGCAGGCCTATGCTAAAACAGGCGATGCTGTAGGACATGCGACATTTACCATTAAGACCCCCTATGGATTCTTAAAAAAAAGAAGCTATAAAACGGTGACCCCTAAGATTATTGTGAACGAAGGGCGTACAATTGGCGGATTACAATTTTGACAAGTGCCCCTCACTTTTGATGGAAGTGAGGGTTTTTTATGCACATCTTTTTTGAAAAAAGATATATTGATATATTTTTTAATGCGTTTAGGTTCGTCTTTTCATGTACGAAAATAGACATTTGCTGACGAATATATAATGGAGAAACAAAAAAAGCAAACGTTTCATACTTTTTTTGATAGAATAGGAAGTATGAATGAATGAGAAACTTGTTAAGTTGAAAGTGGGTGACATCGTGGGAAAAATCATAGCGATTACCAACCAGAAGGGCGGCGTTGGGAAGACGACAACTTCTGTTAATTTGAGTGCGTGTTTAGCATACATAGGTAAACGAGTGTTGTTAGTTGATATTGATCCGCAGGGCAATGCCACGAGTGGTATTGGGATTGAGAAGGCCGACGTAGAGAAGTGCGTGTACGATATTTTAGTTGATGATGCAGATGTTCTTGATGTAATTAAGACGACAGAGGTCGAAAATCTTGATGTCATTCCTGCGACGATACAGCTTGCAGGGGCTGAAATAGAGCTTGTGCCTACGATTTCACGTGAAGTGAGATTGAAGAGAGCACTTGAATCTGTTAAGCAAAATTATGATTATATGATTATTGACTGCCCGCCATCACTCGGATTACTGACGATTAATGCGTTAACAGCATCAGATTCCGTTTTAATCCCGGTACAGTGCGAATATTATGCGCTTGAAGGATTGAGCCAATTGTTAAACACCGTTCGTCTCGTGCAGAAGCATTTAAATACGGATCTTGCCATTGAAGGTGTCTTGCTGACAATGCTTGATGCACGAACAAATCTTGGGATTCAAGTCATCGAAGAAGTGAAGAAATACTTTAGAGATAAAGTCTATCAGACCGTGATTCCGCGAAATGTGAGACTGAGTGAAGCGCCTAGTCATGGGAAACCGATTATCTTGTATGATCCACGTTCAAGAGGTGCAGATGTCTATTTAGACTTAGCAAAGGAAGTGGATGCGAATGGCTAAAGGTCTTGGAAAGGGTATTAATGCATTATTTAACACTGTAGACTCAAATGAAGAAACGGTTGAAGAAATCAAAATAAAGGAATTGCGTCCGAACCCATATCAGCCAAGGAAAACGTTTGATGAAGATGCATTGTCTGATCTCAAAGAATCCATTCAGCAGCACGGTGTTTTACAGCCCATCATTGTCCGTAAATCGATTAAAGGATATGACATTGTAGCAGGTGAACGTCGTTTCCGTGCAGCACAGCAAGCTGGTCTGACAACGATTCCTGCGATCGTCAGAGAATTTTCAGAAACGCTCATGAGAGAGATTGCCCTTTTAGAAAACCTGCAACGCGAGGATTTATCTCCATTGGAAGAAGCGGAAGCCTATGCTTCTTTGCTAGATCACCTAAGTGTGACGCAAGAGGAATTAGCGAAGCGATTAGGGAAGAGCAGACCGCATATTGCGAACCATCTCCGTCTTTTGACTTTACCGGATGAAGTACAAAAGCTGATTGCAGATGGAACGTTATCGATGGGGCATGGAAGAACATTGCTTAGCTTGAAAAATAAAAATAAGCTGGCGCCATTGGTAAAGAAAATCGTGGACGAGGGGTTAAACGTACGTCAGGTTGAGAAACTTGTTCAGCAGTTAAACGAAAATGTTCCACGTGAAACAAAGAAAAAAGAAGCACCAAAGGATCGAGTGTTGAAAGAAAGAGAGTCTTTCTTACAAAACTACTTTGGCACTTCAGTGACGATCAAGAAACAGAAGAAAAAAGGAAAAATAGAGATTGAATTTCTCTCCAACGAAGACTTAGAAAGAATCCTTGAATTGCTTTCTACGAGAGAAGCATCAGAGTGACCATCTTGATACGAGATGGTCTTTTTTATATTCTCCCAGTGATATTTTGAATAGGTGCGAAAAGAGAACGGTTTTTTTCTCTCGTCCAATCCATTTGATCAATATGAGATAGACTTTCAGAAAGTGTATTGGCCATAGACATGACAAGATGAAGGCGTGTGTTTTGAAGAACGAAGTATTCCATAAAGCCGCTCACATTGACGATCCCATTAATATGAATATCTCCTACCTCTGGCAGCTCCTTTTGTACACCCGCTCCAGGCTTTAACGGTCCATCTCCAATTTGGAAGGAGCCTACACTTTTCACTCTTCCTAAACAAGCATCAATCGCTACAATAAACGGATGTTTATGAGCTTGTTCAATTTCAGCGAGCTTTTCTTTTAAATTGACCGCATGAACTGGATCAGAGAGCGTTCCATATACATGAAGCTTTTTCAAATCAAGACCTGAAAGCTTTGTACCAACAAGTGGACCTAGTGAGTCGCCAGTTGAGCGGTCTGTTCCAATACAAACGATGGCAACGGGTCTTTTTCCTGCTTTCTGAAGATGCGAGAATAAAATACTTTTAAGCTGTTGAATGGCGTTTGTATCCGTATGGGACACGTATTCTTTCACCCTATTTCTAAAAAAAAGACCGTTCTTGCTATTCATAGGTCTCACTTCCTTGTCATAGTAGTTAGTAACAGTATACGGAAACAAGCTTAATTCTATACCTATGAGGTGATGATTGTGTGGAAGGCTGGTTCAAGGTGGACGCTTTTAATTTTAGGAAGCTTAATAGGAGCGGGGTATGCTTCCGGCCAAGAAATTTGGCAGTTTTTTGGCATTGATAGTGGACTAGCCATTCTACTGTTTACATTGATGTTCATGCTGTCTACCTATGTGGTGTTAAAAATCAGTTATGAGGTACGTGCCGATCACTTTGTGCCAGTGCTAGAGCGGCTTGTCGGTCCATGGCTGGCTAAAGTGTATGACGTTTTAATTGTCCTTTATTTATTCACGACAACGACAGTCATGATTGCCGGTGGCGGAGTGACGCTCGAGATGTATCATGTGCCATTTTGGGTGGGTATCGGTGCATTTTGTTTATTTTCATTTATGATTTTTTTCTGGGATGTGAAAGGGCTCTTATCTGTGAATGCCTTCATTATACCAATTTTGGTGGCGGGGCTCATCTATGCGTTTGTTTTTTATTATATGAACCATGATCATATGTGGCGGATCGATTTTGGGCAGCAGTATAATTGGCCTGCCAGCATTGTCTTTGCTTCTTTGAATATCTTATCTGTGGTCGCAGTGCTATCTTCGGTTGGAAAAGAAATGAAGGGCCTTGGCGAGGCCAAAGTGGCGAGTATATTAAGTGGCCTGATTTTTGGGGTCATCTCGTACGTGTATAACGAAATACTGGTTGATATTTCTGGGAGCCTATCAGCAGAAGGCATTCCTTTGTTTACAGTATTAGAAGGAGCGCCGACATCATTGTTTGTGTTTATGACTGTTGTCCTTTGTCTAGCCATTTATACGACGACAGCCGCAGGTTTATTTGGTTTATCGAGCCGAATGCTCTCTTTTGTACCATTGCCCCGCTGGCTGGTTGTTTTCGTAATGCTTCTATTGATGGCGCCTTTGACATCTCTTGGGTTTGCCGATTTAATTGCTTTCTTATATCCGATATATAGCTTGCTGAATCTTTATTTGCTTGTGTGTTTAATGCTATATCCGATTTTAAGTAAAAAGATATTTACTCGCCCTAAAAATTATATTGATAAAATAAAATAAGCACCTCTCTTTGTCAGAGCTGTGCTTATTTTATCCGAATAGAGTCAATGGCGTCTTTGATATCATCATAGACTGGCATTTGCTGGAGACGCTGAAGGCGTTCCTCTAATTCTGAAATGGCTTGTCCTTTTAAATGCTGGGAGATGTGTTGTTTGACAATGGTCGTCTGATTGATCATGTCTTCGGTTTTAGACAATTGATACTCCAAGTGCACACGAGTGTTTGCTAATTCGTCATGCAGCCGCATTTTGAGCAGCCGTTTTAGATCCTTTCGCTGTCCTTCTCTTCGTATGGCCTGAATTGCGGCTATTTCTTCTGGGGACTGCGTTTGTGTTTGTGGTGCCGATTGATTTTCAAATACAGACATGGATCGGCGGGCACTCACATTTTGCAAGAAACGCTGGGCGTCACTAGGAGGTTTATTTTGATTGATCATGCGGCGACTCCTTTCTTAATGAATACCCATTTGCATCGCAAGGCGCCTATCTGCCTTGGCGTAATCATCACCCATTGTGTACATATGTCTTGAAAGGGTAGAAAGTTCTTGTTCGTAATCTCTCAAGGTGTATAGGGCATTCAGTTGCTTTTCATGTGAATAAAAGGAGGAATGATGTTGTTCCATCCTGACTTCTTCTATCAGTGCTTCCACATCACTTGGACTTAATAAATCATAGTGGCCAAAGCCTACGAGTCCTTTGAGTTCTTGTTTTACATGCTGGACGGCGTCTTTTACACTTTCATCGATCCCATCGATTTTATCAAATATAGTGTGTACTTCATGTTCAATCACACTTTGGAGATCGTAGGATGAATTTTTCAGTAAATGGGATTTTATGATGATTTCCAGACCACTTTGTGCATATGCACGTCCAGAATGGATTTCTTGCAACAGCATAGCTGTAAAACTTGTATTATGATCAAGCTGTTCATCTAAAATTCGGGCAGATCCATCTTTGTGGAAGGAATACCCGTTTCCTTTTAAGCTCCCAGAAATAAGCGCTAAAAAAGCATTTGTATCAAAGGATTCGTTCCATTCTATATTCATAGACGCAAAAGCTGATTTTAAAAAGGTGTCAATTTCTCTTTGTTTATATTTAACAGGTTCTTGGACATTGCCTTGCTGCTGTGGCGGCATGGTGTACTTCACTTGACCAACTCCATGATCATGACGATTGAGTAAACCTACATAATGACTAGGTTGAATATATTCAGTCAAGATCCGTGTATATTGACCTTGCTGCGCTTTCTGCTGAATCGAAGGCGCCAGACTGCTCCATATATTGGGGCTATCAAAGGTGACGGCTTTTTTGACAGCTGACTGTTCTGTTGCAACATAAGCACAAACAGCACCGGCAAGGGCTTGTCCAGTGAGATAGATACCTGCATTGGGATGCTTCTGACTGACTTGCTCTATGTATTCCTTCCCTTTAAAAAAGACATGATCTCGATTGACATCAAGGGACTTCCTTTCAATGGGATAGGCATAATCCGTTTTAAGCAATGACTGTGCCGCGGTGTGTACATCTTGTGGCGAGGTCACCGGCATTTGCTTTGGCATCGGACAGTGAAAAGCGACGATGAACTCATCTGATTGTTCCGGCTGCATCGTTAAACCATATAATTGATGATCGACCTTGAGAAAATCATGGACAGTGAGCATTTGCTGACCTATTTCTATCGTATGGTGCTGCTGGTAATTATCTATGTTTCCAGCATGATCGGATATGATTTTATATTCTTTATCAGTTAATCTATCCTTTCGATTGACCATCGTACCTGCTCCCTCACATAACATTTATGCAGATATCATAAATCAAAAAATATGGAAAAACCACAGCGTTCTACCAATAAAAACCTTTTGACCTACAGTGTTTGTGACAATATTGAAAAAAAGCGGAGTTTAAGTAACTATTGGTCACAAATGAAATGATCTAAAAGAAGGGTTTTTTCTATAAAAAAGAAAAGGAGGAACGATTGAAAGAGGGCCTTTGTTTTGTGCATTGCTCTTCATCGCCGTTTTTTTGTACAATAGATTCAATGAAGTGAGCAAGAGAGGTGAAAGCTGATGGCAGACAAAGCGTTTGGGTTGCATGACGTCGTTGAAATGAAAAAACCCCATCCATGTGGTGTCAATCGGTGGAAAGTGATTCGGTTGGGCATGGATATTCGCATTAAATGTGAAGGCTGCGGGCATAGCGTCATGATCCCAAGAAGAGACTTTGAACGAAAAATGAAGAAAATTCTCGTCAAGCATGAGGAGCCAACTGCTTAAGTAGGCCTCATGCTTTTTTAATGAAATTCGTCTTTTGTATAGAAGAATTAGATGCAAATTCCCGTTTTAAAGCATTGATTTATTCTTTTTGGCAATGTTTCTTCTATTGATAATGCATAATGGTTAGCTTGTCTTTTCATGTAAACCTACTTATAATTGCTCTAGGTTCATATTACGCAGTATAACGAGCACGTTTGATATAGAGGAGATGAAAGAATGGCTTTAACAGCTGGTATTGTTGGCTTACCTAACGTCGGGAAGTCAACGCTATTTAATGCAATTACACAGGCTGGAGCGGAGTCTGCTAACTATCCGTTTTGTACCATTGATCCAAACGTTGGAATTGTAGAAGTTCCAGACGAACGTTTGCAAAAACTAACAGAATTGGTGCAGCCGAAAAAGACAGTTCCGACTGCTTTTGAATTCACTGATATTGCCGGTATTGTCAAAGGGGCTTCAAAAGGTGAAGGTTTAGGGAATAAATTCCTTTCTCACATTCGTCAAGTAGATGCGATCTGTCACGTGGTGAGAGCTTTTGCAGATGATAACATCACACACGTATCAGGTAAGGTTGACCCTGTGTCAGATATCGAAACCATTAATTTAGAGTTGATTTTGGCTGATTTAGAAACAGTTGAAAAACGTTTGGCTCGTGTCAGTAAGCTTGCAAAACAAAAGGATAAGGAAGCGGTAGCTGAATTTGATATTTTGTCGAAGCTAATGCACGCATTTGAAGCTGGGAAATCGGCAAGATCTGTAGAATTTACAGATGAGCAGCAGAAGCTTGTGAAACAGCTTCATTTACTCACATCTAAACCAGTTCTTTATGTAGCAAATGTGAGTGAGGATGAAGTAGCAGATCATGACGGCAACGAATATGTGCAGCAAATCCGTGAGTTTGCTTCTGGTGAAAATGCTGAAGTCATCGTTGTTTGTGCGAAGATCGAGTCTGAAATTGCAGAGCTTGAAGGAGAAGAGAAGCAGATGTTCCTTGAAGAGCTTGGTATCAAAGAGTCAGGTCTAGATCAGCTGATTCAAGCATCTTATTCACTTCTTGGTTTAGCTACTTATTTCACAGCAGGTGAGCAGGAAGTACGCGCTTGGACGTTTAAAAAGGGAATGAAGGCACCGGAATGTGCTGGAATCATTCATACGGACTTTGAACGTGGGTTTATTCGTGCTGAAACGGTTGCATATGAAGATTTACTTGCTGGTGGAAGTATGTCTGCTGCAAAAGAGGCTGGAAAAGTCCGTCTAGAAGGTAAAGAATATATAGTGAAAGATGGAGACGTCATTCATTTCCGTTTTAATGTATAGGTTCTTGTCATAGGCCAAGTAATTTGTTATAATATACAATTGTGAGTAATATAATTTATTGCTCCTTGCCCGTATAGGGCCGCTTAGACCAAAAGGAGGTGCAATCAGATGAGAAAGTACGAAGTTATGTACATCATCCGCCCAACAGTTGACGATGAGGCTAAAAAAGCAGTTATCGAGCGTTTCAATAACGTGTTAACTTCTAACGGTGCGGAGATCACTGGAACAAAGGATTGGGGTAAACGTCGTCTTGCATATGAAATCAACGATTTCCGTGAAGGCTTCTACCAAATCGTAAACGTTCAATCTGACGCTGCAGCAGTTCAAGAATTTGACCGCTTAGCTAAGATCAGTGACGATATCATTCGCCACATTGTTGTTAAAGAAGAAGTATAAATCATTGAAATATATATTTAAAGGTGGTCTTTCAATATGCTAAACCGTGTTGTATTGGTCGGAAGACTAACAAAAGACCCTGAGCTTCGCTACACGCCTAATGGTGCGGCTGTAGCCACGTTTACTCTAGCTGTGAATCGTACGTTTACGAATCAATCTGGAGAGCGTGAAGCCGATTTCATTAACTGTGTTACTTGGAGAAGACAAGCCGAGAACGTGGCTAATTTCTTGAAAAAAGGAAGTCTTGCCGGTGTAGACGGTCGTTTGCAGACAAGAAACTATGAAAATCAGCAAGGACAGCGTGTCTTCGTGACAGAGGTTCAAGCTGAAAGTGTTCAATTTCTTGAGCCTAAGAGCGGCGGTGCTGGTTCAGGTGGATACAGCGGCGGTGGTAATAGCGGAGGCCAGTATTATGGCGGTAGCCAAAACGATCAGAATCCATTTGGAAATGAACCAAGTCAAAATCCATATGGCAATCAAAGCAACCAACAAAATCGTAATCAGGGAAATAGCTTCAATGATGACCCATTTGCGAATGACGGTAAACCGATTGACATCTCCGATGATGATTTGCCATTCTAATTGATCTGATAAAACTAATGACTAAAGGAAAGGTGTGAAAACAAATGGCAGGTGGACGCAGAGGCGGTCGTGCGAAACGTCGTAAGGTATGTTTCTTTACTTCTAACGGTATCACGCACATCGATTACAAAGATGTTGATCTTCTTAGAAAGTTTGTTTCTGAGCGTGGTAAAATTTTACCTCGTCGTGTAACAGGAACTAGCGCTAAGTATCAACGTAAATTGACATTAGCGATTAAAAAATCACGTCAAATGGCATTACTTCCATACGTTACTGGTGAGTAAGTCGTTGACTTAAAAGCGGAGAGCCTCGAGCTCTCCGCTTTTTTTATTGTCTCAAGAAGATCTCATCCGAACTGACTAGAGCTGTTTTTGGCGGGCACCTTAGGGGAAGTATGTAAAAGAGAGTAAAAGTGACAGTTTGTTCTATACAAATATGGGGTCGATCTGTCATATTGGTAGTCTAGAAAATAATTGCAGTCAGGGCGTGGGAAGATGATTGAATTTAGTAAGGTTTCGATGCAATTTTCAGATGAGCGTTATGCCGTTGAATCCGTTGATTTAGAGATTCAAAAGGGTGAGTTTTTTGTGTTCATTGGACCTAGTGGGAGCGGGAAAACGACGACATTGAAAATGATCAATCGTCTCATTTCTTCTACAGAAGGTGAGATTTACATAAAGGGTCAAAAAATAAATGATTATGATCTGTATGAGCTGCGCTGGGATATTGGGTATGTTCTGCAGCAAATTGCTCTTTTTCCTCATATGACCATTGAAGAAAATATCGCTGTAGTACCAGAGCTCAAACAATGGAGCCGGAATGAGATCAATAAGCGAGTGGATGAATTGATGCAGATGGTTGGGCTTGATCCA
Organism: Bacillus sp. SIMBA_005; assembly: GCF_046535585.1. Taxonomy (NCBI): domain Bacteria; kingdom Bacillati; phylum Bacillota; class Bacilli; order Caryophanales; family Bacillaceae; genus Bacillus; species Bacillus sp. SIMBA_005. The sequence goes on along the minus strand of NZ_JAWRWI010000002.1, from coordinate 481,594 downwards.
GCTATATATCGACATCGGAAGCCGTCAGAGCTATCTGGTGGACAGCAGCAGCGTGTCGGTGTGGCACGTGCTCTTGCAGCTGATCCTGAGATTGTCCTAATGGATGAACCCTTTAGTGCGTTAGATCCATTAACAAGGGAGAAATTGCAGGATGATCTGCTTGATTTGCAGCGCCGTATTCAAAAGACTATTGTCTTCGTGACACATGATATGCAGGAGGCGATGAGGCTTGGTGATCGAATTTGTATCATGAAGGAAGGGAAAGTGGTGCAGATTGGTCGTCCAGAGGAATTGGTTCAACACCCAGTCAATGCTTTTGTTCGGGAGTTTGTCTCCGGGGCTGCTCGCCATGCGGGGCATCATGCGTTTGAGCTAGAAGTCTTGGCTAGACCAATGGCTCACGAGGCTCTTTTAGGCTATGAAGTGATCACAGCACATGCCACGCTGGATGAGGTCTTATCCCAATTGGCAAAGCATGAGGAATTGGCTGTGGAAAAGGATGGGGAGCGAATTGGACTAGTGAATCGTCAAGCTGTGATTCAGTTTTTAGCTGATTCACCTAGAGAGAGGGGCGAGTCACATGAATGATTGGATCAATGTGTTATTGGATCGAAAAGAACAATTAGGTCACGCCTTACTTGAGCATATTCAAATTTCGTTTATTGCTTTATTTTTAGCCATTTTGATTGCCATTCCCTTAGGTATCTATTTAACGAGGGTGCCAAAGCTTGCAGAGTGGGTGATTGGGGTGACGGCGGTCTTGCAAACAATCCCGTCACTTGCGCTGCTTGGCTTGCTGATTCCTCTCGTTGGGATTGGACAAGTGCCTGCGATTATTGCGCTTGTCGTTTATGCCCTACTCCCTATTTTAAGAAATACATATACAGGTATTCAGGAAGTCGATCCTTCCCTGAGAGAAGCGGCGCTTGCCATGGGAATGAATCATCGTAAACGGTTATTAAAGGTGGAACTGCCTCTGGCCATGCCAGTTATCATGGCAGGTATCCGAACCGGGATGGTTCTCATTGTGGGAACTGCCACTCTTGCCGCACTGATCGGAGCTGGGGGATTAGGAAGTCTGATTTTGCTGGGAATTGACCGAAATGATATGTCACTCATTGTCATTGGCGCTATACCAGCAGCCTTACTCGCACTCTTATTTGATGTGGTGCTGCGTACGTTTGAGAAAATTTCTTTTAAAAAGACTGTGATTTCTGTGACGGTTTTTGCTGTGATTGCAGGAGCTATTGTCGCGGGTCCAGCACTGTTTCAACAACAAAAAAAAGAAATCACCATCGGTGGAAAGCTAGGATCAGAGCCTGAAATTCTGATCTCGATGTATAAGCTTTTAATTGAACAGGATACGGATATTCAAGTCAGTCTTAAGCCTGGTCTTGGCAAGACGTCTTTTGTTTTTCAAGCTTTACGTTCTGGTGATATTGACATTTATCCTGAGTTTACGGGTACTGCAATTTCTGAGTTCCTCAAACAAACAGCGAAAAGCACAGATAAAGAAAAAGTATATGAGCAAGCGCGGCACGGTTTGGAATCATCCTTTCAGCTCCGCCTTCTTGAGCCGATGGCTTACAACAATACGTATGCTTTAGCTGTGCCTCAGTCGCTGGCTGATCAATATGATGTATCCAATATTTCTGATCTAGCTAAAATCAAGAATCGCATAAAGGCTGGATTCACCTTAGAATTTTCTGATCGACAGGACGGGTATCGAGGTATTCAAAAGACCTATCAATTTTCCTTTGATGATGTAGTGACGATGGAACCGAAGCTTCGGTATCGAGCGATTCAAAAAGGAGATATCAATTTAGTCGATGCGTATTCGACAGACAGTGAATTGAGGCAATACAAATTAAAGGTGCTTGATGATGATCAGCATGTTTTCCCGCCATATCAAGGAGCACCGCTGTTAAGGCAGGAGACATTAACGGAGTACCCTGAGATTGAGGCTTCTCTCAATAAGCTCGGTGGTCAAATCACAGACGATGAGATGAGAGAAATGAATTATGAAGTGAATGTGAAAGGTAAGGATGCATTTCAGGTAGCGAAAGCCTATTTAAAAAAGAAAAAATTACTGCGATAATCATGGAAGAGCAGGTCTGTTATGTAAAAGCAGACCTGCTTTTTTAAAAGGAAAAACAAAAATCGTTGACTTTTATTTAAAAACAGCATATCCTTAATTCGAGATAAATATATTTTTTTGGTTTAATATCTCGAATTCGAGATAATATAAAGACGTCAGTAAAGACATAATGAATAGAGGCTTGTTACTTCATGATTAGGAGGTCATTAGAAGTGAAGAAAACAGAAGGAATTCACCATATCACAGCAATTGTAGGGCATCCTCAAGAGAACGTTGATTTTTATGCAGGTGTTTTAGGACTTCGTCTCGTGAAGAAGACCGTGAATTTTGATGATCCAGGCACTTACCATTTATATTTTGGAAATGAAGGAGGATCTCCGGGAACGATTATCACGTTTTTCCCTTGGCCAGGTGCTCAAAAGGGACAAATTGGCGCAGGCCAAGTGGGCGTGACGACATATGTTGTACCACCAGGCGCTTTCTCTTTCTGGAAGGAACGTCTTGAGCAGTTTGATGTTTCTTATGAAATGGTCGAACGCTTTGATGAAGCCTTTCTCTCATTTGAAGATCCACACGGCTTGTTGATTGAGCTAGTAGAACGTGCGGAGGGAAAACAAAATGATTGGACATTTAACGGCGTTACGCCAGATGTTGCGATAAAAGGGTTTGGGGGAGCTGTTTTATTAACATCACAGCCAGAGCAAACGATGCAGCTGCTAGAACAAACAATGGGTTTTGAACGCGTTGGAGAAGAAGAGGACTATGTGAGATTCCGTTCGTTTGGTGAGATCGGCAATGTCATTGATGTGAACAAGACACCAGTTGCACGCGGACGTATGGGTGTTGGGGTGGTGCATCATATTGCATGGAGAGCGACAGATGATCAGGACCAGTTAGATTGGCAAAGACATATTGCACAAAGCGGGTATCAAGTGACACCTGTGCAAGATCGAAATTACTTCAATGCCATTTATTTTAGAGAGCTTGGCGGCATATTATTTGAAATTGCAACTGATCCTCCAGGGTTTGCACACGATGAATCAGTGGAAACTATGGGGGAAGCATTGAAACTGCCACCGCAATATGAAGCGCAGCGCAGTCAGATTGAACAAATTGTGCTGCCAATAGAAGTGAGAGAGTTGAAAGGGAAAGGAGATGCATGATGAAACATCTTTTTCGAAAAGGAAAGAATGAACAAAGACCTGTTTTGTTATTACTGCATGGTACTGGCGGAACGGAAGAAGATTTATTGCCGCTTGCCGATTTAGTTGATGCTGACGCTTCTGTTCTTAGTGTGAGAGGAAATGTGTTGGAAAACGGTATGCCGCGTTTTTTCAGACGTTTAGCAGAAGGTATATTCGATGAGCAGGATTTAATTGAGCGGACAGAGGAACTGTATACATTTATCGGAGAAGCAGCAGATGAATATGGGTTCGATCGTCACAATGTCGTCGCTCTCGGATATTCCAATGGGGCAAACATTGCAGGAAGTCTTTTATTCCATTACGAGGATGCGTTAAAAGGAGCGATCCTGCATCATCCAATGGTTCCAAGACGCGGAGTTTCATTGCCTTCATTGGCGGGGAAACAAGTCTTTATCGCAGCTGGTGAAAATGATCCAATGTGCCGCCCGGAGGAATCACAAGAGCTCGAGCAATTGCTTAAAGGCGCAGGCGCTTCAGTCACACTACATTGGGAAAATCGCGGACATCAGCTAACGAGAGAAGAAGTCGATGCTGCGGCATTATGGTATCGTCGTCAATTTTAATGAAGGTAGGGAATATAGATGGGTTTTTTACAGAAGCTTTTTGGGCAAACCAAACAAAAGGAGATGGAACAAATGGAAAACGTAAAATTAGCAGTTATTTATTATAGTTCAACAGGTACAAACTATCAGATGGCAAAATGGGCAGAGGCTGGAGCGAAAGAAGCAGGCGCCGAAGTTAAAGTATTAAAGGTTGCTGAATTGGCACCAGAATCAGTTGTAGCATCAAATCCAGCATGGAAAGCACACTTAGACGAAACAAAGGATGTTCCTGAGGTTCAATTAAGTGATTTGGAGTGGGCAGATGCCATCATCTTTAGCATGCCAACACGTTTTGGTAACTTACCGGCTCAAATGAAGCAATTCTTAGACACTACTGGCGGCCTATGGTTCCAAGGGAAATTGGCAAACAAAGCAGTAAGTGCGATGACCTCTGCACAAAACCCAAATGGCGGGCAGGAACAGACGGTTCTGAGCCTTTACACAACGATGTTCCACTGGGGAGCGATTATTGCTGCTCCTGGATACACAGATGACTCATTGTACGGTGCAGGGGGTAACCCTTACGGCGTGAGTGTCACTGTTGACCAAAACGGAAAGATCCAAGAGGATGCAGAAGCTGCTGCAAAACATCAAGCAAAACGTACAGTCAATGTAGCAGAATGGATCAAAAAGGGTCAAAACGCTTAATCGATGGATACAAAAAGAATGCAGCCTAGGCGCTGCATTCTTTTTTATTTAATAAGGATCTGATGGTGTGCTGTTGTTAATTGCTTCGTTCACGGCTTGTGCGGCGCCTGTAGAGCCTATAGGTCCGCTTGGCTGTTCTTGTTTGAAGGCTTTTAAGCCGTCAGCGACACGCTTTCCGTAATCAGGGTCTGCCTTTGTAAAGTTTTCGATCATTTGCTCTTGTATGTCCTTTTGACAGGTCGCAAGGGTGTTGACTAAGTTCTTAATCAATTCCTCACGTTCCCAATCATTGAAGCGGCGATACGTTTCTCCAGCTTGTCCGAAGTCGTTCGGGCGGTCAATGGCTTCCCGTTTGACGTCACCCTCTACAAAAGGCGTATGATCCTTTCCATCCTGTTTGGCTTCTTTTAATCCGCCGAGGATCGATGGTTCATAATTCACATGAGGATTTTGCCCTTTGCCTTGATCGACATGGTATTCCATTTGCCCATCTCTTTGATTCGTGGCGACATGCTTTTTCGGTGCATTGATTGGCAGTTGTAAATAGTTCGGTCCCACACGATATCGCTGCGTGTCAGAGTAAGAGAAGGTGCGCCCTTGAAGCAATTTATCATCTGAGAAATCCAAACCATCTACGAGAACGCCAGTCCCAAAGGCGACCTGCTCAACTTCAGCGAAATAATTTTCTGGATTTTTGTTTAACACCATTCGTCCGATCGGTTTCCATGGATAGTCATCCTTGTACCATAGCTTTGTCGGATCAAGCGGGTCAAAATCAAGGTGAGGGTGGGCATCATCTTCCATGATCTGTGCATAGACCTCCCATTCAGGATGATCTCCTTGCTCAATGGCCTCATATAAATCCTGTGTGGCATGATTAAAGTTTTCACCTTGTATCGCTTGAGCCTGTTCTTGTGTCAGATTGCGAATACCTTGCTTCGGTTCAAAGTGATATTTGACCAGCACCGCTTTTCCTTCATGGTTCACCCATTTGTAGGCATGGACACCTGAGCCTTGCATGTGCCGATAGGTTGCTGGGATGCCCCATGGTGAAAAGAGAAATGTCACCATATGTGTCGCTTCAGGAGATTGCGAGACGAAGTCAAAAATACGCTCGCCGTCCTGCCGATTCGTAACAGGGTCTGGCTTAAAAGCATGAACCAAATCTGGAAACTTCAAAGCATCTCGGATAAAGAAAATTTTCAGGTTGTTTCCAACGAGGTCCCAATTGCCTTCTTCTGTATAAAATTTAATTGCAAACCCTCTCGGATCGCGCAATGTTTCTGGCGAATGACCGCCGTGAATGACAGAAGAAAAACGGACGAAAACAGGTGTCTTTTTCCCTTTTTCCTGAAATAATTTTGCTCTTGTATAAGTAGAAATAGGTTCATCACCGAATGTGCCATAGGCTTCAAAATAACCGTGAGCTCCCGCCCCGCGCGCATGGACGACACGTTCGGGAATACGTTCGCGATCAAAATGACTGATTTTTTCTAGGAAATCGTAGTTTTCAAGCGTAGTTGGTCCTCTATTTCCAACGGTTCTCATATTTTGATTGTCTGTTACGGGGTGACCTTGCCGATTTGTTAAAGTGTCTTCTGACTCTGAGGATGGCTTAGGGTGTTGATCTTCTTTCATTTCGAATCCCTCCTTCGATATCTCCCTAACAATATGGTCATCTTTCTCCCTATTTCATACAAGGATTGATATAATGATTGAAAACTTTCACGAGGAGCGAACCTGATGATTCGATTACACTGCCTTCATGCCCATCCGTCTAATCAGTCCTATATAGAAGACGTGTTTCGTGATACTGAAATTGAGCTGCATCACACGGTTGATTCATCATTTATAGAACGTGCCACACAAGATCCAGATTTTAACCCTCACAAGCAGCAAACCTATGCCATCAACAAATTGATGAAAGAAGATGAAGCCGACATCATTTTGCTCACGTGTACACAATATATTGCCGCTTTGGGCGATCAGCAGCATCTCATTAAACAACCGATTGTTCCGATCGATGAGCCGTTATTTGAGCTGATTTGTCAGAGAAAAGGGCCTCTTCAACTTGTATTTTCAAACCCGGATACAGTGGATGGGACTATGGAGCGGCTAAAGTCATATGCAAAAGAGCACGGCAAACAAATTGATGCAGAGGTTATGGTAATGGAGGATGTCTTTCACCTTTGCCTAAACGGTGATATGTCCGCTTATGAGGAGCAAATTAAAAAGCAGCTCAGAAGATGTATGAAAAAAAGTGGAGACATTTGCGTGATGCAGCTATCGATGGTTCATGCGGCACAGCAGATGGAAAAGGAGACAGGCATTCCGATCATTCATCCGCTTTCCCCACTTAAACAATTTGTCCATCAAACAATATCCGCTTTGAAGGAGTGAACCTGTCTGGTTCGCTCTTTTTGTATAGAAACGGAAATGGAATGACATGTTAAAAAAATAATCGAGCGCAAACTATTTTCAAAAGGTGCGCGTCTATCCATTGTAAGAAATAACCGATGCGCATTTAAGATAAAGGAGCTCTTTGTAAAATGAAGAAACGAAAAATTGAGGATCAATTTGCTGATTACGTAATGGAGCATAAACACAGTTTTTATCGATTGTCCTATAGTTATGTCAAAAACCCGGAAGATGCGATGGATGTCGTTCAAGAGGCGATTCATAAAGCACTCAAATCTGTTCACCGATTAGAGGATGCAAGCAAAATGCATAGCTGGTTTTATAAAATCGTGGTGAACGCTGCCCTAGACTTTTTACGAAAGAAGAAGCGGGTGCAGGTGACAGACGATGATACACTTGAGTTCTTATCACAAGGTGAATCAGATGTCTATGAAGATCAAGATGTCAGAAGAGCCATAGAGGATTTGCCCGACATGTACCGGGTCATCATTATTTTGAGATTCTTTGAAGATTTAAAACTAGAGGACATCGCCCACATTCTCGAAGAAAACGAAAACACCATCAAAACAAGATTATATAAAGCGTTGCGGCTTTTAAAAGTAGAATTATCGCAGGAGGAAATATAAATGGATAAGCATTTGAAACAGTTAAAAGAGGAATATTTAGAAATCCCTATTCCGCCGGAATTTGATGCTATGGTTGAACGAACATTAAAACGAAAAAATAAAAAACCTCATTTTCAGCAATGGACGATCGGACTTGTTGCTGCGGCTGCTTTATTTGTCACGACTGTGAATGTCAGCCCGCAGGCGGCAAGAGCGATTTCGGAGATTCCTGTCATTGGCGAGCTAGTGAAAGTCGTGACATTCACAGAATTTAAAAAGAGTGATCAAGGAACGAATATTGACCTCAAAACACCACACGTTTCAGGGCTTGGGGACGGAAAATTACAAGACAGCCTGAATCAAAAATATTTAGCTGAAAACAAAAAGCTGTATCAAGATTTTGAAAAGGAAACAAAGGGTTATAAAAATGGTCATTTGAGTGTAGAGAGCGGATATGAAGTGAAAACAAACAATGATCAAATTCTTTCACTAGGTCGATACAAGGTGACGACTCAGGCTTCTGCGGCAGAGGAAATGACGTATGATACGGTGGATAAGAAAAACCATGTACTCATTACATTACCAAGCTTGTTTAAAGATGATCGGTATATTGATGTGATTAGTGAAAATATTAAAGAACAAATGAAGAAACAGATGAAAGAGGATTCAAATAAGATTTACTGGATTACCAAGCAAGATACGGTTGATCCGTTTAAGAAGATTCAGCCAGATCAAAGCTTCTATATCAACTCAAAAGGCAAACTGGTGATTTCCTTTAATGAATATGATGTGGCGCCTGGTTACATGGGTGTAGTTGAATTCACGATTCCAACAAGTGTGTTAAAGGATATTCTTGTCAGCGATATGTACATTCATTAAAAGAAGAAAAAAGACTGCTGAACAGGTCAGCAGTCTTTTTGTGTTTATGAAGAAAGAGCGTCTGTCAGTGCAGGTACGACTTGTTTCTTTCTTGAGACAACACCTTTTAGTAAAGCGGTGTTGTTCTCAAGTGTGACGTTAAATGCTTTTTCTACTTTTGCCGCTTCGGTACCGAGTGCAAGTGCAAGAGAGTCATTTTCTAGAATGTCTGTGATCACTAGAACGAATAGATCAAGACCTTTCGCTGCGATGACTTCATTGATTTTCGCTTCAATGTCAGCCTGTCTTGCTGTAACTTCTGCAATATCTACTGTATTGACTTGCGCAATTTCCACTTTGCTATTGCCTAGTGCGAATTCTTTTGCATCAATTGTAATTAATTCTTGAACCGTTTTTTGGCTTAGGTCAGCGCCAGCTTTTAGCATGTCTAGACCGTAAACTTCTGGATCTACCCCTGCAATTTTAGCTAGCTCATGCGCAGCATCAATGTCTTGTTGTGTGCATGTTGGGGATTTGAATAACAAGGAATCAGAAATGATTGCAGATAAAAGCAAACCAGCGATTTCTTTTTCAATCTTCACTTGGTTCTCTTTGTACATTTTGTTTAAGATTGTTGCTGTACAGCCAACAGGTTCAGCGCGATAGTATAGAGGTTCACTTGTTTCAAAGTTGGCAATACGGTGATGGTCAATGACCTCAGTCACTTGTACTTGATCAATATCACTTACACTTTGTTGGAATTCGTTATGATCGACAAGAATGACTTGCTTTGTTTCGTTTGCAGCCGTTTCAATGAAACGAGGTGCATCTTGTTGAAAGAAATCTAATGCGTATTGTGTTTCTCCATTGATTTCTCCAAGTCTGACCGCTTCTGCTTCGACGCCGATTTTGTTTTTTAGATCAGCGTAAGCGATAGCAGAGCAAATCGTGTCTGTGTCAGGGTTTTTGTGTCCGAATACGAGTGTTTTTCCCATATGAATTCTCCTTCTTACATTTATTGATGATGTTTCTATTCTAACAGCTTTTGTCCTTGAATTCAGGGTTTATAGCTAAGAATAATCTAAAAAATTGTAACATGCTGTTTGAAAAGTTGCATGTACGAATTGGTATCAGTGTTCCACGTGAAACGCTCCTAAGATAGACTGCATTTTACTTGCGATTTACCGCTATGGTAAAATAAAGGTTGGGGTAAGACATGGTGTAGCTTACATCGTACGTATACATAGAAGGACACATTGAGCAAGATATAGTAAAAGGATTGGATAGAGGTGAAGGTGTGAAACAAACAAAAGCGTTAGTAGAGGGCGCTATCATGATCAGTATTTTCTCTGTCATGACGCTGTTTTATTTGTATGTGCCGCTATTATCCATTATTTTCTTTCTAGCTGCTCCGATTCCGATCATCCTCTATACAATCAGGCACGGTTTGAAAAAAGGAATTGCTGCTGGCGCTATTGGGATAGTGATCAGCTTTTTAATTGGGTCTATTAATGGACTCATGACTGCACCAATTCTGATTGCTGTCGGATTAGGCATGGGTGTTTTCTACAGCAGACGGCAGCCTGGGAATGCCATCATTTCAGGTGCGCTGATCTATTTATTCAGTTTCCTTATCTCCTTTGTTGTCAGTGTTCAGCTTTTTCAAGTCGATATTATGAGTGTCGCGAAAGAGTCGATTGAGCAATTGATTCCAATGTTAGAGAGTGCCTTAAAGCAATCCGGTGCTTCTGAGCAGGACATTGCGAAGCAGCTGAAGCAGTTCAGAGAGATAAAGGATTCCGCATTGAGTGCTTTACCTGTCGCGCTGTTAATTGGTGTCACGTTGCTGGCGTTCGTGAACCACTGGTTCGTGCAGCCTCTGATCAAACGGTTTGTCAAAGACATGCCAGCCTTGAAGAAATTTAAGGATATGCGGCTGCCAAAAAGCATGGTATGGTATTATTTACTCACACTGCTTTTGATGCTGATTCAGACGGAAAAAGGCAGCTTTTTATGGCTCGTTCAAACGAGTGCTTTTCAAATTTTATTTATACTGGTGCTTATTCAGGGATTTTCCTTTATCTTCTATTATTGCCATGAAAAAAGCATCTCAAAAGCGGTGCCCATTTTCGCTATCGTGTTAGGGGTTCTCTATCCGCCAGTCGGTGTGATTGTGCGTATTATAGGGATTGCTGACATAGGCTTTGATTTAAGAGAAAAAGTAAAAAACAAATAATTCACTCTGAATGTTGAGGAGTTGATATCAGTGCCAAGCTTCTATAGAAAACCTGTCATCAAGTATCCGATCATCGCTTTGATTGTCCTAGCGGTGGTCACAGTCCTCCTCAACCTTTATTATAATTGGATCATAGGAGCGGTTGGTCTTTTAGTCCTTGCAGGTGTGCTCTACTTCTTAAAGTGGGCAGATACGCAAGTGCAAAAAGAGATTGATTCATATATTTCAACATTATCCTATCGAGTCAAAAAGGTTGGAGAAGAAGCATTAATGGAAATGCCAATTGGTATTATGCTGTTTAATGACCAGTATTATATCGAATGGACAAATCCATTTCTCGCTTCGTGTTTTCATGAAAGCACGCTTGTCGGCAGATCCTTGTATGATACATTCGAGTCCATTGTGCCTCTGATTAAACAAGAGGTCGAGACAGAAAATGTGACACTGAATGACCGGAAATTCAAAGTTATTATTAAACGGTCAGAGCGCCTTTTATATTTCTTTGATGTCACAGAACAGGTACAGATTGAAAGACAGTACGAAAATGAACGAACGGTGTTATCTTATATCTTTTTAGACAATTACGATGATGTCACGCAGGGTCTTGACGATCAGGTACGCAGCACCATTAATAGTGAAGTGACGTCTCTGTTAAACAATTGGGCACAGGAATATGGCATTTTCCTGAAGCGAATTTCGTCCGAACGATTTATGGCGGTTCTAAATGAGAGCATTTTAGCAGAGCTGGAAGCGTCGAAATTCTCTATTTTAGACGAGGTCCGTGAGAAAACAGGAGCGCATAGTGCGACGCTTACCCTGAGTATCGGGATCGGTGCGTCCGTGCCTTCTTTAAAAGAGCTTGGGGCACTTGCGCAGTCGAGTCTTGATCTTGCCCTCGGACGAGGCGGGGATCAGGTAGCCATTAAGCAGCCGAATGGAAAAGTGAAATTCTACGGCGGGAAAACGAATCCAATGGAGAAACGGACACGTGTACGCGCACGAGTCATTTCTCATGCTTTAAAAGAAATTGTATCTGAAAGTAGCAATGTCATGATCATGGGGCATAAGTTCCCAGACATGGACTCGATTGGTGCATCCATTGGGATTTTAAAGGTCGCCCAGGCCAATGGGAAAGAAGGCTATATTGTCATTGATGCCAACCAGATTGGGGACAGTGTTCAACGTTTGATTAGTGAAATTAAGAATTATGAAGATCTTTGGTCACGTTTTATCACCCCAGAGGAAGCCATGGAGCTTGCAAAGGATGACACGCTGCTGGTGGTCGTGGATACACATAAACCGTCTCTCGTTATGGAAGAACGACTGCTCAATAAAATTGAAAATGTCGTGGTCATTGACCATCATAGACGCGGCGAGGAGTTTATCCGTGATCCATTACTTGTCTATATGGAGCCGTATGCTTCATCCACAGCAGAGCTTGTGACAGAGCTTTTAGAGTATCAGCCGAAGAAATTGCGCATTAACATGATTGAAGCGACTGCGCTTCTCGCAGGGATCATCGTTGATACGAAGAGTTTCTCGCTGAGAACGGGATCAAGAACGTTTGATGCAGCCTCCTATCTTCGTGCGAAGGGGGCAGATCCTGTCCTTGTGCAAAAATTCCTAAAAGAGACCGTCGATCATTACATCAAACGGGCAAAACTCATTCAGCATACAGATCTGTATCAAAATCAGGTGGCGATTGCTTCATTACCGTCAGACAGCTCGGAGTATTATGATCAAATTACGATTGCCCAGACGGCTGATTCTCTGTTGTCAATGAGTGAGGTAGAAGCGTCATTTGCTGTCGCAAGACGAGATGACAACACGGTGTGCATTAGTGCAAGATCATTAGGGGACATCAACGTCCAAATTATCATGGAAGCGTTAGATGGCGGCGGTCATTTAACTAACGCTGCAACCCAAATGTATGGTATAACCATTGAAGAAGCGGTAGAGCAGTTAAAAGCTGCCATTGATGAATATTTCGAAGGAGGGGTTCAAAGATGAAAGTCATCTTTCTAAAAGACGTAAAAGGCAAAGGGAAAAAAGGCGAAGTCAAGAATGTCGCTGACGGATACGCTCACAACTTTCTCATCAAACAGGGGTTAGCAGTTGAAGCAAACCCAACGAACCTAAGCGCATTGGAAGGGCAGAAGAACAAAGAGAAAAAGAATGCCATCCAAGAGCTTGAACAAGCGAAACAACTAAAAGAAACACTTGAGGCGCTAACAGTGGAACTAACAGCAAAATCAGGTGAAGGCGGCCGTTTGTTTGGATCAATTACAAGCAAGCAAATCGCTGATAAATTGCAAAAGGATCATCAAATCAAAGTCGATAAGCGCAAAATCGAGCTAAATGACGCCATCCGTGCATTAGGTTACACAAATGTACCGGTGAAGCTTCATCCTGAGGTACAAGCAACATTAAAGGTACACGTGACAGAACAAGCATAAACAGTAAAGAACCCGTCTCTCATGAGGAGGCGGGTTCTTTTTTATGATGGATCTGATATATAGACGTTTCGTCCAGCACGCATACCGGATAAAAGCATGAAAAATAAGATGATGATAAAGATGATAATGGATGGCGTCCATGTATGTGTGAGATCAAAAAGGATACCGATCATGAAAGGACCAACGGCGGCTAATAAATAACCGAGAGACTGCGCCATTCCGGAGAGGGCAGCGGCTTGCTCCAGATTGGTCGTCCGTAAACCGATAAAAGTGAGCGCCAGACTGATGCTGGCACCTTGTCCAATGCCGATCAATAAAACAGAGATCACAAGAATAGGCGTCGATCCTCCGAGAAGAAGTCCGATCATACCAAGTAAATACACAAGGACAAGACCGAAGACAAGCGGTCTTTGTGTTTTTAACTTTTCTGCAAAAACAGGCGCTAAAAAGGTTGATGGAAGCCCAGCAAACTGCATAATGGACAGCATCCAGCCGGCTGTCGACAGGTTCATTCCATGTGATGTTAAGATATCAGGAAACCAGGCGATGCTGCTATAGAAAAGGAATGACTGCAAGCCCATAAAAAAGGTCACCTGCCATGCGACACGCGAACGCCATATCGGCTGCTCTTTGAGCGAAATGCTTTTGACGGCCGCTGTGTTCTGATGAAGAAGCTGCGGCGCCCAGACCATCATCGCGAGAAGTGCAAGGCCAGCCCATACGAGGAATGAAGTATTCCAGCCGCCAGGCATCGTATGGCTGAGCGGAACACTGACACCTGATGCAAGTGCCGCAAAGACGGACATCGAAGTCGTATACACGCTCGTCATCAAACCAGCATGTGCAGGAAATTTATGCTTTACGAGCCCCGGTAAAAGCACATTACATATCGCAATCCCGACACCGACAAGCGCAGTTCCCACCATTAAGAAGGTGATCGAGCCAAACGAGCGAATCACAATCCCAAATAGAAGGACAGCAAGCCCAAGCCAAAGGGTTCGTTCATTGCCAAGACGCTTTCCGATTTTAGGTGCAATTGGAGAAAGCAATGCGAATGAGAGCAGTGGTAAAGTGGTGAGAAAACCCGCAAGTCCATTTGAAAGCTGCAAATCGGAACGAATGGCGCCGATGAGAGGTCCCACGGACGTAATGGCAGGCCGCAGGTTAAATGCAATGAGTAAAATCCCAGCAATCAGCAGGATGGTTTGTCCCTTGCTGCGGGGATGTAATGTTGATTGTTCTAGTTGTTGTTCCATGAATGTAAACTCCTTTATTTCTTTAAGAAGAAAGATCTTTCTTCTGTTCAAGTTCTGCTAGTTTAGCGATTAAGATATGTTGCGGCATATGCATAATTTGTTCAATGGGTACATTAAGTGATGCCGCAAGTTTTTGTGCTGTATCGGCTGAGATTTGTAAAGGTCTCATACGCAAATCCCTCCTCTTTCAATCTATAAGTTCCAATATATCATATCGGCTTTGTGCCATGCAGATAAAAAATTAGCGTTCTCTTTGATAAAACCACTTTAGGGCTGATAAGAAATTTTTTTGAAATTGTTTCAGATGATGGCCCTCCCCTTGTTCGATGTGATAGTGCAGCTGCCATTCCTGCATCCCTTTCTGTAATAAAAGATCATGTAGTTGTTTATTGAATAAAGGCATGTGCTGTTGAGCAGATGTTTTGCCTTTACCTTCTTCACTGCCTACAGACAAATAAATAAGGTGATCCACATACTGAATGCTTTGTTGTTTAGCAAACGGCAGAAAATCTTGATACCAAAATGACCCAGAGATAGATGCGATGTTTTTAAAAAGATCAGGGTACATCAATAAAGTATAAATTGCAAATAGCCCACCTAATGAAGCACCTATGTGACTATGTTCATGACAGGTCTGTTTGACTGGATATTTTCTTTTGATATATGGGAGCAAGTCATTCGCTAAAAATGACACATACGTCTGTGCCTCGCCTTTAAAGTCAGGAAACCCAGAGTGCAGTGATGACGCCTTCCATGGTGTATACTCGTCGAGTCGATTGAAGGGGTGTATGCCGACAATGATGATTGGAGAGATGGTTTTGGCTTCGATCAGTCTTTCGATCTCTAGCAGGTGTGTTCTAAATAAAGAAGAGCCATCTTGTACAAAGACAGCTGGAACATTAATAGAGGTGTCCTGTGGAACGTAAATATCAAGCTGACGCCCGTTAAACTCGTCATATAGAAACGTTCCGTTCATATGTATTCACTCCTCAAGATTCTCAAATACGCTGAAAAGAAGACAAAGGGCTAAACATTAACCCTTTGTCTTCTTTTTTTAGTTGTTTTTCTCTAACCATTTGACGGCCTTATCAAGGAAGGTTGTTTTGCTTAGTGCAGTTCCTCCTTGAAGCATAGGATCAACGACATTTTCATTGATGTGCCCATTTTTCACAGCTTTTAGGCTAGTCCAAATTTTATTTTCCTCTAAGTCTTTTAATGCGTTAGGTTTCGATGAGTTTTCCTCTTTAGAGAACTGAACGAAAATATAGTCAGGATTGAGTTCGCCCAGGCGCTCCAATGAAATCAATGCTTGTGCTTTGGCTTTTTTGATATCATTTGGTGCTGTAAATCCTAAGTCCCCATATAAGGTAGAGTTGAAGTATACGTCTTCAGGGTACAAGTACAGGTCGCCTTGTCTAATGCGTAAAATGACAGCTGTTTTGTTGCTGCTTTTGTCTTTCAGGGTTTCTTTCGCTTGTTTGAGGTCTTTCTGATAATCAGAAATGATGTTTTTCGCTTCTTCACTTTTTCCAGTAAGTGTACCGAGCAATAAAAGATTGCTTTCCCAGTCAGAAGAGACATGGGATACTGGGATCGTTGTTTGGATTTTGTCCAATTTTTTAATTGTTGCAGGTGGAAACTTTGTTGATCCGAGTATCACATCTGGTTTTAATTTTAAGATTTTTTCTAGGTTCGGTTCTGTTTTTTCACCGATGCCTTCTGTTTTCGCTGTGATGTCTTTAAATAATTCAGGGAATGCGCCGCCTACTGTAGAAGCACCAATAGGCTCGATATCAAGTAATTTGGCATCTTCCATTGATTCTAGGCTTCCAGCAATGACAATTCGTTTCACTGGCGTTTTGAGTTTGTACGTTTGATCTAAGTAATTGATGCTTGTTTCTGCTATTTCAGCTGACTTGCTTTTGGTTGTGTTTGAAGCAGGTTTATTTTCTGCATCACCACAGGCAGCTGTGGTGATCGTCATGATACAAAGGATAAGCAATGCTAACCATTTTTTCATTTGTTTTCTCCTTTAACTGATAATTGTTCTCAATTAAAGATTGTATTAGGCTTTTGTTCTTTTATCCATAGACAATTCTCTGCCAAATGATGGACTTTTTACGGAAAAAAAGATAAAAGGTCCTGAATGACTCGTTGATGACTGGCTGCTGTGTATTCACGCCAAGGGTCAGATGCTAGTGGATAGACTGCTTGCTGCGTCACAGCTTTGAGGTTTTGCCAATCTTCCTGTTGCTTTAACTTTTGATAAAAAGCAAGGGTTTTTGGCTCCTTATGCAAGTAGAGGAAGATGGCGTCTGGATCTAGCTGTTGTATGGAGCGAATGGTGATTTTCTTTTCTATTAGCTGTCCATCATTCTGAAAAGCTGGCAGAAGACCAATATCATGAAAAATCACTTCTGACATGGTGCGATTTACAGACAAGTAGAGTTGATCTTGAAAGATACGAAGAGGCAGGACGGTTTTTGGTGGATGATCAAAAAGGCATGTCTTTTTCGCCTGAATGACGAGATCCTCATAATGAATCAGCCATTCTTCTGCTTCCTTCGCTTCGTTTAGGAACATAGCTGTTTGTCTGAATTGAGTGCGCCAATCCAATTGGGTGAATGGAACAAAGTGAACAGGACAGATGGTTTTCAACACTTGTTTTTCTTCTTCTGTCACATGATCATTGGCAATGATCAGCTCAGGTTTTGTTTCCTTTAATTGCTGTAAATTGGCTTCAGCGTGCTCGTTGATCCGATGTGCACTCAGGTGAATCGGGATTTCTTCTGCATGATGCTCAAAATCATGTGCTGTCCATTTAGGGTGAAGAGGGGCAGCATACGGGATGATATGAATGGGTGTGAGCTGACCGAGTATAGAATGGCCATAGGCTGCAATTTTCCGCTGACGGCTTTTCATATAAGTAGAAGGGGTCATGCCCATTTTTTTCTTAAAGATGCGGCTAAAGTAATAGGGATCTTGATAGCCGATTTCCAGTGCAATGTCTTTGAGCTTTGCGTTGCCTTTTGCCATTAACTGTTTGGCTCTAGTCATCCTTTTCTTGGTGATGTAATCAGTGACACTCACATTAAAATGCTTTTTAAATAGCTCACTGTAATGATTGGCGCTGATGCCAGCCATTTGAGATAGACTTGTAAGGCTGAGGGGTTCTTCGGAATGTTGATCAATATATTGTTTTGTTTTGAAAAGGGCATGTGTCGTGTCACAAATATCTTCATTATGCAGTGTGAAAAGCTGCAGGATGAGCTGTTGAAAAAGGGTTTGGCTTCTAAAAAAGCTAACGGATTCATGTCTTTTCCATTCCTCTGTCATTTCGGACAGTAAAGAATGAATTTGTTCAATTGAGCTAATATCGATAAATTGCCATACATTCAGTAAAGACCGGGCATGTTCAGTTGATACTTCTTCTATGTGTTGACCTTGCGGCGTGAACATTTGAAAGCGAAGCAGATAGAGCTCGTGTTTTTGATAAGGCTTTGTTTTTAACATAAATGTCTCATCAGACAGAATTGTATAGAGTGTTAAATTTTTCAATCGCCATTTTTGATCGTTCAGCGTGAGTAAGCCGCTGCTGCTTATGCTAATGAGGAGGCAAAATGTATCTGATAATTGCTGCTCCTTATGCGGAAGCTCTGCATTCTTTATTTTTTCAGCAAATGTCAATCGATAGATGAATTGTTCGGCATTTGCCATTGTACGTAATTGATTGTTTCCCATAAAACCACCTGATCTCTTATTTGTTGATAAACATTCTCAATTAAATTGTAGCAGAAAGAGCGGAATGATGGTGATGTTTATTCTGTCAAAAAAGCACCCTGAGTCAGATCAGGGCGCGATGATTTAGTCTGTTTTTCCATGTGCTAGCACAGGTTCTTTTGTTAAGCTTAATGGCCGTAAGTCCTGCCAGTGTGTCTGGATATAATCGATGCAGGCATTTCTAGTGTCTTCACCAAAGACCTTTTCCCACCCATCTGGCACTGGTGCAAATGATGGCCAAAGTGAATGCTGTCCTTGTTCATTGACAAGCACAAGAAATACACCGTCTTCACGATCAAAGGGATTTGTCATTTGTCATCTCTCCTTTATTCTTAGTGCTTTTGTTTGACCCGATGCAGAGCGTTGTCTAAGATGACACCAATTTCTGCTAGGGGTTTAGGCTGGCACATGTCTTTGTGCCGGCAATGAATGTCGTGCTGTTCAATGGTTCCGTTGATATAAGGTGCCCATGCTTCGGGATCAATTGGTGTAAACCAATCTGGGATAATGGTAGATCTAAAGAATAATATGTCCCCATGATAAGTTTTTGGCTGATATTCTCCGAGCAATCGAACTGAATTGACATAGGTTTCCTTTAGATTTCTAATGGCATCTTCACTTAAGCTTGCTAGTGCACTGCCGTCTTTCTTCAAGATGTCGACAGCACTTTTCATCGTGAGCGGTTCACCTGTTAAGGTATCTGGATCATAACCGCCGAGTGCAAGAAGAGCGATTAGTGCTTCTTCTTCATCGGGTGCTTCTTTAATCGGTAAGAAATGGTTTGGATAGGCATCGAGCATCGCAACGAGAGCGATTTCTTCACCTTGCTGCTGGAGCTGTGTAGCCATTGCCTGTACAACGTTTCCACCAAGTGACCAGCCAAGAAGATGATAAGGACCTTTTGGTTGAATCGTTCGGATATGCTTGATATAATCCGCAGCCATATCATCTAATGTGTACGGGTAGTCATCTTTTCTTGCAATGCCTCGTGCTTGTAATCCATAAATAGGGATGTCTTTCTCTAATGTATTCAAGAGACCTGCATAGCACCAGCTAAGACCACCAGCTGGGTGAACACAGAAGAGAGGATATCTTTCTCCATTTGTTCGTAGCGGCAGCAGGATTTCTAGTGCGTTTTCATCACTTCCGGTTTCTAGTTTCTCTGCCAAGCTGGCAACGTTTGGTGCTTCAAACAACGTTCCGATGCTTAGTTTGACACCAAGTGCATCACGAATGCGGCTGATTAAACGAACCGCAAGTAATGAGTGCCCGCCAATATCAAAAAAGCGATCGTCAATGCTGATTTTTGGCAAATCAAGCACCTCTTCAAAGAGGTGGCATAGAACTTCCTCTTTCGGGTTTCTTGGGCCGCGGCCATCCGTCTGCTGTATGTGCAATTGAGGTGCCGGTAGTGATTTTTGATCAAGCTTCCCGTTTGCTGTAAGTGGCATCGTATCAATCTGTACATAAGCCGCAGGCACCATGTAATCAGGAAGACTGGCTGACGCAAAATGGCGAAGATTCTCTGTATCGAAACGGTCTTCTTCAGTTGTGACGATGTATGCGACTAATCGTTTGTCGCCAGGCTGATCCTCTCGCATAATCACGGCAACTTGTGCAACTGCATCGTGGCGTGATAGAACGGCTTCGATTTCTCCAAGTTCAATTCTAAACCCGCGTATTTTAATTTGATGATCAGCTCTGCCAATGTAATCAAGTGCCCCTTCTTCTGTCCAGCGAGCGAGGTCGCCAGTTCGATACATCCTTGTGCCAGGTGCTCCATAAGGATCGGCAGGGAATCGATCAGATGTCAGGTCAGGCCTGCCTAGATAACCTCTAGCCAAACCAGCTCCAGCTACATACATTTCACCTGTCGTCCCAGGTGGAACAGGCTGTAGGTATTCATCTAGTACGTACACGCGTAAATCAGGAATCGGTTCGCCTATTAAGCTACTGGATTTCTTTGCGATCATGTCTCGATTGAGTACATTGTACGTAACGTGTACGGTGGTTTCTGTAATGCCGTACATGTTAATTAGCTTTGGCTTGCAGTCTGAGTGACGGCTGTACCAATCTTCTAATCTGCTAAGCTCTAATGCTTCACCGCCAAAGATGACATAGCGGAGTGATAATGCTTGACCAAGTGTTTGTTGTTCCTTGTCTATCTGCATGAGCTGATAGAAGGCAGAAGGTGTTTGATTAAGCACAGTCACACCTTCATCGACTAGAAGCTGCAGCATCTCTTCTGGAGAACGAGAGATGGTATGAGGAACAATGACAAGCCGACCGCCATATAAAAGGGGTCCCCATATTTCCCAAACTGAAAAATCAAAGGCATACGAATGGAACATTGTCCAAACATCCTCTTCATCGAAATGGAACCAATGTTCAGTAGATGTCAGAAGACGTATGACATTTTGGTGTGGGATGACCACTCCTTTTGGTTTTCCTGTAGATCCGGATGTATAAATAATATAGGCCGGATGCAGAGGAGATAGCGGCTCAAGTCTGTCTATATCAGCCGGATTGTGATTTGGCATCATCTGTAATTGATCATTTGTTTCTTTTTCGTCTAACAAAATCAAATCGCAATCAGCAGGGAGATGCAATGCAGCTGCTTTTGTTGTGATGCTGCAAACTGGTTTGGCATCTTGTATCATGTATGCCAGCCTGTCTGCTGGATAATCAGGATCAAGCGGAACATAGGCTGCGCCTGCTTTATGAACGGCTAATAGGCTGACGAGCATATCGATTGATCTAGGCAGGGCAAGTGCAACGAACTGTTCTGGTCCAACGCCTCTTTCTATTAATAAATGAGCAAGACGATTGGCTTTGTTGTTTAACTCTTCATAGGTAAGCTGCCTCTTGCCATCCGTTACTGCCACTCGATCAGGATATTGCTGCACCGTTTTTTCAAATAAGGTCGGGAGACGATGTGCTTGGTCTAACTGAGCGAATGTCTTTTTTTCAGGTAGAAATGTTTGCCGCTCTTTATCTGATAAAATGTTCACTTGACCAATCGGCAGATGTGGGCGCTCAGCTATCTCTGTTAAAAAGCGCTTCATTCTGGCAGCGATTGCTTGAATGGTACTTTGTTTAAATACATCTGTGCTGAATTCAAACAATCCTGTTAATCCTGCTGCTGAACCAGTTTCAGTTCTTTGTTCTGTTAATTCGATGGTCAGATCAAATTTAGCTGATCCTACTGGTTTCACGTAGAGGTCTGAGTCAAGTTGTGTCAGTTTCATTTCCGCCTTCGGTGTATTTTGGAAGGCAAGCATGACCTGGAACAATGGATTGCGTGATCTGGAGCGGGTTGGATTTAGAATTTCCACTAGCCGTTCAAATGGCAGGTCCTGATGCTCATAGGCTGCTAAGTCAACGTCTCGCACTCGCTTCAATAGCTCACTAAAGGTTGGATTACCAGCTGTATTTGTACGTAATACTAGTGTATTCACAAACAATCCCACAATGTCGTCAAGTGCATCGTCATTCCGCCCAGCAATTGGACTGCCAATAGGGATATCTGTTCCCGCCCCAAGACGTGTCAGTAATGCTGCAAGTGATGCTTGAAGCACCATGAACAAGCTCACCTGATGCTGCTTTGCAAGTTCAAGGAGCAGCTGGTGTAAAGCGGGCTCAATCGTAAAGTCGATCGTAGCACCGTTGAAGCTTCCTTCCTGTGGACGCGGGTAGTCATAGGGAAGCTCCAGTTCTTCAGGCAGGTCATGTAAGGCACCTGTCCAATAGGTAAGCTGCTTGGCAAATAGACTATCCGTCTCTTCTTCACTGCCCAACAGCTTCTGCTGCCAAATAGCATAGTCAGCATATTGAACAGGTTCGGCTGGCAAGGAGATTGATTTTCCTTGTATACGGGCTTCGTAAGCAGCAGCTAAGTCTCGTGTCAATGGTGCAAGTGACCAGCCGTCACCAGCGATATGATGCAGCAATAGAAGCAGCACGGATCGATTTGCATCAAGTATGAATAATTCAGCTCGAAGTGCAGGTTCTTCTTCAATATTAAAGCTATAGCGAATGGCTTCGTTTAACTGATTATCAATTTGTTGATCACTTGAACCTGTGACGTGGAGTTCAGGCTGAACACTTTTCGGCTGTAAAATAACCTGTCTTGGCATGCCGTTCTTATTTGGAAAGATGGTTCTAAGGGTTTCATGTTTTTCAGTGATATCTGCTAAAGCGCCAATGAGAGCTTTTTGATCTAATGTACCTGTCAGCTGAATGACAAGTGGAATATTGTAAGTTGGACTTGGCCCTTCAAGGCAATGAAGGAACCAGAGCCGTTTCTGAGCAAAGGATAATGGAATTTCATCTGGCTTTTTTTCTACCTGAAGCGGCGGCCGAATGTCCTTTGCTTTATCTAAGTGCTGTGCAAGTTCAGCGACTCGAGGTGATTCAAAAATGGTGCTCATGCTTAGGTCTGCACCGAATGTATCTCGTATACGTCGAAGCAGACGAGCGGCAAGTAAAGAATGTCCGCCTAAATCAAAGAAACTATCATCTATGCCAATTTGAGATACGCCAAGGGTTTCTGCAAATAAACTACATAACATGTCTTCTTGGGGTGTTCTAGGTGTACGCTCAGAACTAACTAAAGACATATTTGGCACCGGCAATGCTTTGCGATCGATTTTGCCGTTTGGTGTAAGTGGCAGTTCCGGCAAAAAGACAACAGCAGAAGGCACCATGTAGTCTGGAAGTAACGCAGCCACAAACTGCCTAAGCTCTGAAGGGTGAAGAGAAGAGTCGTCTGTCAGCACAACATACGCACAAAGCAGCTGTTGTCCAGGTTGATCCTCCCGAACGATAACGGACGTATGCTTTATGGCTGGATGCTGCATAATGACTGTCTCAATTTCACCTAGTTCAATACGGAAGCCGCGAATTTTAATTTGATGATCAGCACGGCTAATATAATCAATCGAGCCATTCTCACGCCATCTGGCTAAATCACCAGTGCGATACATTCTCTTGCCTTTTGTGCCGAATGGATCAGCGACAAATCGTTCAGCCGTTAAGTCATAACGTCCAAGATATCCTCTGGATACTCCTTCACCTGCAATATAAAGTTCACCGATTGATCCTGCTGGGACTGGGTTTAGTCCTTCATCTAAAATGTAAATGCTCGTATTCCAAATGGGTTTGCCAATCGCCGGTCCACTATTCTCTCGATGTGCTGTGACATTTTCCATGGTAGACCAGATCGTCGTTTCTGTAGGTCCGTACAAATTGGTAATGTCGCATTGAAGAGATTGTAATGTGTGCAAAAGGGAGGCAGGGAGTGCTTCTCCTCCAACAAGAACACGCATACCTGTTATCACGTCAGGGTAATCATCTGCTAACGCATGCCACAACGTTGGTGTTGCCTGCATGATTGTGACATGATGAGAACGAATCATGTCTGAAAGTTTTGCTGGTTCTTGTATCGTTTCTTTTTTTGCTAATAATATAGCGGCACCATGTAAAAGCGGGAGGAACATTTCCAGCCCGGAAATATCAAAGGCAATGGTTGTTACCGCTAAAAGCTGGTCCCCTTGATCTAATAAAAATGAATCTTGCATGGACAATATAAAGTTGATCACATTTCTCTTTGTTACAACAACACCCTTTGGTTTACCTGTCGATCCTGACGTGTAGAGGATGTAAGCCGGGTGATGCGGGGAGCCTTCGTTCCAAGTCGGATTAAGGCGCGGACTGCCGGCTATCTCCTGATGAGTAGTTGCATCATCCAGTTGAATGATGTGTGAATGGTCAAAACGATCTGCTGTCTCTTTGACTGTGAGCAAGCACGCCGGTTTGGCATCTTCTAGCATATAGGCGACACGATCGTTAGGATAATCAGGGTCTAGTGGCAGATAGGCGGCCCCTGTTTTGACGACGGCTAATAGACTTACGACCATATCGATGGACCGAGGCAGAGCCATTGCGACAAATTGTTCTGGTCCAATGCCGCGCTTTTTCAAATAATGAGCTAATTGATTAGCCCGCTGATTCAACTCTTCGTAGGTCAAAGTGATTTCGTCAAACTGTAATGCTTTTGCTTGTGGGGTTTTGCTGACTTGTTTTTCAAATAGTTCCCGTAAAGATTCTTTTGGTAATTCTCGTTTTGTATCATTCCAGTGCTTGAGAATGTTCTCTTTTTCTTCAGACAAAAGAAGGTTAAATTGACTGATTGTCTGATCTTGCTCTAGTCCGGTTATTTCCTCCAGCAATTGAAGAAAACGCTGCTGATGAGCATCAATTGTTTGCTCTTTGTAAACGGCAGGGTTTGCATCAAAGTCGATTTGAAATCCGTTCCCATCTGCGCGGTCGTATATGTTGATCGATATATCATCTACGGGTCCTGCTGAAAGATTATGTGCTTGACCAATGCTCTGATCGAACTTGAGATCATAATCAAATGGCATGATATTGATCTGCGGGCCGAATAATCGTTGATTTCTTCCGATGAGTTTAAAGTCTCTCCGCATGTCTTCATGACGATATCTTTGATGAGGACGAATGGCTTTCAGTTCATCAGATACTTGGTGAACAAGTGCTGAGAGCGTCATTTCTGGTTTGCATGTTAAACGAAGCGGTACCAGGTTCATGACCATTCCGGGTGTTTGCAAGGCGCAAGATCCAAGGCGCATCATAACAGGTAATCCTAAAACAATATCATGTGCACCCGTCATACGATGCATATATAGAGCGGATGCCGCAAGAATCATTTCATGCCACGTACCACCGAAAAATTGAGCATTTTTTTTCATTTTGCTTACCTTTTCGGCATCGCATCTAGCCGTTTTGCGGATAAAATGATCCGACGTTCTTGGGGCAAGCTCAGCAAGACTGACAATTTCAGGTTGATCAGCAAAGCGATTTTTCCAAAAAACTCGATCATCTTCATACCGATTGGACTGTTGATAGGTGATCTCTTCTTGGACTACGTCAAGTAAGGCTCCAAATGTTTGAGGAGGCACAGATGTCCCTTTCGATAGGGCTGAATAGACCTCAGCAACACGACGTGCAATGAGCGAAAAGGCGAATCCATCAATGGCAATGTGATGAATGCGCTGATACCAGATAAAACGGTCGTCAGCAAGTTGAAAAAGTACTTCACAGAATAATACATCATTCTCTAAAGAGACTGGTGTTGCAAGGTCAGTCTTCATCCATGCTTTAGCCGCATCAAACGGCTGTTTTTCATTTTGTAAATTGATATATTGAAATGGAATCTCTTTCTTAGATATCAACCATTGCTTTGGACCGTCAGTATCTTCAACGAAGCGCATATACAAGGAATCTGCTTCTAGAACAGTCTTTCTAATGGCTGCTTCAAAGTGTACGGGATCAATTGGACCTTTAATATCTATATACTCAGCTGTATTGAAAATAGGATTAGATGGATCAAGCTGCTGCGCATACCAAATGCCTGATTGGGCACCGGTTAGTGGGAATGAATCGACTGACTGGATCGACAAGGGTCTATACCTCCTTTACAAGTAATCGATATTTGGGATAGATGGCTGTTTTTCTGGGAAGAGAAGAGTCCGCCAAGACGTGAGCGTTGGATTTGCTGCAAGCTCAACGAAATTGACTGTTGCTCCTTGCTGTCTCCACTTTTCTGCTAGGCTCATCATTCTAATTGAATCAAGTCCAAGATAGACGAGATTCTCGTCTAGCGGTATTTCATTCGGCTCGATTTGGAGATACTTCGCTACTTGATGAACGATAGCATCAAAGGATAAATCATCACCGTCTGCTTCCTGTCCTGTTAAACGACGAATGATTTGGCTTGTCGTTGTGGTCACCGCACAGCGTTCAGCTGCATAGGTCATTGCCATTTTGTGATGCTTAAGTGAAAAGTCAGCGACGGCATCGGCGACAAAAAAGGTTTCAATATCGAGCATGAATGCTTCTGCGGCTGTCAGCATACATCCAATATGTGCATATACGCCAGTAATGATCAGTTGATCACGTCCGCCTTCGTGAAGAAGATCTAAAAAGTTGGATTTTTTGAATGCGCTATAACGCCATTTTGTCAGCATTGTATCTGCCTCAGATGGAGCAAGCTGATCAATGATTTTTGTCAATGCTTCATCATCACCAAGACCAGGCCCCCAGAAATCTGTTAATAAGGCACGATCCTTCGGGTCTTGATCACCAGGTTGAGCGGTATAGACGACTGGAATGCCGAGTTCTTTGCATGTATCACGTAATTGTTCAATATGCTGCACTAACTCTGTGATCGGTGATGTATCTTGTTGAAATGCATTTAAAAAATATTGCTGCATGTCATGTATTAGCAGGACAGCACGCTTCGGATCAGGGATCCAGTTCACTTTATTTTCGGGTAAATCTTGTATGCTTGGCATTGGATACGCAGGAATAGTAGGGATTGCCATGGTTTTCACTCCTCTTTTTTATACGTTGGCAGTATGGATTGAAGCCAATTCTCTTAATGCTTTTTTGCTGACTTTGCCTACACCTGTTTGCGGGAACGCATCGATCCATTCAATGCGGTCAGGAATTTTATAGGCAGCGAGCCCGCGTTCTCTTAGAAATGACTTTAAGGCGTGTGGTGCTGGCTTGTTGTTTCCTTTCGCAATAACAAAGGCACATGAGCGTTCACCGAGAAACGGATCTGGCATGGATACCATGGCGGCATCATGAATGTCAGGATGCGCAAGTAAATGATTTTCAACTTCTTCAGCGGCAACCTTTTCGCCGCCACGATTGATTTGATCCTTGTCTCTGCCTTCTACTACCACATTTCCTTCTTTTGTTAATCGCACGATGTCACCTGTTCTGTAAAAGCCATCGGGTGTAAATGCTTTCTTGTTTTGTTCATCGGCTTTATAGTAGCCGCGAATCGTATAAGGTCCTCTTGTTAAAAGGTGTCCAGCCACTTCATTCGGGACGGGCTTGTCCTCATCATCTACCACTAGTACTTCATCATATTCAGACATTGGACGACCTTGTGTATGGATAATGACATGTTCAGGATCATCCAATCTGGTATAGTTGACCAGACCTTCTGCCATGCCAAAAACTTGCTGTAACTTACACCCAAGGGCAGGCATCACTCGTTTTGCTGCCTCGGCGCTTAATTTAGCACCACCGACTTGTAAGACCTCAAGACTCGATAAGTCATCTGATCGATGTGGAGCGGCTTCTAGCCAGATCAATGCAATAGGTGGAACGACTGCGGTAATAGTTGCCCGTTCTTTTTCAATGAGTGGAAAGACGACATCAGGACTTGATCCAGGTGCAAGAACGACTCTTCCACCTGCGTATAACGTCCCAAGGACTCCAGGCGAGCTTAATGGATAGTTGTGCGCAACTGGAAGTGTAGCTAAATACACACTTTCTTTTGTGAGCTCGCACACCTCATTGCTTTTCCAAAGACTATACATATAGTCATCATGTGTACGAGGTATGAGCTTAGAAAGGCCTGTGCTGCCTCCTGATAACTGAAGAAATGCAATATCACTTGCCTCTACATGAATTTGAGGATCAAGTGCTGGGTCCTTGCGCAGATCATCCAAGTCAAGGAATTCCTCAGCCTTCCCTGCAACAATGACATGAGGGAATGAGGGAAGCTTTTCTTTCACTTGACGTGCGAGTGATCGATAATCAAAGCCATCATGGATATCTGGTATGACATATGCGTCTGCTTCGGCAAACTCAATAAAATAAGTAATTTCGCTGCTTCTATGAGATGGCAGTGAGAAGACGGGTAAAGCACCGATTCGAAATAAAGCGAAAATGACTTCAAAAAAAGCAGGAATGTTAGGAAGCTGCACGACAACTCGACTGCCCTTTTGAATTCCAAGCTGATGGAAACCGGCGGCAAGACTGCTGACGCGCTCATCAAGTTCTTGGTAGCTCATGTGCGTATCAGCGTATGTAATCGCAGTTTTATTCCTTAACGATACGGCGCGTTCACGAAGCATACCGCCAAAGGTTTCTCCACGCCAACAGCCGTTTTCACGGTAGCGTTTTGCAAATTCTTCTGGCCATGTAGGTGGTTGAACAAACATGTTTTTGTCATCTCCTATGTATTTTTATAGCTGATGGATGCCCATCGCACGAAGCATCGTGTTAAACTTTGCAGATGTTTCGGCTAGCTCTTCTTCTGCCTTAGATCCTTTGACCACTCCTGCACCAGCAAAGAGGCGAAGGGATTGACCCTCAGCTTCTGCACAACGAATGGTGACAATCCAATCACCATCACCATTTGCATCTGCCCAGCCGATCATTCCTGTGAAAAATCCTCGATCGAAGGGTTCAATCGCTTGGATTGCTTCACGTGCATCTGCTGTAGGTGTTCCGCATACTGCGGGTGTTGGATGAAGGCTCAGCGCTAAATCAATTGAGGATACACTGGAATCTGCTAATTCACCTTTTACGACAGTAGATAAATGCCACATCGTTTCTGTTTGTATGACGGATGGTGATACAGGCACATCTAACTTACTACAGTAAGGAGTAAGCGCTTTAGTGACAGCGTCGACAACCACTGCATGCTCGTGTAAATCCTTCGCTGAAGTAAGGAGTTCATCGTGACGGCGCTGGTCTTCTACTGGATCTGAACTACGCGGCCGAGAACCAGCGAGTGGATTGGAAATCACAGATGAACCCGTTTTTGAAAGAAGCAGCTCAGGACTTGCCCCAAGAAGTGTGCGCTTTTGGTGAGATTTCGGGTCAGCTACATTTGCAGCAAACGTATAGCCAGTCGTATTGTGACGAGCCAGCCTTTCGAGTATTGCTTTCGTATCAATGTCTTGATTTGATTTGAGATGGAGAGATCGGGAAATGACGATTTTGCTAAGCTCTCCTTTTTCAATTTTAGCTAACCCTTCGTTCACACCATTCATGTAGACTTCAGGAGAAGGGACAGGTGTCACCTCATAGGATGGCGATGTCACTTCCGATTTCTCATCACCTTGATGAAATTCGAGTGGGTCACTAAACTGTACATGGATTGGCACATTTAAACGAACGGGTTGCGCCGGATCAAACGGAACAGCACCAGCAATAATTGGTGATTGAATACCAGCTTGTTTGGCAGTGTCAAATACGTGCGCTACCCTTGTGGAGAGTTCATTGAGCTGATTGGTTTCAATATGCTGGAAAATCCCTTCTGCAAGTATTGTACGTCTAGGGGAAGCAAGGAAAAAAGCGCCTGGCTGATAGTCTTGAATCAACTGTACTTTTTCTTCTGACGGCAATAATGAATGTTTCATGAAAAGGCCTCCTTTTTGATGAAATGCTAGATTCCGAGTGTTGCGCCACCATCAATCGTGAGATTCTGCATCGTAATATGACTGGATTGTTCAGACGCAAAGAAGATGACTGCATCAGCGATGTTTTGAGGATCAGCGATTTTTTGTAATGGAATACCGGTTTTATACGTCTCTAATGACCCTTTGATCACATGGTCTGCTCCTTGTTCATCAGACCATAAAGCCCATTGCATAGGTGTTGCGGTAGAGCCAGGAGAGACAACATTGCATCTGATTCCATAGTCTGCCAGCTCCAATCCAAGCGTTTTTGTAAAGGAAGTAGCTGCTGCCTTTGAAGCGGCATAGGCAGCCATATTCATTCTAGGAATGGCACCTGCGTTAGAGCTGACGGTCACAATGACCCCTGCTGATCTTTTCATCATGTATTTGGAGACAGCTTGTGACACATAAAAGACACCATGTGTGTTGACTGCGAAGGTTTGTTGCCAGTCCTCTGCACTAAGCTGGTCAATAGAACTGATTCGAAGAATGCCTGCTACATTGACTAGTAAATAAATGGGTCCAAGCTGTTTTTCAATTTGATTGACAATGTGCTGAACAGATGCTTGATCGGTAATGTCACCTGGATAGGCAAAGGCACGTAAGCCTTCATCATTCATTTGATGGACGGTGCTTTGAAGCTGATCTTCATTTGCGTCAACTGCTGCAATGATCGCACCTTCATCGGCTAGTCTTTTTGCGACTGCTTGTCCGATACCTTGCCCTGCGCCTGTGACAAGGGCAATCTTTTGAGATAGACCACTATGTTTCATACGTTCACTACCTTTCTTTCATGTCTGTGGTTGTTAAAAGATCATCATGATAAAGCGCAAAACGAAAAGCGTAATTCATCAGCACCGGTAAAACGGACGTATGCCCTTCTTCAGGGAACTCGTGATAGGCCGTATGTAAGCCATATGAGGATAAAGGCAGCATCCGATTTGCTAGTGACTTTGCATGAGCATTCATTTGACATGGATGATGTTTTTCTAACTCACCTACACCTACAAGCAGCCTGACATTCATAGGCACCTGACGTATGCGGTTGGTAAATTGGTGTTCTTTTTCTAGAAATAATTTTTTGTTCCAGTGGATAGAAGGACTGCCTGCAATATATGTCTGATAAGCATCAGGGTGCTCAAATAGTGTGTGTAATACAAAAAGACCGCCAAGAGAATGCCCAAACAGTGTTTGACGACTTAAATTGATCGGAAAGCGTTGCTCGATATAAGGCTTCACAGTCTTTTCTAAAAAAGAAAAGAAAGCAGAGGCCCCGCCATATGTATGGATGGAGAAGTCTTTTCTTTTGCCCCCGATGGAAGCGTCAGGGCTGGTAAGAGTGAGATCATAATGCCTGAGCGGATGATAGGGCGCTTCTGTCTGATAGCCAATTCCAACAATGATGGCAGGTACGACACCTGTTTTTTCAGGTCTTCTTGACTGTAAACGAATGGCTTCGACCATTGTGCCAAAAAGTGAATTCCCATCAAGCACGTACATGACTGGAAAACCAGCCGCTGGAGGAGTAGTATTCGGTTTAAATATAAAAAGTCTGTATGGGTGTGCTGTGATATCTAGTTGCTCCGTCCCAGGTATAAAAAAAGGACGGCTTTCTCCGAAAAATGAATCCTCAGTACCCATTCCTTCAGGGCGTTTGGACATATGTGACAAATCTCCTTCCTCAAATTCGACTCTCATACGATGATAAAAGCGGGCTTGTAGCTATTGGATGAGTGTAGAACTTGAAGAATGACTCCTCCAAATGAAAATGATTCTCAACTATCCGCAAGCAAAACAAATGATAATGGTTATCAATTATGAAGTCAAATGTTCATCAAGTTGTGTACTTGGTTTTTTTATTCTAATATTCAGAAAATAAAGGACTAACTCACTAACAAATGATTTGAAATAGGGAATATCGGACCTTGCCATTTAAAAATAGGAGAAATGTCAAAAGACCTTGACTGCCTCAGGATTTTTACCATTTTTTTCTGTTTGATACAGGAATAAATATGGGTTTTTCTTCTTGAAATGATTTTGAGGAAAAATAAGTCTATAGACTCATTTGTATTTTTAGGGACATTGAGGAGGATTTCGCTAAAAGTAGGTGACCTCATATCTCAAAACTGATTCAATAGTATGCACAGTTTTTTTAAGAGTGGCGAATGATAACAATTAAAAAAAGTAAGGGATGTGCCCTTACTTTTTAATTCTGTAAACACCATTCAATTAGAATCCATCTGTGACATCATATTCGTAACGGATATCGGCTTTGACATTGCTCATAGTAGATCTCGCTGTAGCCTTTGCGTTGTACTTAAAGCTCCATTTTTGCGCGACTTTTAATTGATCTTCAAGAGAAATACGGTAAGAACCACTTGTTGCAGATGAAAAAATGGATTCGTTCCAAATCTTGTTTTCATCAGCCATCAGCTTGTGAGTAACATTTCCTTGGTTAGGCGATTGTGTACTCGTTGTTGAAATTGATTTAACGATTGCACTTCGGGGAATAGCCGTATGATTAGTTAAATCCATTGTAATGACAGAAGAATCAACTCCTAAAAAATTCAAAGAAGTATTCCCCAAGTTGGTAGCGGCCCCCGTAAAGTTGAATGTCCCATTTCCAGATTTAATTCGATCTTGAATGGAAACAGTAAAGTACATATTCCCTGTATATGTACCACGGGTCACTTTTACAAAATAAGTTTCTGAAGTAGAAGTAACGTCACCAGTATTAGCAAAAATAAATGGTGTAATTGAATCAGGATTTATAACCTCGGACCCTGTCATAGATTGTTTTGAATTATACACTTCTATTTTCATACCTGTATAATTCTTATCATATGAGCTTCGCACATAAACCCTTTCACCCTTATTGATGGTGAACTGATAATAAGCTTCATTTTCACCTTCAGGTAAGATTGTCGTATCTGGACGACTATATTTCCAATATCCCATTAAGCTTGCTGTGTTAGGACTGTTATTCCCCGTAATTGCTGCTTCTGCTGAATTAGGTGCAAAAAAACTAGTAACAAGCACTAATAATAATGCAGGTAATAAAAAACGTTTGAAGATAGTATTTGTCATATTTTAACCCTCCTTGTAATAATTACTATATCGGATCAAAACTAACAAATTTTAACTGAATTGCCGATATATTTAATAATCACTAATTTTTCAAAAAGGAGAATCAAAATGAATATTAATACGTCATACAGGGCAACTACTTCAAACACTCATAAAGAAACAGATTCTAAAAACCAATCGACTATTAAAAGCACAAACGAGACGATGACCGAAGCAGATAAACGAATGAAGATACTTGATGAGAAATATCAAAAAATTAATGAACAAAATAAAAGATTCAATGATCCTCAAGACCACATATATAATAAGTATAGAAATCCATACTCCTCTTATTTCAGAAGTGATCTAACCAAGTCTGAAAGAGAAGCTGCGTACACTATGGAAATGAGTTGGGCAAGGAATAATAAGGGAGGGCAATATGACTTTAATGACGCCATCTTCCGTAACGAAAAACGGTACGATCCTACTCAAGAAAGCGTAGAAAAGAAAATATTCAATCGACAAAAGGTCAACGAACAATTGCAAGATTTATTCTCTAAAAACGGTATAACCATTCCTAAAAACACAAATTTAACTTTTACCATTGACCCAAATCATTTCAAATTAGTGGTGAGTGGATCAACAGACGAATCGCTAACCAAACAAATAGAAGACCTATTAAATACAAGCAACAATACAAGAGAATTGTTTTTCCATATTATGAAAAGTAGAAATGATGATTCTACTCAATTCACGCCTGATTCTCTTGCAAAGTTCCATCTTGTGAATCAAATCAAAACGGTGACAGGCTACAATTTAAAGGATTTAAGCATTGTAAATGGTCAATTTGTAACGGATAAAGGAACGAATATTTTTGATATATACAAAGAAGATCTCCTGAAAAATCCATACACAGCAGAACATGCACGAATTGCCGCTTCACATTACGGAGCACAGCTGTTTGATCTAGCGAAAAACGGGTTTGATTCTATTCCCGATTTGGTGTTATCAATTGGTTATCAAAACGGGTCTTTGCATGACATTGGACAAAAAGAAAATTATGGAGTGAAGAAAACGATAGATTAATAACATGTGAACGGCAACAGATACAAATCCCATTAGCGGTAATGAAGGACTCTATAACAACTTATGTTACAGAGTCTTTTCTATTGAAATGCGTTAGTTGGCTGTTCAACGAAACATCCTCATGGTAATTTTGACTATAGTCGATGTTTTTCACTTTTTTATTGATGAAAATGTTAAAATGATGAGTAGCGTATTTTTTTATGAAAGGACGGTGCTTGGCATGACGGAACTTCTCGATGACCGGCTGCCGCCGCAAAATATAGAAGCCGAGCAGGCCGTATTAGGTGCTGTTTTTTTAGAACCATCTGCGCTCACGCTCGCTTCTGAGGTATTAATTCCAGAGGATTTCTATAGAATGTCGCATCAAAAGATTTACAATGCGATGCTTGTACTTGGTGATAGAGGGGAACCGGTCGATCTTGTTACGGTGACTTCTGAACTGGCCAATACAGATTTACTA
Source organism: Bacillus sp. SIMBA_005 (assembly GCF_046535585.1). Taxonomy (NCBI): domain Bacteria; kingdom Bacillati; phylum Bacillota; class Bacilli; order Caryophanales; family Bacillaceae; genus Bacillus; species Bacillus sp. SIMBA_005. The sequence continues at coordinate 447,532 of NZ_JAWRWI010000002.1, read as the reverse complement.
GAAGAGGTAGGCGGGATTTCGTATTTAACCGATATTGCGAACTCTGTCCCAACTGCCGCAAACATTGAATACTATGCAAAAATTGTAGAAGAGAAATCAATTTTAAGACGTCTGATCCGCACGGCGACAACCATTGCACAGGATGGGTACACGCGTGAGGATGAAGTAGAGGATCTGTTGAGTGATGCTGAAAAGACCATTATGGAAGTGGCGCAGCGTAAAAACTCAGGAGCCTTCCAAAACATTAAGGACGTGCTTGTTCAGACATATGATAATATTGAACAGCTTCATAACCGAAAAGGCGATATCACAGGGATTCCAACAGGTTTCTCAGAGCTTGACCGGATGACAGCTGGATTCCAGCGAAATGACTTAATCATTGTCGCGGCTCGTCCATCAGTAGGGAAAACGGCTTTCGCATTGAACATCGCACAGAATGTTGCGACCAAAACGGACGAAAGTGTCGCCATCTTTAGTTTAGAGATGGGAGCTGAGCAGCTAGTGATGCGTATGCTTTGTGCAGAAGGGAATATCAATGCACAGAACCTAAGAACCGGTAATCTGACAGAAGAGGACTGGGGCAAGCTGACAATGGCGATGGGCTCGCTATCAAATAGTGGGATTTTCATTGATGATACACCAGGAATTAGAGTAAGTGAAATTCGCTCAAAATGCCGCCGTTTGAAGCAAGAAAACGGTCTTGGCATGATTCTGATTGACTACTTACAGCTCATTCAAGGGAGCGGACGATCAAGCGATAACCGTCAGCAAGAGGTGTCTGAAATCTCTCGGGCATTGAAATCGCTGGCAAGGGAGCTTGAAGTTCCAGTTATTGCTTTGTCTCAGCTTTCACGTGGAGTAGAGCAGCGTCAGGACAAACGCCCGATGATGTCAGATATTCGTGAATCAGGAAGTATCGAGCAGGATGCCGATATCGTGGCATTCCTTTATCGTGATGATTACTATGACAAAGAATCAGAGAATAAGAACATTATTGAAATCATCATTGCCAAACAGCGTAACGGCCCAGTTGGTACAGTATCACTGGCGTTCGTCAAAGAATATAACAAATTCGTCAACCTGGAAAGAAGATTTGACGATGCGGGTGTTCCGCCCGGTGCTTAAAGCCCAGCTCAAGAAGCTGGGCTTTTTTTGATCAATCTACATCGAAAGAATGATTGAAAAACGATCGAAATGAGGAGGAGAGAAAGAGAGAGAAATCGTATACTAAAAGGAGAAAAGGAGTGATGACTGATGAAATTTCAACAGTTCGAAGCCGCTCAATTACGCATCGCACGCCCAACAGTCAACATGGAAGAGGTTGTGTCCTTTTATGAAGAAGGCTTAGGACTCAAACGAATAGGTTCGTTTGATCAGCATGAAGGATATGATGGAGTCATGCTGGGGCTTCCTCATCAGCATGTTCATTTAGAAATCACGAAGCATGAAGAAGAAGAAAGCCTGCTCGCCCCGCATCCAGAACAGCTTCTTGTGTTCTATATTCCAGATGCTGAGGAATTCAGGCAAATGAAAGAGAGATTGCTCTCATTTGGCGGACGGCAAGTCACCTCTACAAATCCATATTGGGAACGGGGAGGAGCAACCATTGAAGATCCAGATGGGTATCGCATTGTGCTCATGAACACAGATGGAATCACCCCCGTTTAAAAAAAAGACTCCCATGCCCGGGAGTCTTTTCTGTTATGAACGAGGTGTGACACGCAGTTTCAGCTCTTTCAGTCCATACATGCTGCTGCTTGTCATCGGAACGTAAGAGAGGAGCTCTAGCGCCTCATATCGTTCTATTAAAAACTTTATAGCTGTACATGCTTCAAGACGTGCCAGTGGTGCGCCAAGACAGAAATGGATACCGTGCCCGAAACCAATATGAGGATTAGGGTGGCGGTGTATATCATATTCATGTGCGTTTGAAAATTGACGCTCATCTCGGTTGGCAGAAGCAAGAAACACAATCACATTGTCTCCCTTTTTCAACACTTTCCCTCCAAGCTCTGTGTCTTTTGTGACATAGCGGACGATCGCAGGAGCTGGTGCACGAAAACGGACGGCCTCTTCCACCGCACGTGGGATGAGTTCAGGTGATTGGGCGAGCGCTTCATACGCACCCGGCTGTTCTAACAAGCTGAAAATCATATTGGAGATCAAGTTGGTGGTTGTTTCGTTGCCTGCTAAAAGAAGAAGATTACAGAATGGTATTAGTTCATCCGCTGACAGTTTTTCTCCATTCTCCTCCGCTTGAATGATGAGGGAAATCAAATCATCACCGAGATTGTGACGTTTCTTTTCAATGGTGTCTGCAAAAAACGCCATCATGTCAGCTTCTCCTTTGTCACGTGTTTTCTGCCATTCAGCTACATCTTCCTCGTTTTCGCTTTTAGGCATGCTGACGAGAATATCTGACCATTCTTTAAAGGATTGTTTATGCTCTGATGGCACACCTAAAAGCTCTGCAATGACAATGACAGGAAGTGGATAAGAGATGTCTTGCACTAGGTCTATCTCTTTTTTTCCTTCTATTTGTGCCATGAGTTCATCCATTAATTCTTGAATACGAGGCTCCCACAATTTCATGACTCGAGGGGTAAAGGCTTTGCTGACAATGGAGCGGATGCGAGTGTGATTGGGAGGGTCCATCATCACCATTGTTTTCATCAGTGAATGCTTCCGTTGGTTTTTAGGAGGCTGACTCGAAAAGGTATCTTTATCGATTGTCACACGCTTTGCTTCCTCATAGGTGAATACGCTCCACGTTCGGCTGGCTTCGTCAAAATGAACAGGTGATGTCTGGCGCATGTTGGCATACCAATCAAATGGGTGATACGGGTCCTGCTTGTTCTTTCCTCTTAATAACGTTTTTTGCACGGCACTTGGGGTTGTTGTTTCCATGATCATCACTCCTTATAGGTTGTCAGATGATTCCTTTTTTTCATTGTGTTAGATTAAAGTTAATTCATCAGCCTGGAGGATTCAACCAACAGAAAAGCGAAATCTGTTGAAGAAAATAGGAAGGGGAGAGCGGCTTGTGGCGGACTGCTACAGAGGGGATAAGCGCGCAACGGAATCAAAGCAGCAATTAAGAAAAGCATTATTTCAGTTATTAAGTGAGAAAGAATGGGGGAAGATTTCTGTACAGGATTTGACAAAAGTGGCAGGTATCCACCGCACGACCTTTTATCAACATTATGAGGATAAATTTGATCTTGCCCAGCAGGTGATGGATGAGATGTTTGATGTGATGAAATGTGCCATTTTTGCGCCTGTACAAGAAGATGATTTGGAAAAAGAGCATGCGGCATATGTATATATTTTTCGATTTTATCAGCATTTGCAGGAACATGAAGAGGAGTATCAAATTCTCTTGAAACGAGGGAGAGAGCTCAATATTCATGAAACGGTTCGTGCTTTTTTTGAAGAAAGCTTTTCTTTGGGGGTAGAGGGGGTTGCAGGCTCAAAGCCCGATCCGCATCTCGTTCCTATCGACATGCAGAAGCAATTCGTTATTTCTGCTTACGTTGGAACAGCTGAATGGTGGCTGAGGACAGGGCGACCGTACTCACCTGATTTTATGGCAAGCTCGATGATTCATTTAATTGAAAATCAATAGAAAGTGAGAACAATCAAAAACGTTGGTTTTACTCAAAATCTCCCTTTTTAAGCGCTGAAGAAGTGAGTAAAGCGCTTTTTCTCATATTTAAAACGAACAAAATTTGATTTCGAGATATTAATGTTCGGATTTCACGTTGACTTTTTCGTTTTGCATTGATAAAATAAATGTGTTTGAAAGAGATAACGTTTTGAAAGGTTAACGGAGGTGCACGATATGTCTTCAGTAGTCGTAGTAGGTACGCAGTGGGGTGACGAAGGGAAAGGGAAAATTACCGATTTCCTTTCAGAAAATGCAGAGGTGATTGCCCGTTATCAAGGGGGAAACAATGCAGGTCACACGATCAAATTTGATGGAGTGACTTACAAGCTACACCTCATTCCGTCCGGTATTTTTTATAAAGAGAAAACTTGTGTCATCGGTAATGGAATGGTGGTTGATCCTAAAGCGTTGGTCACTGAGCTTGCGTATCTTCACGAACGGAATGTGAGTACAGATAACCTCAGAATCAGCAATAGAGCCCATGTGATTTTACCTTACCATTTAAAATTGGACGAGGTAGAAGAAGAGCGGAAAGGGGCTAACAAGATCGGTACGACGAAAAAAGGAATCGGACCAGCTTATATGGACAAAGCAGCTCGTATCGGTATCCGTGTCGCAGATCTATTAGATCGTGAAGTATTTGAAGAGAAGCTTGCGCGTAATCTAGAAGAGAAAAATCGTCTTTTAGAGAAAATGTACGACGCAGAAGGCTTCAAGATTGAAGATATTTTAGACGAGTATTATGAATATGGCCAGCAAGTGAAAAAATATGTCGTGGACACATCTGTTGTCTTGAATGACGCACTAGATGAAGGCCGCCGCGTGCTATTTGAAGGAGCACAAGGTGTTATGCTTGATATCGATCAAGGGACATATCCATTTGTTACGTCATCTAACCCAGTGGCTGGGGGAGTGACGATTGGTTCTGGTGTAGGACCAACAAAGATTCAACATGTGGTCGGCGTGTCAAAAGCGTACACAACACGTGTTGGAGATGGCCCATTCCCGACAGAACTCCATGATGAGATTGGTGATCAAATCCGTGAGGTTGGCCGTGAATACGGTACAACAACTGGACGCCCGCGCCGTGTTGGCTGGTTTGACAGTGTGGTTGTCCGCCATGCTCGCCGTGTGAGCGGGATTACAGATCTATCTCTTAACTCAATTGATGTATTGACAGGGATTGAAACATTGAAAATCTGTGTCGCTTATAAATTGAACGGAGAAATCACAGAAGAATTCCCAGCAAGTCTAAAGGAACTAGCGAAATGTGAGCCTGTCTACGAAGAAATGCCAGGATGGACAGAGGATATTACAGGCGTGAAGAATTTAAGTGAACTGCCTGAAAATGCCCGTCATTATTTAGAGCGTATTTCACAATTAACAGGTATTCCACTTTCCATTTTCTCAGTCGGACCAGATCGTTCCCAAACGAACGTTGTCCGCAGCGTGTACCGTCCATAATCATAGACTGATCAAACACCAGTAAAATTGCACATTTTACTGGTGTTTTTTTGTTTAAATATTTCTTAATTTCAGTAGAACAGGCTTCCGACTATTACCAAAATATGATAACTGTATAGGGGGAAGGAGCGTTCTAGTGAAAGAAAGAATAAGATTATTAGATATTTTAAGAGGTTTCGCCATATTAGGCACATTGGGAACGAACGTCTGGTTTTTTGCGTATGCAGGGGATACCTTTGCGACAGATCAGATTGCAGATGAATATGAGAATGGCAGTTTTCTAGAAAGCCTTGTTTCCATGTTCGTCTATGGGAAAATGCTATCGCTGCTCACGATTATGTTTGGTGTAGGACTAGAGCTGAAATATCAGCAGGCGAAAAGAAAAAATACGCCTTGGCCGGGTACATATTTGTGGATTCTTTTATTCTTATTTATTGAAGGCTTTGTCCATTTTGCTCTAGTGATGGAATACGATGTGCTCATGAGTTACGCTGTCACGGGTTTGCTTGTGGCATTTATTGTGCGAGGAGGGAGCAAACGTATGAAAAGAGGCATGATCTTCTCAGGAGTCATTCATCTGCTTGTTCTGTCCTGTCTGATGGTGTTCGCCCTCTCTGAAATGGAAACAGCATCGTATGATCAAGGTAGTGAACCTGCGCTGGAAGAGCAGCTGCCAGAGACATGGATCTCGCAAGTTCAAGAACGATTACAACACTTTTTCATGTACCGGGTGGAAGCGATCTTTATCATTCCTATGAACACATTTTTGTTTTTATTAGGTGTGCGGATGATGAGAGCCGGTGTATTTTATGCAAATGAATGCGGGCAGTCTCTACGGAAAAGATTATTTCGAATCGGTCTATGGTTGGGGTTGCCGCTGAATGCACTTGTCTTCGTTCCGAATGAACTAGTGGAATTCGTGGTTCGCTATGCGTTTTCGCCATTCCTTTCTCTTTTCTATATCGCTGTTATTGCGAAGCTCTTGGCTCACACAGAGTCATGGTTCATGTGGAATTGGTTCGAATATGTAGGGAAAATGGCGCTTAGCTGTTACATCCTGCAAAATGTCATCTGCTCGGTTCTTTTTTATAGCTGGGGATTGGGTCTTGGCGGGCAAATCAACGCCCCTCTTATCGTATTGGCATGGCTGCTTATTTCTCTTCTGCAAATCGCCATATCAGCATTTTGTCTAAAGGTTTGGAGTATTGGTCCAATGGAATATATTCGTTCGCGGGCACTTCGCCGGGTGACGATGAAGAAAGCAGTATAAAGGGGAATCGTTACAATGTTTTTCAAAAAAAGTACGCAAAGAGAACAAGCGAATGCACATAAAGCAGCAGTGGCGGCATTTATTTTTTATCTTCTCGCATTAGGAGGACATGCGCTGTACTCTTATGTCCAGGATGATAAACCGCCCGTCACCTTTGTCATTCTCATGTCGGGTCTTCTTGTGTTTTTTGCCGCAGACCGGTTATATCATAAAAGGAATTCATAAAAAAAGCCCTCGTCTTGAGGGCTTTTTTCTTATTTCACGCTTTTGTATTGACCTTTTAAGTTTTTGCGGATGTACTGAATGATTTTGCGCAGTTCGTTGGCATGCGGTCTGCCAAACGGACTTGTTTGTCTTTGCTGATAGAGAACTTGGCCCTTTTCGTTTAGTAAGAAATAGGCAGGTTCCCCGTGTACTCCGTGATCTTCATAAGGAGCATCTTCTCCGTGATAGTGGACTTCATATGCTTTTATTGAAGTGAGGTCCTTGTCAGACATGATTGGGAAGGATAGTCCTTCTTTATCCGCAAATTCCTTCAAGTCATCAGAATGATCCGTTGAAATCGCCATTAAGTGGATATCCTTGTCTTGAAAGTATGATTGCTGCTGTTCAAGCTCTTTCAATTCTTCTACACATACCGGGCACCATGAGCCTCTAAAGAAGACGATGAGGTGCCAGCTTTGATGCTCCTCTAAATGTTTGTGAAAATCAATATGTTCGCCCTGAATGGTTGGGAGTGAAAAATTGGGCATTTTATCTCCTAATTTGAATGAACTCATACTGCTTCCTCCTTTTTCAATCACAATGTCACTTGTTTCATGTATAACCAATTTCGGGCGATCTAAAACGTTTCTATGTGCTTGAATAGGCAGAGGTCATGAAAAGAGGCAGTGAAAATGAAGGCGGTTGCAAACAGAAGGGATTTGGCAGGAGATTTCAAATCCGACACTTTTTTTAAAAAAATGTCGAAAAACGTATTGCCATATGTAATTACTCTATGATATTATAAATCTCGTTGTTGCAAAGGTCTCTGAAACTTGTTAGGATGCGATGTTCCAGCTTTTTTAAAGCGATTGGTTTGACGCAATACAACTTCTTCAGAATTACTTTTCACAAACCGAGAGCCATTAGCTCAGTTGGTAGAGCATCTGACTTTTAATCAGAGGGTCGAAGGTTCGAGTCCTTCATGGCTCACCATGTATTGGCCCGTTGGTCAAGCGGTTAAGACACCGCCCTTTCACGGCGGTAACACGGGTTCGAATCCCGTACGGGTCATTGATTTACTTTAGCGTTAAGCTAATTTTTCCTCACTTGCTTGGAAGAGCACCACGATTGCTTTTTCGGGCAAGTTACTGAGGTCCGGTAGTTCAGTTGGTTAGAATGCCTGCCTGTCACGCAGGAGGTCGCGGGTTCGAGTCCCGTCCGGACCGCCATTTATATTTATTCATCTTTTTGATGATGGCTCGGTAGCTCAGTTGGTAGAGCAACGGACTGAAAATCCGTGTGTCGGCGGTTCGATTCCGTCCCGAGCCACTTCCAAACGCATCTGCAATCGCAGGTGCGTTTTTCTTATGAAAAGAAGGCATAAAAAGGGAGAAGCCGGACCTAGGTAGGGCCCGGCTCCATAAGAAGAAGACGTTACATCTATATAGACGATCTATGACTGGAAAAGTTTCAATAAAAAAGGAAAAAAACCATCATTTTTTTGAGCGTCGTCTTCTTATCCAACGATTGCTAGAAAAGAAAGCCGTTATTATTTTTATCTTTGCCACGTAAAACGTTATAATAGACAGTGAGCCTTTTTTGCTCAAATGAAAAAGGTCTGATGAGACATGCAAAAATGAATGACATAGATGCTAAAAATGCAGGAGGAAATCACAATGGAAAAAAAGATTCTTGTCGTAGACGATGAAAAACCGATTGCTGATATATTGGAGTTTAACTTAAGGAAAGAGGGCTATGAGGTTCATTGTGCATATGACGGAAATGAAGCCCTTGAAATGGTAGAAGAAATCCAACCAGACATTATTCTGCTCGACATTATGCTACCAAACAAAGATGGCGTTGAGGTATGCCGTGAAGTGAGAAAGAAATATGATATGCCGATTATCATGCTGACAGCAAAAGACTCTGAAATTGATAAAGTCATCGGTCTTGAGCTTGGCGCAGATGATTATGTGACGAAGCCATTTAGCACGCGCGAGTTGCTTGCCCGTGTGAAAGCGAATTTAAGAAGGCAAATTGCTACGCCGCAGACAGAGGAAGAATCTGAATCAAATGATATTGAAGTTGGATCACTTGTCATTTATCCAGATGCGTATGTGGTGTCTAAGCGTGAGGAAACGATTGAATTGACGCACCGTGAGTTCGAATTGCTTCATTACTTAGCGAAACATATCGGACAAGTCATGACACGTGAGCACTTGCTGCAAACCGTATGGGGCTACGATTACTTTGGGGATGTCCGGACAGTAGACGTCACCGTCCGCCGTCTGCGTGAGAAAATTGAAGACAACCCTAGCCACCCAAGCTGGATCGTGACAAGACGAGGCGTCGGCTACTATTTAAGAAACCCAGAGCAGGACTAAGATTCTTATGAGTAAAGTAGGTTTTTTTCGCTCGATTCACTTTAAATTGACCTTGATTTACGTGCTGCTGATCATCGTCGCCATGCAGATCATTGGCGTGTACTTTGTGAAGCAGCTAGAGCAGTCCTTAATTAATTCATATGATAATTCCTTGAATCAGCGAATCTACTCGTTATCGTATTACCTAGAACAAGATTCATCGAAAAGTAAGGCAGAATTAAAAGAGGATGCTCAAAAGATATTAAACGACTTTAATAACAAAGATGAGTCTAATGAAATTTCTGAAGTCAGCTATATTGACGAAAGCAGAGAGGTGATTGCCTCTGTGAATAACGGCAGTCAGGAGATTGCCGGTAAGAAAATCACAGATCAAATCATTAGCCGGATTTTCGCAGTAGGCAAAGACTATGAAAAGAAATTCTATGACCCAGAATCAAATAAAAGGGTGCGTATTTCTGCGACAGCCGTGAAAAATGAAAACCAAGAAACTGTCGGTGTGATTTATGTTGTGTCTTCGATGGAGAGCGTGTTTAACCAAATGCGAACCATTAACACCATTTTGGCGACGGGGACACTGATCGCCCTTGGGACGACCGCACTACTTGGGATTTTCATCTTTAGAACCATCACTCATCCTATTTCGGATATGAGGAAGCAAGCGATTGAGCTCGCCAAAGGGAACTTTTCCAGGAAGGTTCGAAAGTATGGACATGACGAGATTGGCCAGCTTGCGACAACCTTTAACCATCTGACGAGAGAGCTGGAGGAAGCGCAGCTCATGACAGAGGGAGAGCGGAAGAAACTTTCTTCTGTCATTGCCTATATGACAGATGGCGTCATCGCCACGAATCAAAACGGTGCGATTATTCTATTAAACAGCCCAGCATTAGAGCTGTTAAATGTTTCACGTGAAACAGCACTAGAGATGCCGATTACGTCCTTACTGGGTCTTGAGGACACGCATACCTTTGAGGATTTAGTCGAAAATCAAGATTCCATGCTGCTAGAAATTGAACGCGAAGATCAGCTGTCTGTTTTGCGTGTGAATTTCTCAGTGATTCAGAAAGAGCACGGAAAGATTGATGGTTTAATTGCGGTTATTTACGACGTCACAGAGCAGGAGAAAATTGATGCAGAACGCCGTGAATTCGTTGCGAACGTATCACATGAGCTGCGCACCCCACTGACGACGATGCGAAGCTATCTTGAGGCGCTGGCTGAAGGTGCAATTGGTGATAAAGAGCTTGCACCAAGGTTCCTCAGTGTCACGCAAAATGAAACAGAGCGCATGATTCGGCTTGTCAACGACCTGCTGCAGCTGTCTAAGTTCGACAGCAAGGATTATCAATTCAACCGTGAGTGGACGAATTTTATCAGATTTATCTCATTGGTCATTGATCGTTTTGAAATGACAAAGGAGCAGCATGTCGAGTTTATCCGCAATCTTCCGCAGCGTGAAATATATGTGGAAATTGATCAAGATAAAATCACACAAGTGCTCGATAATATCATTTCCAATGCCATGAAATACTCTCCAGAGGGTGGACATATCACGTTTACCGTTGATCTGGATGAGGAGAAGGGCCTTGTATTATTCAGCGTCAAAGACGAAGGAATCGGTATTCCGAAGAAGGATATGGATAAAATCTTTGAACGTTTTTATCGAGTGGATAAGGCGAGAACAAGAAAACTTGGCGGAACCGGCCTAGGCCTTGCGATTGCAAAAGAAATGGTTCAGGCTCATGGCGGAGATATTTGGGCTGACAGCATTGAAGGAAAAGGAACAACAGTGACCTTTACCCTTCCGTACAATGAAGAACAAGAGGATGATTGGGATGAAGCGTGAGACCTTTAAAACCATAATATTGACAATCCTAATTGCGATCAGTCTTGTGTTTACGTGGAATATTTGGATGTTCCAGCCCGTCATGCAGGACCAGGCAGATGCCGGCACTAAGGTCGTGGAAACGAAGAAGATTTCAAGCGACGAGCCGCGGAGCCTCATTGATGTCGTGAAGCCGCGCGAGATGTTCATCCATTCAAATGGGGAGCATTTGAAAGTGGATCAAAAGGAACTCTTTCAAAACTTCTGGAATGATGTGAGCCTTTGGGATGTGAAAGAGATTTCGGATGTGTCAGATCAATATTCGGAGCAGAAATTTAAGAATTTCTTCTATGGAAACGGAGGACAGGGGAAGACATTGGATCTTGTGTTCAATGACCCGATTCCGATTGATATTTTCCAAGCGCTGTTTAAATGGCCGAACAAGTCCATTGAATACAACTCGTTTGATCGGATGATTGTGCCGTTCTCCCAGCAGGATAAGGCCAACAAGAAAGTTTATTTGGTTTCATACAGCAAGGAAACGGTGCTTGAGCTGACAATAGAGTCCGCTAACTATCGGAATCTCATGGACAGTATCGCAGCTGCTCAAAACGAGATGCCGCGCTACGATCTCTATACATTCTCAGCGAATTCGAAACGAGATTTCCTCCTTCCGAGAAAGCAAAAGCAGCTTGAAGCGAAAATGTTCTTTATCGAAACGATTAAGACCAGCAAATTCAAGGACGCTCTGTTTACGGACCCGAGTCTTGTCGGTGAGGAGTCTAATTTAAACCGGACGGTGTACACAGATGGCACAAGTCGTCTTGAAGCCAATCAAAAAGACCACCGCATCCAATATCAGCACCGCAATATCAATTCCAGCACCGTTTTCCAAACGGGCGATTTGATCAAGCGAAGTGTGAAATATTTCAATGATACGGGGAGCTTTACCGATGACTATCAATACTTTGGCATCAATAGCAACCAGCAGCTTTCCTTTAATATGTTTATGGATGGCCTGCCGATCGTCAACAGTACAAAGCATCCATTTGGGATGACCTCTCTTGAAGTACAGTGGGCGAATGATGACATCTTGAGTTACAAGCGTCCAAACTATATTCTAGGCAACAAAGCAAGTCAGAGTGAACAGGTCAAACTGATGAATGGGACAGAGCTGAAAGACTTAATCGTCAAGCAGACGAAATATGATGACCTTGAAAAAATTGAACAAATTTTTCCGGCCTATCAGGCTGCTTCCACTCCATCAGATCAAGATCAAGCGATGTTTGTCTGGCTGGAGCCAGTATGGTGCATGAAATACAACGGCAAAACCGTGATTCTATCGCATGATTTGTTGACAGAGGGGAGCGAGAATCATGGAGTGGAATAAGACCAAAACGATCTTTATCCTAGCCTTTCTCGTTCTCGATATCTTTCTGGGTTTTCAATACTTTGAAAAACGATCAACCGATCATTTTGCGATTATCGAAAAAACGGATACGCTGGAAGAAATGAAGGCAGACGGGATCAAATATGGCAATCTATCAGATGAAGCGAAGATTGGCTACCGCATTACAGCTGAAAAGAAGCAATATACGAAAAAGGATGTCGACGAATTAGCTGATCAAAAGGCGAAAAGCACATTCCCGAAAACAGACAAAGATGATCCTGTCACGCTGCTTGAAATGACCTTCAATAAACCAGTGGCCTTGCCGAAAAAAGATATGAAAACAGCGGCGGCAAACCTGGTGAACCAGCGTTTGCTAGATGGGAAGAATTATAAGCTGTGGAGTATTGATGAAGAGGCAGGGAAAATCGTCTTTTTCCAAACGTATAAAGGGAAATACATTTTCCAAGAGGGGCTTGATGACTCCGAAACCATCGGAAAAATCACCCTAGATCTAAATGATAAAAACGAGGTCGTATCGTATCAGCAGTCGATGGTGATATCGATTAATGAAGTGAGAAAAGAAACCCTTGTCCCAGCGCTTGAAACCGTGAAGGACTTATATACGCAAAACATGCTGAGCCAAAACACGACCGTGAAAAAAGTAGAACTTGGCTACTATACGCAATACCCGGGTGCAAGCACGCAGGTCATGGTGCCTGTATGGCGAGTCGAGCTTGAGGGCGTATCAACTGGTTCAAAGAAAAAGACAGAAGAAGAATATTTGATCAATGCCATCGATGGCTCAACACTTGATCACATAGAGAAAGATGACAAATCTTCAATGGAGTGAGAGAACATGAGCTTGCAGTTCAGTGTACTAGCGAGCGGAAGTACGGGGAACGCTTTTTATTTAGAAACAGACGAGCATGCCTTTTTAGTGGATGCTGGTTTAAGCGGCAAACAAATGGTCGAGCTGCTGAGTCAAATCGACCGCAAGCCTGAAGACTTGGACGGCATTTTTGTGACACACGAGCACTCAGATCATATTAAAGGGCTCGGTGTCATGGCAAGAAAGTACAAGCTTCCTGTCTATGCAAATGCGAAAACATGGAAGGCGATGGAGTCTCATATCGGAAAGATTGATACAGAGCAGAAATTCCATTTTGATATGGAAACCGTCCAATCCTTCGGCGGTCTCGATGTTGAGTCCTTTGGCGTCTCACATGATGCGGCTGAGCCCATGTTTTACGTGTTCCATTATGGCGGGCGCAAACTTGCCTTAATGACGGATACAGGCTATGTGAGTGACCGTATGAAAGGGATCATTCAGTCAGCCAATACATTTGTATTTGAGAGCAATCATGATGTCGGTATGCTGCAAATGGGCCGATACCCGTGGAGTATTAAGCGTAGAATTTTGAGCGATGTCGGACATGTTTCAAATGAAGATGCCGCTCTTGCGATGACAGATGTCATTGGAGATGCCACCTCACGCATTTACTTGGCTCACTTGAGTCAAGACAACAACATGAAGGATTTAGCCCGTATGGCGGTCCAGCAGACGCTTGAGATGAAAGGCTTTGTTGTCGGGGATGGCTTTGATTTATATGATACGGACCCGAAAAAGGCAACCCCGCTTTGCGCCGTATGATTTTTACAATCGGATGATTAAGATAAGAGCTTCTTACCAACACTATATACATCATCTATTCACTGAAAGGAAGGAAACATAGTGGATTATCGCGATGTAGAGTGGAAGCCGAGACGAAGCAGAAAAGGATATTTCCTATCTGGTCTGATCGGCGTATTGGTAGGAGCTTTTTTAATGGGATTCTTTTTCCCCTATGTATCAGGTCAGAGCGGCAGTCCCTTTGGGTGGCAGCAGAACGGAGATGGGCAAGCAGCACAGGGTCCTTTAAAGACCATCAATGTGAACGTCAATGATGCGGTCACAAAAGTCGTATCTCATATGTCGGATACGGTTGTCGGCGTCATTAATATCCAAAAGTCGAGCTTTTGGGAAGAAGGCGGAGAGGCAGGCAGCGGGTCAGGTGTGATTTATAAGAAAAAGGGTGACACCTTTTATATCGTGACCAACCATCACGTCATCAAAGGTGCCAACCAGCTTGAAGTGAGTCTTCAGGATGGGACAAGAATTGGCGCCAACCTTGTCGGAAGCGATCAGCTCATGGATTTAGCGGTTCTCACCGTTAAAAGTGATAAGATCAAGCAAACCGCTGCCTTTGGAAATTCAGATCATGTGAAGCCCGGTGAGCCAGTGATCGCCATTGGAAATCCATTAGGGCTTGAATTCGCAGGCTCTGTCACACAAGGTGTCATTTCAGGAACGGAACGTGCGATTCCTGTAGACTCGAATGGAGACGGACAGGCGGATTGGAATGCGGAGGTACTGCAAACAGATGCCGCCATCAATCCAGGTAACAGCGGTGGTGCCTTGATCAATATGGACGGAAAAGTGATCGGCATCAATTCAATGAAGATTGCTGAATCAGAGGTAGAAGGCATCGGGCTGTCTATCCCGGCGAATCTTGTCATCCCTGTTATAGAGGATTTAGAGCGCTACGGAGAGGTGAAGCGTCCGTATCTAGGTGTTGGCATGAAGTCTTTAGCAGATATTGCGAGCTATCACTGGGAGGAAACGTTAAAGCTGCCGTCTAAAATCACATCAGGTGTTGTCGTGATGAGTGTCGAGCCTTTGTCTCCAGCAGGAAAAGCGGGGCTAAAGGAACTGGATGTCGTCACCTCCTTTGATGGCAAGAGTGTACAGAATATCGTAGACCTTCGTAAGTATTTATATCAAAAGAAAGTCGGCGACAAGGTAAAGGTGCAGTTTTACCGAAGTGGAAAGAAAAAATCAGTAGAGATCAAACTTTCTCAAACCGACCGATTCGGCGGATAACCAGTTCCTTGATGGGACTGGTTTTTTTTGCATGCTCATCATATGATGGAGGAAAGGGGGCGATACGATTGGTTACATTACAGCCAATGTCACAGACGGATTACGATGTATTGATGGAGAAGGCCATTCAGAGGTACGCAGAAGAAAAGGTACTTGCAGGGACTTGGGGAAAGGAAGAATCACTTGCAAACGCCGAAGAACAATTTGATCGGCTGCTTCCTGAAGGACTGCAGACAGAGCATCATGAGCTATGGAATCTCTTGAATGGGGAGGAAGCGATTGGCTGGGTTTGGCTTTGTTATGACCCCAATCACCCGCAGAAGGAAGGATTCATTTATAACTTTTTCTTATTCGAAGCTTATCGAGGGAAAGGCTTTGCAAAGCAGGCCATTGCTGCATTAGAGGAGCAGGCAAAGTCATTAGGAGTGCAGAAACTCTCGCTGCATGTCTTTGCTCACAATCAAATTGCCCGTTCATTGTATGAGAAGACGGGATTTGAAGAAACCGGAATCTATATGAGTAAACCTTTATCATAAAGAAGAAGCACCGTGCGGATCGCATACGGTGCTTTTTTATGAGGAGCTCATGGCATCCTGAGCCGTGACTCTGTATAAATCAACTTTGCATTTCACGAAAGCGCGGATGATTGATGGAACTTGAGCTTCTGAACGAATCAACAATGAGGTCTCGTCATCACTGATCACAAGATCTGTTCCCACAGTTTGTAAGTACTGCGTGAGAACAGGCTTCACCTCATCATCAATCCACGCATGCTTGAAGGTTGCACGTATGTTTGAGGATGTGATGGTTTTCTCTTGAGGGAGTGTATGGGGGGACACTAATTTTCCTTCAGAAATAAAAGCAGTTTTGGTACAAATACTATTTGTGAACCTTGGGCGGTCAGCCGTTAAAAAGACGGTTTTCCCTTCATGTTTTAACGTGTCAATGACCTGCTGGATGTGCAAGATCGAATCTGCGTCAATATCGGCAAAAGGCTCGTCGAGTAAAATAAATTCGGGTCGATGGGCGATGGCCTGCGCCATGCCAAGCCGTTTCTTCATACCGGGTGTGAAGGAACCGACCTTTTCCTGCCGATAGTGATCCAAGCCGACAAATTCGAGCAGTTCTTCATAATCACTCGTTTTCTGGCGCGTCCCGGTGATTTTTGATAAGTAGGCAATATGTTCAAGTGCTGTCAGCCCTTCATATAAATCCGTATATTCGGGCAGAACACCGATATGCTGTCTCACCTTTTTTAATGAAGGCATATCCATCATCGTAAACGTCCCAGAGGTTGGCCGGGAAATTCCCGTAATGATATTGAAGAACGTTGTCTTACCAGAACCCTTCGGTCCAATGAGTCCGAAGATATCGCCTTGATTGACATCAAGGGTGATGTGATCTATTGCGACTTTTGTCCTGTATTTTTTTGTGAGTTCTTTTGTATATAGCATTTAGACATCCCTCCTTTGAAATAGGAGTGCTGTTCCAATGAGTAATACAACGGTTAATGCTGTATTCAAGAGTATATAGGTCAGCGGTTCACTCAAGCGCGCATAATAATAAGGCGTGATATATTGGAACCAATGAATCAATCGTTCTGAAGAAAGAACAGATATCATACTGACGATCGGGAAAAGAAAGGAAAACAACATCCCAACAAACATAGATTTCTGCGGGGTTGGAAAGAGCATGGACAAAAATAAAGCACATGAGATACCGACACTGATAAAGGTTAAGATTTTTAACGCATCAGAAAACAGAAAACGATGTGAAATCACCATATTCAGTACGTAGGTCGTCATAATACAGCTAAGCCAAAACAGCATCAGTCCAAGATATTTCCCAATAATAATGTTCAAACGGGTGGTTTTACTGACGAGAAAACGAATGGTTTTCAAATGGATTTCTCTGCTTAAAATATCGTGAGACAATAAGAAAATAAGGAAGAAACCAAATAGAGACATCACAAGTTCATTCCCAATGGAATAAGGATCCTTTGCCTGCTCCCATTTGTCCTGATGAGCAGCAATAAACGGTAGAGTTGAAACAAAAGTAGATAAAATGAAAATAATAACAATTGTTAAAATAGATTTTGTGCTTTTGAAGAGCTGCTTAAACTCATTCATACAGATGGTCCACACACGCTGTACCTCCCTTCATCTTTATTATACCGCTAGAAAGGAAAGACACCATATCTCGCTCTTTAACATTTGCTTAAATTTTATAAAAAAGAAGACTCTTCCAGAACAGTTAACTCATTTTTGAAAATGTTCAGAAAAATATCTTGATTTATCAAAAAACATCATGTATGATAGCTTTAATTCAAGATAGTTAAACAGGCGATGACGAGAGAAAGTACAATCATCAATTTTTCCACAGAGAGCTTCGGCAGCTGAAAAGAAGCAAAAATAATGATTCGAAAAATGGTCTCTGAGCCTCGTGCTGAACATATCCATGATATTAGTAGGACACGACGAGAGTTGGTACTCGTTATCAAAACCACAGTATATGAGCCAAATTGGAGCTTTGTACTTGTAGAGGCTGTTTAGCGCGAGCAAACAGTAAATAAAGGTGGTACCACGAGACAAATACCTCGTCCTTATGATTCAAAGATAAGGATGGGGTATTTTTTATTGTCCACTTTTTTCATACAAATGTTCAAATGTTCCACGTGAAACACCACATCCATTTTTTCAAATGAAAGGGAGATTGACATGAGTGAACATGCATTGGTTTTACAATCAGATTTCGGCATTGATGATGGAGCGGTCAGTGCCATGTACGGAGTGGCAAATACGGTCAGCAGCAGCATCCGCCTTTTTGATTTAACACACAATATACCGCAGTATGACATTTGGGAGGCATCTTACCGCCTGCTCCAAACCGTCACATACTGGCCGGAAGAGACGGTATTCGTATCCGTCGTTGACCCAGGGGTTGGGTCAGAAAGAAAGAGTCTTGTCGTCAAAACCACAAGCTCGCACTACATTATTACCCCAGATAACGGAACACTCACACACGTCGCACAGGATATAGGCATTGTAGAAGCACGTTATTTAGATGAAACCATTAACCGGCTGCCGAAGTCGGGAAAATCACATACATTCCATGGGAGAGACATTTACGCGTATACAGGGGCGAGAATTGCTTCAGGAGTGATTTCTTTTGAAGAGGTTGGGCCAAAGGCGAATATTGATGAAATTATTCACCTTCCAGTCGTACAGGCTTATGCGAAAGAAGAAGTAATCACAGGAACAATTGATATTTTAGACGTGCGGTTCGGAAACCTATGGACAAACATTCATCACACGCTATTTGAACAGCTTTCAATCAATTATGGGGATGCAATAGAAGTTACCATTGCCAACGGGCCAAAAAATGTGTATAAAAATATCATGACCTATGGACGATCTTTTGCCGATTTAAAGGTAGGCGAACCACTCGTATATGTCAATTCACTCGATCATTTAGGCGTGGCGATCAATCAAGGGTCATTTGCAAAGGCTTATAATATCGGGACAGGCACAGGCTGGCGCCTTTCGATTCGCAAAGCTCCGCGCATTATATACGAATAAGAGGAGGATACATCATGGCAGGTAAACAACTTTCAACGAAAACTGTCGTTGCCATCGGAATTGGCGCAGCCGTCTTTGTGATTTTAGGACGCTTCGTCTCCATTCCAACTGGGATTCCGAATACACAAATTGAGACATCGTATGCATTCCTTGCATTAATGGCCGTACTATTTGGTCCTGTTGCAGGCGCACTGATTGGGTTTATTGG
This sequence comes from Bacillus sp. SIMBA_005, assembly GCF_046535585.1. Taxonomy (NCBI): domain Bacteria; kingdom Bacillati; phylum Bacillota; class Bacilli; order Caryophanales; family Bacillaceae; genus Bacillus; species Bacillus sp. SIMBA_005. The sequence goes on along the minus strand of NZ_JAWRWI010000002.1, from coordinate 428,622 downwards.
TCATCTCATTAAAGATGCTACTACATTCGGCCCTTGGTGGAGCTGGATTATCGTTTCAGGTGTTGTTGGGTTATTGATCGGCTTCATTTCGAACCGTCTAAAAGTAGAAGAGGGCGACTTTGGCTGGAAAAAAATCACGCTCTTCAACGCCGTACAAGCAGGCGCACAAGCATTGGGCTGGTTTGTCATTGCCCCTGTACTCGACATTGTGATCTATGCAGAACCTGCGAACAAAGTCTTTGTTCAAGGCATCGTGGCAGGAATCTCAAACATCATCACAGTCGGTGTACTAGGAACCATCATCATTGCTGCTTATGCGAAAACGAGAAGCAAAAGCGGCAGTCTATCGAAAGAAACATCATGAAGCAAGGTGGAACACATAAATGAAGAAACCGATGATTCAATTCGAACATTTCGGATTCCAATATCGCAGTCAGGCAGAACCGACATTGAAAGATATCAACCTGACCATCTATGAAGGCGAAAAAGTCCTCATCGCAGGCCCGTCTGGTTCGGGAAAAAGCACACTAGCCCATTGCATCAATGGGCTAGTTCCTGCGTCTTATAAAGGTTCTATGGAAGGAAGTCTTCACATCGGCGGGAAAAATGCAGAGAAAGAGAACATTTTCTCCCTTTCACAGCTTGTCGGAACGGTGCTGCAGGACCCAGATGGACAATTTATCGGGCTGACCGTTGGAGAAGATATCGCGTTCACGCTTGAAAATGATCAAGTCACACGCGAAGAAATGAAAACACATGTCGAGGAAGCAGCAAGATTAACAGAGGTAGACGGCAAGCTGGCATCGTCCGTGCATGAGCTGTCAGGCGGACAAAAACAACGTGTCGCCATTGCGGGCGTACTTGTCAACGATGTCGACATTTTGCTGTTTGATGAACCACTTGCAAGCCTTGACCCTGCAACAGGCAAAGAAGTGATCGACCTTATTGACCGACTACAAAAACAAACGAAAAAAACCGTCGTGATGGTCGAGCACCGATTAGAGGACGTTCTTTTCCGCAAAGTCGACCGCATCATCGTCGTTAATGACGGCACGATTGCAGCAGACATGACACCAGATGAATTGCTCGCCTCAAATGTATTAGAAGCGGCTTATTTACGTGAGCCTTTATATGTAAGAGCCATGAAATATGCAGGCATTCCGGTCAAAGCAGGAGATCAGATCGCTAATTTACAGCATCTCACCTTAAATGACGAGGCAAAAGAGAAAATCGAGCAATGGATGGAAGCGTCTGAGCCGTCAGTCGAGCAGAAAGCAGCGCAAGATTTACTAGAAGTGCGTGAGCTGAGCTTTGACTATCCGACAAGACCAAACACACTGAACAACATCTCTTTTACCGTCAAAAAAGGAGAAATGATCAGCATCGCTGGAGCCAATGGGGCAGGCAAGACGACACTATCCAAGGTACTCTGCGCGTTCGAAAAGCCAACAAAAGGAACCATTCATCTAAATGGCGATGACATCACAGGAGATACCATCAAAGAGCGCTCCGAACGAATCGGCGTCGTCATGCAAAACCCAAATCAAATGATTTCAAAACAAATGATTTTTGATGAAGTCGCATTTGGTCTCGTTTTAAGAGGCGTAAAAGAAGACGACATCAAGGAACGGGTGGAGCGAGTCTTAAAAGTATGCGGTTTATACCCATTTCGGAACTGGCCGATTTCTGCTCTCAGCTTTGGACAGAAAAAGCGCGTCACGATCGCATCAATTCTTGTATTAGAACCAGAAATCATTATTTTAGATGAGCCAACCGCCGGACAGGATTTTAGACATTACACAGAGATGATGACGTTTTTAGAGCAATTAAATCAGCAGGGTATCACGATTTTGATGATCACCCATGATATGCACTTGATGCTTGAATACACAACAAGAACCATTGTCATTTCAGATGGAGAAAAAATCGCAGATGATACACCAGCCAAAGTGCTGACAGATCAGTTACTTGTCCAAAAGGCGAGCTTAAAGGAAACGTCGCTATATGAACTGGCGCTGAAAGCAGACTGGCCAAATCCAAATGAACTCGTGGATCGCTTCATTGAGGTTGATAGAAAGGAACGAATGACATGGCTGTAGACATGCTGTCCTATATCGACCGCCCGTCGCCAATTCACCGGCTGACAGGGGCAACCAAACTCATTTGCTTTATCCTCTGGTCATCCGCAGCGATGCTCACGTATGATACAGGCGTATTAGTGTTTATGCTAGTTGCCAGTATCGTGTTCTTTCAGCTATCAAACGTACGATTTCGTGATATCTCTTTCGTAGTGATTGTCTTGGCGATTTTTCTTGTCATCAATAACATCGCCATTTACATCTTTGCACCTCAGCAAGGAGTTGCGATTTATGGGGCAAAGCATGAGCTGTTTCACATTGCAGGCTGGTACAACGTCACACTTGAACAGCTTTTCTATCAGTTAAACATTACGCTCAAATACGTGACAGTGATGCCAGCAGCGCTTTTATTTATCGTGACAACAAATCCAAGTGAATTCGCCTCATCTCTCAGCCGAATTGGGGTCAGCTACCGGATTTCGTACGCGGTAGCGATTGCTTTGCGCTATATTCCAGATATTCAGCGTGATTTTCGAACGATTGCCATTTCTCAGCAAGCAAGAGGCATTGATTTATCGAAGAATGAAAAACTGGGAAAACGGATCAAAAATGCGCTGTCGATTGTGATGCCGCTGATTTTTTCCAGCTTAGAGCGGATAGAGACGATCAGCAATGCGATGGAGCTGCGCGGATTTGGAAAGCATAAAAAGCGCACATGGTTTACGGCGAAAGACTTTCAAAAAGCAGATTATGTGGCGTTAATCTTTGTTGGAGCGGTACTGATTGTGTCGCTAGTGATTACATTTGTTAGAGGAACGAGATTTTATAATCCATTTTTATAGGAAGGAGCCTTCACAGGAGTGGAGGCTTTTTTATTTGGTTTGTGGATAAAAGGTGTGGAAAATGGTAAAAGACTATTAACATGTGAATAAATCGGTTATATTGAACAATGAGCGAAACACTTGTGAATAACCAGACAATATATTGGAGGAATTAGAAACTTATGAACAAATCACTTTATGCTTGTGCAGAACATATAGAAACCGTACTAGACATGTACATAGATGATCACGAAACACCGCCAGAATTCAGAAAAATCGAACATACACACAGCTTATCCACAACCTGTGAATTGTGCGATGAACCTGCAATATATATAGTGGGGAACGAATGATCGGACACAAAATACACAAATTTTATCCACAATTGTTGATAACTTATATGAATAACTTGTTCTTAAGGTGGGGATGACCTGTGAATATATCAATTATCACAGTAGGAAAATTAAAAGAGAAATATTTAAAGCAAGGCATAGCCGAATACACAAAACGATTACAGGCATACGCAAAAATCGAGATCATTGAGCTCGCAGACGAAAAAGCACCCGAGAATCTCAGCGAGCAAGACATGAAAATCATCAAAGACAAAGAAGGCGAACGCATCCTAAGCAAAATCAACCCAGACGCCCACGTCATCGCCCTCGCCATCGAAGGAAAAATGAAAAGTTCCGAAGAATTAGCCGATACAATAGATAAGCTGGCAACATACGGAAAAAGTAAAGTGTGTTTTGTCATAGGCGGATCCCTTGGGTTAAGCGAAGCTGTGATGCAGCGGGCGAATGAGAAACTGTCGTTTTCGAGGATGACGTTCCCGCATCAGTTGATGAGGCTGGTGTTGGTGGAGCAGATTTATCGGGCGTTTCGGATTGTGCGGGGGGAGCCTTATCATAAGTAAATGAGGTTTTATTACATGTGTTTATAATAGTAAATATGCAAATCCTAAATTATATATTAGTCAATATTTTAAAGCTTACAGAAATTATTAAGTATAGAACGCTTAGTTAGAGTAACGTGACTCTTTAATATAGTCATAGTAAGAGGGACTAAAGTAATGATTTTAAAGGAGATGAATGAGGTGAGCAGAAATATAAGTACTAAGGTTGAAAGAAGAATATGTGCTGAATCTATGGGGAGATGTATGAATCCAGAATGTAAAGTAGAATTATTTAAAGATAGTGGCGACATCATGGAAAAGGCTCATATAATTCCGTATTGTGATACTAAGGACAACTCATATGAAAATTTAATTATTCTATGTCCAAATTGTCATACAAATTTTGATAAAAACAGTGCATTTAGTGCAGGTGAAGTTGAAAAATGGAAACAAATACGTAAGGCTGAGTTTGAGCGTTTTTTTAGTAAAGAGTATGATACATTTGAGGATTTAAAAAATGAAGTTGCTCCATTGTTATCACATAATCAAGAAATTTTTGAAAACTATTATTCAGAGAACCAAAGGGATTTATGGAGTATTTTTGAAGGTGTAATTTTATCAAATAATAAAATGATAAGAAGTATTTTAAAACATAATACTAAATTGATTCAAAATCATTCTCAGGAAAGCTACTCCAATTTAGCAATAGTACAAAAATTTATGCTTCATATTGATGAGTTCGAAGCTACTCGATTAAGTAAAGAAAAAATAAGACATGTATTATTTCCATCTGAGATTAACTCCTTGTTTGGAATAGAACCTTTAGTGAAAGACTTTATGCCATCTGTAGAGTCTATTGAGAGTTTAATAGCAGTATTGCAAAATAAGGGGGAATTTGAACTTATTGTTTTAGGTGTCGATAATCCATATATACAGGTTATAAAAGACAGTACTTCTGAAAAAATATATCTTAACGATACCCCAAGGTTAAGACAAATGTATTATGATTATAATTGTTTTAGGAAAGTGAATGTTCGATTTGAAAGCCTAAATTATGCTCTAAAATATATAAAGTCGAGGGGATTAAATTTTAATTTCTTAAATATAAACAACTTAAAAGAGGTTAAAGTAAATGGGATAAAAATAGTTTTTGTTTATGAATATTGCTTAAGTAAGATTAAATTATTACAACTATCTCCAGAGGAAAAATGTGCAGTTTTAAACTTACATAATTGGAATGGTGAGAGTTGTATTTCTTCAGATGCATACGAAATAGCAAAAGAAATGAAAGTAACGTTACTAACAATGGATAAATTTTATGGATATATTAATAGCATTAATCAAAAAAGATAGTGTCATTCAGAAAATCATATATCATATAAAATTGTTTGAGTCATTTGAAAATGTGTATTTGTTTGGATCAATAATCAATGAGGAAAGAAGTCCAAATGATATAGATTTATTGCTAATATACAAAGATTTTTCTAGTAGACTTTTAATTGATTTGGATAAGATAAGCACTATTTTTGATCAATTATATGGATTCTCTTTTGATTTAACTGTACTAAGTGAATATGAGGAAGATGAGTCAAGTTTTTTAATTAGATTAAACTCAAATTACTTAAGACTAAAATGACAAATCTTTATATAAATAAAATAAATGATTATTTTGCTTATGTTTAGTGGAAGACATAAGACTCTTATTTGTATAGATGGTTGAAATTTATCGCCTTGAGAAAACCTCAGATTAGTAGTTACGGAGAGCCTTATCATAAGTGATTGGGGTTTTACAAAATCCATACAAATTTAACTTAAAAAAATAAAAATTTATAGTGAAGCTGTGGAGATTTTTATATCTTTAAGTGCCAACACATTTTATAAGATTTATGTAAAACAAGAAATAATGAAAATGGTTATGAGGGATAAGCAAATTATAGAAAAAATTAACAAGGTAGTTTTTATAGAACAATATATCCCCGCGGGTTAGTGGTTTTACTGGTAATGCTGAAAGAGAGTAGGTAGATCTACTCTCTCTAATTTTATATATAGTTTCTTAAAAGAATAATATATTCTGTAAACAATATTGTGAAAAAATGGAGGTGGTTTATGCAGTTTATTGCAAGAAATTTGATTGGTGATGATTTCAACTACAAGATTATATATGATTTCTTTTCAAAAAAACAATTAGGGAATTTTGAAAATTGGATCTGCAGAAGACACCATAAAAATATAAATAAGATAATGAATATAAAGCTTAATTCAGAATGGATTACTCGAAATTATTTAAGTTCCAAAATGATTTTATCAGCAACAGTCATGTTGACATCTTTAGAGTATGCAATTGAAAAAAACCTTAAAATGACAGTACCATACCTGTATTATTATTCAGTAATTACATGTTGCCGCGCTTTTTTGTATGCGAATCCATATAATGAATGGAAAAACAATGGTGATTTTTTGAATATGAGCCACTCTAAAATAATAAATCTTACAAAAGATTATTTATATCACTTGGATAAAGATTATGCATTAAGAATAGAAAATATTTTAAATGAATTAAAGAAGACGAGAGAATTATTTTCTTATAAGTTCCCTTCAACTGGATTAGATATTGTATATGAATACGACCTAGATGATATTATTGAAATATGTACTACAGTCTGTGAATTAGCTCAGTTAACCAGCGAGCAAATACAAAATTATACTATTAATAAGTGTATGGATAATTATGATGATTGGAGCAGAGTAGATTTAAATTATTTAAAATACACTTATAGCTATGACGGTATAATAGATTCAGAAGATTGGCGTAGAATTGATTATATTAAAAGAAAACAACCATTTCCAGCGAGCATATATTACACAATGACCGAGGGAATGGTAGAGGACTATTTTGGAGCTTGGTGTCCTAATGATGGAAACGATGATCTATACAATCCGGATTTAAACTGGAGGATAATATTCCCGGTCCCATAATGATAAAAACCTTATTTAGATATAATCCTTGTAATTCTTATCGTAAGTGATAGTAAAAAATAGAATTTACTGTATAGATGAATAAATTTAAATAGTTAATGTTTAAAAAGGGAACTATATAAATAAATCTTTTTATCAGAATAACAATTTATTTCTAGCAAGGCAAGAACATATCTTATCAAAAAGGCATAGTTAATTTTAATTTATAAAAATATTATGAAGACTAATCCGTGTGGAGTAGGGGAATTTTGAAAAAATTAATGGTTTAAAAAATAACATATAATTAAAAAAGGAAAAATAATTTAAATAATAATCTGCTGAATTATTATCAATCATTTCAAGTAATTGAAATGATTCGATTTTAGAATGAATCCATCTAGAATAAGTATTGATGTAAGTTTAAATTAACTTATAAAAGAAATGTAGAGCTGTCTTCATAGAAAAGACGAAATATTTGCACTGTTAGTTAGAAAATAAATTTAAAAAAGTAAACCTATAAAGATTTTAATAATACATTATAAACTTCTATACATAACTTGAAAAATCAAAAAAAGTGTCCTTTCTTTATTGAATGGACACTCCTGACTTTAAAATAAACTGAACTGATTATTGATTATACCTTGTTTACAAGATGCAAAGTGGCTATCGAATTCTTGATCATGATAATGTAGAATACCTTTATCAATAATATCGCAGAAACTTATCTTTGGATTGTTTATGTGATTTAGGTTTGCTTCATTATTTAATCTATATTCCCATTTTGTAAAATAATCTTCTAGTTCTTCTGAAGGTACTTCATAAATACGTGCGGGTTTGTTTATATAGAATATTCCTACAAGGAAGCTTGTTACGGCACGATACCGACGTATTATTTCATGGTTTACATGATGACAAGTTGTTATACCAGGCTTTTTGCGAACTGCACCTTTGGTATCAATTAAATTAACAGTTTTAAGTTCGTATTGGTTGCCTGTTAATGGATCAATACCATCGTCACCATGACGCCCTGGTATTCTTGTTAGACCAAACATTTTTACGAGAAGTAATTCTCTGTACCCACCGTCATCAAAAACATGGATGATATTATGTTTATTTGCTTCTAATTGAATTCCATCAGCTAATTCTATTAAGTTATTTATCTTTTCTTTTACTTCTAATGGCATAATTACTCTCCTTTGGTATTAAATCTGCGACATCAACGGAGAGGGCCTTTGCTAACTTTAATAGTGTGGTGTATGTTGGGTTCTTTTGGGCAAGTTCAAGACTACTTATATAGTTTCTATGAAGCTCAGCTTTAAACCCCAACGCCTCTTGAGAATAGCCTTTTTCTTCACGCAGGTTACGTATCCGTTGTCCTAATTCATATAACTCTTTTTTAAATTGATTTTCATTTTCCATTTTATGTCCCCATTCAACTAATTAAGGGTTTATCTTCATTGAAAATTATATTATAATTACAAGAGACATTCTTCACACTATAGTGTGAAATGGTATTATTTGATATATTAAATAGGAGTGTTAATGAAAAATGAGACTGGCATATACAACTAATCGTGGATCTGCATATATTGGAGATTCATTGGAATTACTAGATAGTTTAGAAGATAATTCAATTAATCTTGTAATGACCTCACCGCCATTCGCTTTATTAAGACAAAAAGCATATGGCAATAAAAATGGAGAGGAATATATTCAGTGGCTATCAGAATTCGCGTTAAAAGTTAAAGAAAAGTTAACTGAAGATGGGAGCTTTGTTTTAGACCTCGGTGGTGCTTATCAAAAGGGGGTTCCTACACGTTCACTTTATAATTATAAGGTGCTTATTAAATTTGTTGAAGAATTAGGATTTCATCTAGCAGAAGAGTTCTTTTGGTTTAATCCGTCTAAATTACCTTCACCAATTGAATGGGTTAACAAACGAAAAATAAGAGCAAAAGATGCGGTAAATACTGTATGGTGGTTTTCAAAGTCAGAATTTCCGAAAGCTGATGTAAGGAAGGTTTTAACACCTTATTCAGAACGAATGCAGAAGTTGTTAAAGGATGGTAAAAAGTATTATGATCCTAAAGAGAGGCCATCTGGGCACAATATTTCAGAAGGTTTTAATAAAGATAATGGGGGAGCGATTCCACCCAACTTGTTACAGTTTCCTAACTCTGAAAGTAATTCTAAGTATTTAGCTTTATGTAAGTCCGTAAAAGTCAAAGGACACCCTGCAAGGTTTCCAGGCAAGCTGCCTGAGTTCTTTATTAAGTTTTTAACAGATGAAAATGACATTGTATTAGATATATTTGGTGGTTCGAATACGACAGGGGAAATGGCTCAACTACTCAACAGGAGATGGCTTAGTTGTGATATTGAAAAAGAGTATGTAGCAGCATCTTCACTTAGGTTTATTAATGACAAAGAAACTGCTAAACAAGTTTTTGATAGAATTATGAATGATGAAATGGTTGATATTGGTCAATTAACGTTGATTTAATTTCTAAGAGGCTGTCTTAATAGAGTAGAACCATTATGATAAAAGTAAAGGCCGATCATGCGGCTGATTCAGTAATCGTGTATGTGAAAGAAGAGAAAATCCTGTTTCTTGGTGATTGTATTTATCCGAAAATCTATGCTGAAAAAGTACATTATACGGTGAAAGAAATCTTGCGTCTTTTAGATGAGTTAGAAGCTTTTGATGCCGATACGTATATTCCCACACACCAAAGACCGTGGACAAAAGAGGAGTTTTGTCAGGAAAGAGATAAGCTTCGAATGATTGCGAAATTCACTGGTCTATGTGGTGGAGATCACCAGAGAATCGTGAGTGAATATCAAGCACATGTGAACAGAGAATAAGATGAATTAGAAACCATTGATAATAAAAACAATCCCAAGTAGGCTTAGTTTTCAGGTCGTTGTTTTCGTCCAAAAAAATCAAATCGCTTCATGCAATTGATGGTTCTAAAATGACAATTTTTCATTGTCTCTCCTTTCATTATCACTTGGGTGTTTGATGAGCTAATTTAAATGTAGTTCTAGAGATCTTCCAACATAAAATAATATCTTAAGAACCTTGGTAGATAATAACCTCATTTAAGGGCATCACGGTGAGCCTTATCATAAGTTAGTGAGGGATGAGAAGGCTAAATTTAGCTGTACAAGCAGCAAGAATGATAGGAAGAAAGATAGAAATTTGTAAGTGATCTCAAACAACACATGTTGACATATCGTTATTTATCGATATAATGGTTTGTATGAAGCCAATAGAAGTTTTCAAAGCCTTATCCAATGAATCCAGATTGCAAATTTTACAATGGCTAAAGGAACCTGATCGTCATTTTACACCTCATGAAGGGATTGATATGAATACTACAGGGGTATGTGTTAGTCAAATAACAGATAAATTGAAAATGACGCAATCAACAGCATCTCAATACCTTTCAATTCTACTACGAGCTGGATTAATTACAACAGAGCGTATAGGTAAATACACGTATTATAAAAGAGATGAAAATGCCATAAAAAAAATTGCTAAGATTCTAGAAAAAAATATTTAATAAATGAACTGAATTCATACATCAGAATTCAGTTTCATTTATTAAATACAAATCGACTTATCGTAATATGTTTTTTTGTCCATACATATTAACAATTCTAGATATGTAAATGTATTATATATAAGGAGTGATCTACATTGTCAAACACTGTAAAGATTTACATTTTAGCTATTGTAAGTTTTTTAGTTGGTACATCAGAGTATATCATCTCTGGTATTTTGGATAATATTTCTGAATCATTAGGGATTACGATAGCTGCAGCTGGCCAGTTAATTACGATTTTTTCTCTTGTGTATGCCATCTTCACCCCAGTATTAATGGCTTTAACATCGGGAATGAATAAACGCAAGTTAATGTTATTTTCACTTAGCGTTTTTATTCTAGGTAATATTCTTGCATTCGTCCTCCCTGGGTATCAATTATTTATTGTGTCAAGAATTATTATGGCTCTTGGGGCGGGGATGGTCGTAGTTACTGCATTAACAATTGCTGAAAAAATTGCACCAAAAGGTAAGCAAGGTACCGCTATTGCTACAGTAGTAATGGGATTTACAGCATCATTGATCATTGGAGTCCCACTGGGCAGAATGACTAGTGATTTCTTTGGTTGGAAAGCTGTATTTGGAGGAATAGCCTTACTCGGATTATTAGCTATGGCTATAATTTCTCTTACGATTCCAAAAATCCAAGGGGATAAACCTGTACCTTTAATTCAACAACTCGCTCTTTTTAAAAAACCAAAAGTAGTGTTGGGATTAGCCATCACCTTTTTCTGGCTCGGTGGTTATTCAATTGCCTATACCTATCTATCCCCTTACCTTTTAAACATATCAGGTGTAAGCAGCAAATTGCTGAGTGGAGTTCTTCTCATATTCGGGATTGCTAGTCTAGTTGGGTCAAAGTTTGGTGGATTTAGTACCGATCGATGGGGTGTGAATTTTACTCTGATTAGTGGAATGACATTACATGTCATCATGCTCATATTGCTCTCACTAGTTACGCATTCTTATGTTGGAGTATTGCTCATTTTAATATTATGGTCATTTGCTGCATGGTCTTCTGGCCCGACTCAACAATATCACTTAGCTAAAATGGAGCCAGAGTCATCAGGTATACTATTAGGTCTCAATCAGTCAATGATGCAATTGGCGATGGCTGCAGGTGCAGCTATTGGAGGTATCTTTGTAGAGAAAGTTTCTCTATCTTCCGTTACTTGGGTAGGGGCTTTAGGCGTTGCAATCGCGATCATTGTCACAATATTGGCTTCACGTGCTACTTCGAGTAATGAAATTCGATATACTTAATCATAAACAGCAGAACGATGGGAAAAAACGTGATTCAATTTAAAATATAATGACAGAAAGTAGGAAGCACCTATGCACTCAATTAAAAAAACAGGTCAGAGTTTTTGGTACATCACACCAGTATCACTTACCGACCGCCCCATTCTAGGCATGGTCGTAGGCAATAACAAAACATTAATGATCGATGCCGGCAACTCGGAAGATCATGCGAACTATTTTATCCAAAAAACTTTAAAGCACGAGAACGCCAAGCCCGATATGGTTGTCCTCACGCATTGGCATTGGGATCATATTTTTGGTCTGCCAGCGCTGCCTGATACGGTTTCAATTGCTTCTGCAAAGACCAGAAAGGAAATGGAGAAGCTTCTTCCGTTTTCTTGGTCAGATGAGGCGATTGATGAGCGGGTGAGGGAAGGAACGGAGATTGAGTTCTGCGCGAAGGCGATAAAAGAAGAATATCAGGATCATCGAGATATTCAGGTGGTTTTACCGGATGTCACGTTTGACCGTCGGATGGAGATTGATCTTGGCGGGGTCACTTGTGTTGTGCAGCATGTTGGGGGCGATCATGCGGCAGATTCAGTGATCGTGTATGTGAAAGAAGAGAAAATCCTGTTTCTTGCTGATTGCATTTATCCGAAAATGTACGCCGAAAAAGTACATTATACGGTGAAAGAAATCTTGCGTCTTTTAGATGAGCTAGATGCTTTTGATGCAGATACGTATATTCCTTCACATCAAAGACCATGGTCAAAAGAGGAGTTTCGTCAGGAAACAGATAAGCTTCGGATGATGGCGAAATACACTGATCTTTATGGTGGAGATCGACAGAGAATCGTGAATGAATATCAAGCACATGTGAACAGAGAACTGAAAGAAGATGAGTTGGAGACGATCGTTTATTTTGTAAATGGTTATGAAGGATTAGCAGAGGGATAAACCTCTGCTTTTTTTATTTTCATAGCTCGTCCTTTTCCCTGAGTTTATATCAAGTTTATATACAGGCGATATACTCGAACCGGTAAGAAAAGGAGGAGAACCATTGATGAATGTATTTAGATCATTTATTGATAAAATATCTACAAAAAAGGGAGCTTGGCTGACTGTTATCATTTGGCTTGTTCTCATGATAGGGTTGAGTGCTGGTCCTACATTGGGCGATCATAAAGTGAGCAACTTTCAATCTTTACCTAGTGATGCTCAGTCTATCGTGACACAAAAGCAGTTAGATCAGTATTTCCCAAGTGACAAAGGGACTCCGGGATTATATGTGTTCCATAACCCTAATGGAAAGCTGGCTATTCAAGATGTAAAAACGATCATTCAAGGAATCAAAGAGGCAAAGATTGAGGGGATTGAAGAAATTGTCGATGTGTCCGCATTGCCTCCTCAAGTGATATCTTCATTTTTATCAGAAGATCAATCGACCATGATTGTGCCAATGAATTTGAAAGCAGGATTAGGCAATGCTGATTATGCAAAGATTAATGATGAGACAACAGAAGTCGGTACAAACATAGCGAAGGGGCTAGATGCTGATTTTTATATTACTGGCCCAGCTGGTATAGCAGGGGATACGGTGAAGCTGTTTGAATCTGCCGACTTGAAGCTGTTATTCGCCACTGTTGCGATCATATTGGTTTTATTAATCGCCATTTATCGTTCCCCGTTATTAGCGATCATCCCATTATTTGCAACGGTGATTGTCTATCAAGTGGTGAATCAAGTCGTGGCTTTACTTGGCGTCGGTGGACTTGAAATCAATAACTCGACCACTTCGATTATGAGCATTTTGTTATTTGCTGCTGTGATTGATTATTCATTGTTTGTTTTCTCACGTTATCGTGAGGAGTTACAACATCATGAAAATCAATTTGAAGCGATGAAAGTGGCGATGCGTTCAACAGCCAAACCCGTATTATTTGCAGGCGGTACAGTATTTGCGGCTATGATCATATTATTTGTGGCGGATTTTCGTGATTATCAAAACTTTGCGCCAATCTTTGGTGCTGCGATGGTGGTCATTATGATGGCTTCTGTCACACTGATTCCAGCCTTGTTTGCATTATTTGGCCGCAAAGCATTTTGGCCGAAAGTGCCCAAATATGGTGAAGCGAAAGAAGTGAAACATGGCATTTGGGGGCCTATTGCAAAGTTTGTTGTTCGAAAACCAGGATTGATTGGCGGTGCTGTCTTACTGTTTTTACTTGTGACAGGGGCGAATGTTTTCAATTTACATTATGAATTTAACTCAGTGAAAAATTTCCCGAAGGATTTACCTTCTCGTGTCGCATTTGAAATCGTCGAGGATCAATTTAATAAAGGTGATCTAGCCCAGACAACGGTGCTAGTGACCGGTCAAAACCTATCTCAGGAACATTTACAAGAAATCTCTTCTCATTTCTCAGAAAATGACCAAATAGGGTCGGCTCGTCCTTCGGGAGTTACCAAAGATGGAGAGCATGGCAAAATGACGATATCATTGAAGGTGAATCCATACAGTATAGAGGCCATTGAATTTTTAAAAGAATTCCGTACAGATCAATCCACGTATCGTTTATCAGATGGTCAAGAGGTTCAGCTATCTTTTGCGGGCACAACGGCTAAATTAGTGGATGAACAACAAGTGAATCAATCAGATATTCAAAAGATTGTTTTGCTGGAAACGTTACTCATTCTTCTCTTGTTACTCGTTCTGACACGCTCGATCAAAATGTCGATTTATATGATGGCGACGATTTTAATCTCCTTTGTATCTGCTTTAGGGTTAGGCATTTTCTTAGTTGATGTGTTATTTGGTTATGATGCCATTTCTACTCGTGCCCCTGTTTATGCCTTTATCTTTTTAGTGGCTTTAGGAATTGACTATAATATCATCCTTGTGAGCCGTTTCTTAGAAGAACGTAAAACGTTACACGTCAAAGCTGCATTAGAAGTGGCGATACGAAACACAGGAGGGGTCATTTCTTCAGCGGGAATCATTCTTGCCGCGACGTTTGCCGCATTAATGACCATGCCCATTACCGACTTATTTATCTTTGGATTTATTGTCGCTATTGGGATTATCATCGATACATTCTTAGTTCGAGGAATGTTGCTGCCGTCGCTCATATTATTCTTTGAAAAAGACAAAGCTAAGGCGATAAAGGAGGAAGGATAATTGCATGTATTGGTCGTGGATGATGATGAAGCCATTTTGCAATTAGTGTCCATCCATCTAGAGCAGGCAGGATATCACGTGACAAAAGCAAGCAATGCTGAGGCAGCGCTTGCTTTTTTGCAACATCAGTCATTTGATCTCATGATTATTGATGTGATGATGCCTGGAATGGATGGCTTTCAGCTGGCTAGTATTGTGATCAAACAATATGAACTGCCTGTCATTATGCTGACAGCGAAAGGGCAAATTGAAGATAAGCAGCAAGGGTTTGAACAAGGGATTGATGATTATATCGTCAAACCATTTGAAACGAAAGAACTGCTATTCCGTGTAAATGCCATTTTACGCCGATATCGTAAATCCATAGAAGCTTTAACAACTGCGGGGAATATTCAGATTGATACGAACCGTTGGGAATTAACGATTGAGAATCAGCAATATATTTGGCCCATGCGGGAATTAGAAATTCTCCATTATCTGCTGCAGCGGGCAAACCGCAATGTGAGCCGCTGGGATTTAATTGATGACATTTGGGGGGATACGTTAGAACAACCCGAATTCACATTAAACACCCATATTAACCGCATTCGTGAGAGATTAAAAAGAGCTAAAACGAATGTTGAAATTGTGACAATTCGTGGTTTTGGCTATCAACTAGAGGTAAAAGAATGAGACTACAACAACGGTTTATGTTATATACGTGTTTGATTGTTTGTATCAGCATCTTTGTTGGGTTTATTTGTTCGAATCTGATTTACAATGCCTTTGTAAAAGAGCAATTAAATGATCGTTATTTAGTGATTGCGGAGCAGTTATCGAAACAAATCAAAGAACACGAAATCACATTACAGGCCTCTTCCGATTTTCTGCAAACCATGAGCGATCTAGGGTATCAAATTGCATTGGTTAAAGAAGATGGAGAAATGCGGATGTTTGGGGAACCCTTTAAAACGACACAATGGAATGACCAAATGCACGCCTTATTTGAAGGCGGAAAAGCATATAATGGGATCAAATCCTTTAAAAATTCATATTTAATCATGAGTCATTTCGCAAATGATATAGAAAATACAGTGGGAACGAAAATAGAAATTGAAGGGGAAGAATGGGGATTATTTTTACGTCCGAATAATATTAGCCTTTTCACAGAATTTCATTTGATTATATTTGGGTTTATATTCGCCGTATTTATTAGCAGCATCATTGGCATTTTATTGATGTCTCGAAAGGTCACCCAATCCCTTTCAGAATTGACGAGCGCCACGCAAGAGATGGCCAACCATAACTTCCAGTACCCATTGATGATTAATCGAAAAGATGAAATTGGGCAGCTTGCCGATAGCTTTCGGATGATGCAGCAGAAGCTAGAGAATACAGATCAAGCGAGAAAGAAATTCGTGAATAACGTCTCGCACGATTTCCAATCGCCGCTGCTCAATATCCGGGGGTATTCTGAATTACTGGATGGGGAGCTTTCGTCAAGCGAAGGGAAAAAATACAATCACATTATTCAAACAGAAGCGAAGCGATTATCAAACTTAACGAAACAACTTCTCATTCTTACCTCAATTGATCAAGGGACATATCCAACGAATAAACAGCTAGTCAGGATCGATGATCAGCTTCATCAAGTGGTTCATTCAATGCTATGGCGGATAGAAGAGAAGGGCTTAGAAATTAAAATCGATTTACAGCCTGTCACTGTATATGCTGACCGTACATTGCTGATCAACGTATGGGAGAACTTAATTGGCAATGCGATTAAATACAACAAAGAGTACGGAGAGATCAGTATTCATTGTGAAGGAAATGAATCAGAAGCGGTCGTGAAGATCAGAGATACGGGGATTGGAATAGAAAAAGAGACATTGGAAAAAATATTTGAACGATTCTACAGGGTAGATCAAGCCCGAAATAAAGAAGGAATGGGTCTAGGATTATCGATTGTACAAGAAGTTCTCTCTTATCACGATGCTTCTATTGAGGTAGAAAGCAATGCGGAAGGAACGACTTTTACGACGTTTTTTCCAAAGGAGTAGTTAGTGAAGAATAGTCTCATTTGCGGTGTGTCAAATGAGACTTTTAAATGTCTATGGCAAGCCTACAACATCTTCTGAATCACGAACTGTAACAGACATGTTTTTAGCATTAATCATAATGACACAATCCCACGTTGGCTTCATTTGCAGTTCATCATTCTCATCAATACGGATAATCCCTTTAAATTCAACAGTCTGTTCTAGAAAGACCATTTTCTTTTCTGTATCATCTTTGACAGCTGTTAAATGTTCAGGATAGTGAACTGTCCAATCATAAAAAGTGATTTTCTTCATAGTTCCTCCTGCTTTTTTCATTCGTACACTTCTCCGAATACTTCTTCTGTTTGCCGGATTGTTAGAGTTTTGTTGGTTGGATCGATTGTAATGACACAATCCCAAGTAGGTTTGATTTGTAGCTCGTTGTTTTCATCTATCCAGATCACACCGTTTAATTCAATGGATGGTTCTAAAATGACCATCTTCTTTTCATGATGATCTGTTATTGCCGTTAAGTCTGCTTGTAATTGAATGGTCCAGTCAAAAAACGCTATTTTTTCATGAGGTCTCCTCTCAATTTTGTTTATATTTCCATTATAACTTGCATGAGTTTCGACATGTTATTTGATCATTCTATTTTTTGGTATAATTAGATGTAAATAAAGAATGGATAAATGACTGATAAAAGTTTGAATTTAATCGGAGGTACGTATGAAGCAACTATACATGAAGCAGAAAGTATTTAGTCTAAGCGGCAGGTTTACAGTAAAGGATCAGCAGGAGAACGATGTGTATGTGGTCGAAGGCAGTTTTATGAAGGTACCGAAGACGTTTACCATTCTGAATACAGAACGAGAAGAAATTGCTGTAATTACGAAGAAAATGTTTAGCTTTTTGCCGAAGTTTTTAGTAGAAGTTGGTGGTCAAGAGGTATTGACAATCAAAAAAGAGTTTACGTTCTTTAAAGCAAAATATTCAATTGATGCAGCGGGTATAGAAGTGCAAGGTAACTGGTGGGATATGAATTTCCAGGTGCTGCAGAATGGCGAAGTGATCGGCCAGGTGAAGAAGGAATGGTTTACTTGGGGTGACAGCTATAAGGTTGATATTTTGAAAGAAGAGATGGAGCCTGTGATGATTGCGCTCGTTGTTGCGATTGATTGTGTGAAGGCTGATGAAGCAGCGTCTAGGTCTTCGTCGTCGACAACGACGAATTAGACAAATATGTTCTTAAAGTATAATGAATTGAAGAAGAGTGATAGGACATTACTCTTCTTCATTAATCAGTAGAACGAATCATGTTACTTTACTTTTCAATGGGGTACTTCTCTCCATTTTTTATTAATTTTTCTTCAATTATTTCTTTTACATTTAGATGAAGATCTGAACAAAGCATAAGAGAAAATATTAAGATATCTGCTATTTCCTCTTTGATATTTTCTTCGTTCGCCTCAAGAGCTTCTTCATTACTTTTCCATTGGAAGTCTTCAAGCAGTTCAGCTGCTTCTATCGAAATTGAGATGGCCAAGTCTTTTGGATTATGATATTGTCTCCAGTTCCGATCATCTCTAAATTGATTAATCGAATGTATTAAATCTTTGATCTCAGTCATATTTGCCTCCCTCAGTTAACTCATGCAATTTTCTTCTCAATTTTTCATCTGTTGCATAAATATAAAGACCGTGGATGCCTCTTTTCATCAGAACGTTAATTGAGTTTAGTATAATCTTTTCTTTTGCCTGTTTGATTTCCTCTGGAGACATGTCACTTCTTGATGTGAATGCACCTGTGTCTTTATAATTTGACGTGTCTATGAGAAGTTCATCCTTTTCTTCATCATAGCTGATAGAAGGGCCAAGTATGACGCCGACATAATTTAAATCAAATCCTTGAACCGTATAGATTGAGCCCACTTCTCTAACTGAATCTGCATGTTCAGCCCATGTCCATTTATCATTTGTAAAATTCCATGGCATATTAATACCGTCTTCATCTACGATATAGGCAGCTCCATCTTTTTTATGTAAAAAGTCAAAGGTAGATACAATGCGGGATAGGCCTACTTCATTATCTTTTTCTTGAATGGCAGTTTTAAATTGATTAGGATTCTCAAAAATTTTGAGTTCGAAAGATTCCTGTTTTTTAGGCAGAGTTAATAATCGTTTTGAGACAAACTGGTCAATCCATTTCAACGTATCAGTATCAGCATGCATACGCATCTGTTCTGTAAGTTTCACAGTCTTGGCATGGTATCTGTTTGTTATTTCCTCGAGTAATTTTTCATTCCAGTAGCTTTTAATTTTGAGTACCTGCTTTGGGTCAAAAATGACAATGGTGATTTTACTTCGTTTGATAATCTCCTCAAGTTGGTTTTGGTAATGGAAGTTATTGTACTTATCATCTTTTGTTAATAAAAGGTGGGCTTCATCAATTAACACGATGTCAGCTATATCACCTGACTTTGTCATCTGATTAATAAACGAGGTTGGCCTCATAATTTGTTTCTTCTTCAGATTTGGCAGACTCATTGCGATGTTTTGATATGTTTTAAGCATTTCCGCATGATTCACAAGTAAATAATTGCTCTTTTTGTTTAAGACAGATTCCATATCATTTGATAAATCCTGAATCGTATTAAAGAGAGAACTTAGTAAAACACTCTTCCCAGTTCCTGCATCACCCTCTATCGAAATCACATGGTGACCGGACTGTTTGATATGCTCTTTACAAAAAGATAAGATTTCATTTTTAATTTCTACTTGTTGAGGTGATAATTCTTTATAGGGAGACAGTTTATAAATATCTCTATTTTTTAATGTTTCTATTGAATGAGTAACGATCTCCTCTTTTTGAAGTTGCTTCCATACCTCTTCAAAGACAGTTTCATTGTAAAAGTCTTTCTGATAATAATGGTGCATTTCCCTCGATCGTGTCTGGCTAACATTTTTTAATTGAAAACGATTTTCTGCAATAAAGTAGTTTATGAGATTTGTCTCAATATTGTAAGAGGCGGATTGATGAAATCGTTCATGTCCAATCAGAATTGTTTTAGTTAATTTGTTCTTTTTTGGGTCTTTCAAATGATCCTTCAAACGTCTGCTAGCTTGGACTGACTGACCAATATAAGCAGATGGTTTCCTCTTTTCATCATAAAGAATATAGACAATAGGTTGATTATGAAATACGGTTGTTCGTAAAGAAAGAATTTGATCTGTCATAAAATCGCGTTTTTCAATAATAAGTTCACTCATTTAGCAAGCCCCTGTAGTCTTTTTGCCTATTATCGTATCATAAATTTAGCAAAATATCTCAGTGGCTATAGGTGTAAATATTGAATCTCGAGATAAATTAGACATGTTGAGTTATTTTTCGATTTACGATATGAAAATACGAGGTGACCAAACTGATCACATTCCAATACAAAGTATTTCTAACAGTCGTCGAGTGCGGCAGTTTTACAAAAGCCGGGGAGAAGCTTGGACTAACGCAGTCTGGAGTCAGTCATAATATTGCGAAGCTTGAGTCAGAGTTAGGGGTTGTGCTGCTTCGGCGAAATCGAAACGGGTTGTCGTTAACGGACGCAGGTGAGCGGGTGATGCCGCATATTCGGCAAATCATTCATCATGCGTCATTGCTTGAGCAGGAGGCGGCGCTGATTCAAGGAATGGAAGTGGGGAGTATCAAGATCGGAACGTTTTCTAGTTTTTCTTCAAAAATGCTTCCGCAGCTGATTCACCGTTTTACCAAAGTGTATCCCAATATCCAAGTAGAGTTATATGAAGGTGGTTATGAGGAGATTGAGGAATGGATTGCATCTGGTACGATTGATGTTGGTTTTTTAACGCAGCCATCGAGAGAATTCGAAACCATTCCACTTTTCCAAGATGAATTGGTGGTGCTCATGCAAGAGGATCATCGCTTCAATACGAAGAAAGTGATAGAAGTTGACTCGTTCCATGATGAAGCATTCATTATGCCAAAAGCGGGCTGTGACCTGCTCATTAAGAAATTATTAAAAGAAAGAGGCGTGAAGCCTCATGTTTTGTTTGAAATAGGAGACAACAATACGCTCATTTCTATGGTTCAAGAGGGACTTGGAGTGACCATTATTCCGACGTTAATTTTGCCGGAGCAGATGTCTCATACGAAAGTGATTCCACTTGAGAAAAGCGTATATCGTGAGATCAACTTGGCGTTCAAATCATTCAAAGCGGCATCTCCATCGGCTATAAGATGGATCGAAGTGGTCAAAGATCATTTCAAGTAGAATCAGCTTGAACAGGATGTCACCTCACCCATTCAAGCTGATGGCTTATAAGGTCAACACGCCTCGAATAGTGATAACCGCCGCGCCTGCCACTTTGATCACAGGCTTTGATTCATTCGGAATGACCGTGATACGAAGGATGCCAGGTCTGCCGATGGCATCCCCTTGGGCAATGTGCAGGAGAGTGGTTTCTTGCTGAGAAATGATACCTTCCAAATAAAGATAGCCAGCCAATGCTCCGTTTGCTGCCCCTGTCACCGGATCTTCGGGTATCCCAATCCCAGGTGCAAAATCCCTCGTGTAAAGATCGACCTCTTTTGTGGTGTGAAATGAATAAAGGTGAGTCGTCGTGATATTTTGTTCTTTATTCATTTTCCCTAAAGCGGCTAAGTTCGGTGCCGCTTGATCGATGTCTTGCTGGTGCTTCATCGGAACGAGAAGATGCCAGTTTCCGGTGTTTGCTAATTTGATAGGATACGATGGATCAATGCGGTCACTGCTGATACCAAGCATGTCACTAAGCTCTTCTAAATCGATTATAAAATCCCGCGTTTCCGGTGTCACCTGCGTCATTTCCACATCGATGACTTTGCCATTTTCTTCGTGCCACACAACAGGAACCTTGCCAATCTTCGTTTCTAACACGACCCCTGTTTTCTCTTTTGCCAGCCCAAGCTCCGTCGCCAAAAGCCAAGTCAATCCAACAGTCGCATGCCCGCAGAAATTAACCTCTTCCGTAGGTGTAAAGTATTTGACGCGATAATCGGCTTCCTTATCATGGGCAGGCAGCAAGAAGACGGATTCCGGTAAATTCAACTCCTTGGCAATGCTCTGCATCTCATCCTCCATTAAAAGATCACCATCCAACACGACCCCAGCAGCATTTCCTCCAAATTTCTCAGTTGTAAACGCATCGACATGGTACACCCTAACATCTCTCATATAATGAATCCCCCTATACATTCTTGTTACGTTTATCATAAGTTTGATTAATGCATTCGTAAAATGAATCTTTTTGATACTTTAAATCGGAAGTGTTCATGTAAGTGAAGGAGTTTTCTCAGAATACAGGTTTGAGTAAAGTATAATGAAAGAAAAAATAAAGCGAGGGATGCATGATAGCTATAGGTGGATACATCAATATTGGCATCGTTTTTTATGAGACCATTCATTTACCAAATGCTTTTCGCCAATTGGCTGATTATCTAGCTGAAAAAGAAATGTCTATTACCAAAGTAAAGTATAGTAAGGATTCTGATGGCGAAATAGGGATTGAACAAAGTATAAAAGAGAACATCATCAAAGATGATAACTTTTCAGGTTATTATACAGAGTTTGAATTGTCGGGGTCGAAGCTAAATGATATGACCATCAACATACAAAAAGAAACAGGTTATGTAGGGTTTGTTATCTGTTTAAAGTGGACAGAGGTTGTTTCTCATGATTTCATTCATCTTCAGCAGGAGATCATACGCTGTCTTGTGAATCTTTATCATACGATTATGTTTGAATATGCGTTCATTGGACATGAAATTGAAGTCGAGATTCATCCAGATGAGTTTGAAAAGTGTCTGCAAGAACAGCATGCTTTTCCAGTTGCTCTAATTGGCAAAGGAGATCACATAGACATTTATTATGGTGATGTGGCGATTGACGGTCTTTCTTCTCAAAAAAGAAGGAGGGAAAGTTTAAAGGTTGTAAGGTAAATCGTAAAAAAGCCTCCTGAATGTCTCAGGAGGCTTTTTCCAACCATCACCCATAATAATTATTCGCTTGAATAAAAAATTGGGATTGCATGTAGTTATATGTGATTTTCGAGAAATCGAAAGGCTGGCCGTTTGTGAGATGAAAGACGGTTTCGACACGGAGAGCGGGATCGTCTTGTTTAAGGCCGAGGTGTTTTGCTTCGGTTTCATTCAGTTTGCCTACTTGCAAGTACATATCGGAAAAGCCGACTTTGAGCCCAAGGCCTTCACTGATAAATTTAAAAACAGAATCGGCGGCAATTTCTGTGTTGAGATAGGGAATGATGGTTTTTCGGTAATAGGATTCTTCTAGACATAAGGTTTGTCCATTGATGTAACGGATGCGTTTGAGGTAAAAAACATCTTCATCTTGTTCAATATTCAAATTAAGCGCTGCTTCTTCAGGCGGTTTGAGGGTGTCTAGCATTAAAACCTCTGAAGTCAATTGAAATTCCTCTAAATCTTTTTTAAACCCTTGGTTGGATAAAAGGCTAATGTAGCCCTTGCGCCTGTGTCTTCGAACAAAGATGCCGCTACCCCTCACTTGATAGATAATTCCTTTTCTTTCGAGTAAGTCTAATGATTTAATAATGGTGCTTTTGCTCACAGCAAATTGGCTCATGAGGGTTTCGAGTACAGGAAGCTTGTCCCCTTGCTGCAGCTCATGGGTGACAATATATTTTTCAATATCGCTCGCAATTTGTTGATACTTTAACATAGCCATTCCTCTTTGTTTTCACGATTTATTGTCTTTGATTATAGCACATACCGATTTTTCTTTGATATGCTAAATGAAATTATATAGGCATTGATAAATTGTACCGGTATAATTATAATGTATATATACTATTGGTGATAAAGGGGGGGTTTATATGTCAAAAGTGAGGGATTATCAAAAGCTCGCAGAAGACATCTTAGAGGCAGTTGGCGGAGAAGAAAATGTGGTGAGTGCCGCAAGATGCGCCACGCGGCTGCGTTTGGTACTAAAACGTTCAAATCCTAAGGCTAAGGAAGCAGTCAATGCGATGCCTGGCGTTATTACCGTGGTGGAAAACGGTGGTCAATTTCAGGTCGTCATCGGCCAGCATGTTGGTGAGGTATACGAGCATTTTTCAAGCCTTGTTCAGCTTCAAACGTCAGATGATGACCAGCCTAATGAAAACAAAGGAACGATACTGAACCGTGTCATCGCGACCATGTCCGCTGTGTTTGCGCCTTTTGTGTATATTTTGGCCGCAGCTGGTATTTTGCAAGGTGCACTTATCCTCATTAATTTGTTATTTCCAAGCTTTTCGAAAACGGGAACGTATGAAGTCTTTAGTTTTATTTCCTGGGCGCCGTTTACGTTCTTGCCAATCTTTATTGCCATCACAGCAGCCAAGCATTTTAAAACGAATATGTATATCGCCGTGGCGTGTACAGCAGCGCTTGTTAGTCCGGCATGGACAGAAATTGCTGGACGTGTAGCTTCAGGTGAAGGCGTTACCTTTTTAGGGATTGCATTATCTGAAACTGTTTATACGTCATCCGTTTTGCCTCCGCTGTTCTTAGTGTGGATTCTTTCATATGTAGAGAGATTTTTAAACAAACGGATTCACGAGGTTGTCAAACCGTTATTTGTGCCATTTCTCTGTATGGTCGTCATGGTTCCGTTAACCATTCTATTAATTGGTCCTCTTTCAACAGCAGGTGCAAATGGGATTGCAAACGGATACAACATTTTAGCAGAAAATGTACCGGCTTTAGCAGGCGCCATTATCGGTGGATTCTGGCAAGTGCTTGTCATTTTCGGCGTTCACTGGGGCATCACGCCAATGGTGCTCGCCAACTTTGAACAATACGGACGGGACTCCTTCCAGGCATATCAAACCATCGCTGTTATCGCTCAGGTCGGCGCAGTGTTAGGGGTTATTTTAAAAGCAAGAAACCGTGAAACTAGGAAAGTCGGAGTGTCAGCTGGAATCACGGGACTCTTCGGAATCACCGAGCCAGCGATTTATGGTGTTACCTTACGCTTTAAAAAGCCGTTTATTTTCGGATGTATTTCTGGAGCAGCCGGTGCCATCGTTGCCAGCTTCTTCACACCTTATTACTTTGCGTATGCAGGTTTGCCTGGTCCGCTGACAATTGTGAACGGAATTAGTGCAGATTATCCAACATCGATCATTGGTATTTTAATTGGTGTGGCAATTGCGCTGATTTTACCAGTTGTACTCATTCAAATGTTTGGTTATGGGGAAGATACAGTAGAACAGACCGCCGGCGCAACAGCTATCAAAGATCAAAATGAAGAAAATAAAAATGCTTCGATGAACAATGAAGAAACAATCACTGCACCACTTACTGGAAAAGTGCTCGCATTATCTGAAGTACCAGATGCTGTATTTAGCTCTGGGGCGATGGGCAAAGGGTTTGCCATTGAACCGACAGACAATAAGCTGTATGCACCGTTTGACGGCAGCGTCGTCATGCTTGCACCAACAAAGCATGCCATTGGACTTCGTTCAGAATTTGGTGTGGAGTTACTTGTTCACGTAGGAATTGATACGGTTTCTCTAGATGGCTCAGCGTTTACACTCAAGATCAAAGAAGGTGACAAGGTAAAGAAGGGTGATTTGTTGATGACATTTGATCAAGAAGCCATTGAAAGCAAAGGATTAAAAACAGTCACACCGATCATCATCACCAATACACAAGCGTACGAAGATGTGATCGTGGAAAAACAATCGACATGTCAGCCAACGGACGTCATGATCACAATTGTGAAATAGGAGGAATAGATAATGACATTACCAAAAGATTTTCTATGGGGCGGCGCATTAGCTGCACATCAATTTGAAGGTGGATGGAATGAAGCAGGAAAAGGTCCAAGTGTTGTGGATGTAATGACAGCTGGTGCTCACGGAGTACCGAGACAAATGACGGAGACGATAGAAGACAGCAAATTTTATCCGAACCATGAAGCAATCGATTTCTATCATCGTTACAAGGAAGATATCGCGATGTTTGCTGAAATGGGGTTAAAATGCCTGCGTACATCGATCGGCTGGAGCCGGATTTTCCCTAAGGGGGATGAAGCGGAACCGAATGAAGCAGGTTTACAATTCTATGATGATGTATTCGATGAACTTCTCAAGCATGGCATCGAGCCTGTGATTACGCTGTCTCACTTTGAGATGCCGCTTCACTTGGCAAGAGAATACGGCGGATTCAGAAGCCGAAAAGTTGCTGAATACTTCGCAAAATTCGCAGAAGTGTGCTTCAATCGATACAAGGACAAGGTCACATACTGGATGACATTTAATGAAATCAATAACAAAATGGATGTCAACAACCCACTGTTCCTTTGGACAAACTCAGGGGTATCAGTCAAAGAAGGCGAAAATGCCAAAGAAGTCATGTATCAAGCAGGACACCATGAATTACTTGCAAGTGCATGGGCAGTAGCCAAAGGAAAAGAAATCAATCCTGCTTTTCAAATTGGTGCAATGGTTTCTCATGTGCCAATCTATCCATATTCCTCAAATCCAGAGGATGTCATGCTTGCTGAAGAATATATGAGACAACGCTATTTCTTTCCAGATGTACAAGTTCGGGGCTACTATCCAAGCTATGCACTGAAAGAATTCGAACGCGAAGGCTATCATATTCCGTTTGAAGAAGGTGATGAAGAAAGCTTAAGAAAAGGGAAAGTAGATTATCTTGGCTTTAGCTACTACATGTCGACAACGGTTAAAAGTGATGCGGTGTCTGATAACGACGGAGACATTGTCAACGGAGCCCTTCCGCATGGTGTAGATAATCCTTATATCAAATCAAGCGACTGGGGCTGGTCCATTGACCCAACAGGCTTAAGATATACGTTGAATCGTTTTTACGATCGTTATCAAATCCCGCTCTTCATCGTTGAAAATGGGTTTGGTGCCATTGATCAAGTGGAGGAAGACGGCTCCATTCATGATCCAGAACGAATTCAATATCTCGCTTCTCATATCGAAGCACTGAAAAAGGCCATCGAATACGACGGTGTTGACCTGATTGGCTACACACCTTGGGGTATCATTGACATCGTGTCATTCACAACAGGCGAAATGAAAAAACGCTACGGCATGATCTATGTTGACCGCGACAACGAAGGCAACGGTTCAATGAAGAGACTCAAAAAAGATTCGTTTACTTGGTACCAAAACGTCATTGCCACGAATGGTGAAGAAGTGTAATAAAGAAAATAATAGAAGCCCGGATGAGCGTGGTATATGCTTGTTCGGGTTTTTCATCGTTTATGTTTTAATAGAGACTGAATACAAAGAAAAAAGAGAGTAATAGCGACAAAATAGTTCATTGGATTGTGAAGGATATTCATGTTCAAGGATATTTGAAGAAGAATCCAAAGGACGAATATTACCATAACAACAGGAATAATTTTTTTATACATATGGATACTCCTTTTGAGAGTGGTTTGTTTTTAGTTAGCATTGTCTCATATCGCTGCAGAGGTTGAAAAGAGATAAAGATATGAATAGGTTTTATTACATGATTTGATGTAATGAATTTTCTAATGAAGTATGTATCGTAATGATAAGTACGAGATGGAAAGGGAAGATTAAGGTCGCTAACATGAATAACTCTAAAGCAAAAATGGACACCTTAAAAAGAAGAAGCAGAAGAAAGCACTTAATGAACGAATTAAGCTATATGACACTACCAGGAAACGTATTTTTAGATATCGAAGAAAATCAATTGTTTTGTCAAAAGGTTTTTACTTTCCTTCAATCAAGAGAAGATAAAATTCAAATACATGGAAACCACTACCGAGAGCGTCTCAATTCCCTCAAATTTAAGCAATTCACTATCATTACTTTTCACATTCATATAAAATAAGAGCAGTGAAAAATTGAAGAAATGCTTGATACATGAAGGGCATGTAAGCTGCGAGCTGCATGACATGATGAGATGTATGAACGTGAAGGCTGTAAAGCTGTTCTTCCTCACACATGAGATCTTATAAGCGGTCACTTCATTGCGATGGTGTTGAGGGGTGTGTCAGGATGAGGAATCCGTATGTGAGAACGGCTTCTAGTCTGTATATTAATTACTTTTTATTAGGTATGGTCAATATAATTTTGGCTTCCAATATGCCATTTTTAATCAAACAGTTAGATACCAATAGTGCAGGAATTAGTTATATGATTTCGGCGCTTGGCATTGGCAGGGTACTTACGTATGGTTTATCGGGCGTGCTGTCAGATCGTTTTGGGCGGAAGCCGGTCATTTTGGTTTCGGGTGTGCTCATGGCGGTGTTCCTGATCGGAATTCCATTGTCTCCGAATTATCAAATTGCGTTTGCGTTTGCGATTTTGGCAGGAGTCGCGAATTCAGCGATGGATGCTGGGACGTATCCTGCATTAATGGAGGCTTTCCCGCAAAAATCGGGATCTGCGAATGTGATGGTGAAGGCCTTTATATCAATTGGGGCAACCATTTTGCCACTCGCGATTTTCTTTTTGGCAGAGCATGATTTGTTTTATGGAATGGCATTTTTTGTTCCTGCTCTGATCTATCTTGTGAATGTTTTGATGCTGTGGACCTTGCCATTTCCGAATCATCGCAAGGTAGAACAAGTCCAGGTAACGGACCATGACGGACTTCCGCGCTTCTCGACAGAGCCTACATTTTGGAGAGAAGGGATCGCACTCATTGTGATCAGCTTTACGTCAAATGGGTTATATGCTTTGCCGCAAATTTGGCTTCCTACGTACGGTGAGGCTATATTGGGGATGGCATCGGGCAGTGCTGTGAAACTGCTCAGTTACTATAGCATGGGCGGGCTGCTGTCTGTCGTGATGCTCGCATTTCTGTTGCGCCGTTTTGTCCGTCCAGTCACTGTGCTGCTGATCTATCCAATCATTACGCTTGTTTCCATTTGTGTGCTCTTGGTCGTGAAATCCCCAGTCATCGGAACCGTCAATGCGTTTGTATTGGGATTTTCAACAGCAGGAGTCTTTCAGCTGACGTTAACTGTGATGGCTGAATTCTTCTGGAAAAACAAAGGGACGATGACAGGGATTATCTCCACTGCGGGCGGCGTGTCGGCTATCGTCATCCCGGTTGTAACAGGTTTAATTCAGAGTCACTCGTCCATTTTACAAATCTTTATGTTCGATGCAGTGGTGGCTGTTGCGGCCATTATCGGCGCATTGTATATCCTGTATCGATACCGCCAAATCATGGTACATGATTAAAAAAAGACGACCTCCGTTCAGGGAAGTCGTCTTTTTTTTGTATTAGAATCGGTCATTTTCAAAAAGAATTTGTTTTACTTGATCAACTGGCATATCTTCACCAGTAAAGAGTTTGTAAGCAAGTGCACCTTGCCATAGCATCATTCCAAGACCGTTAATGGTTTTGGCGCCAGCTTCCTGTGCTTGCGCAAGAAGCTTTGTTTTTTGCGGGTTGTATACGACATCAGTCACGATCAAATCTTCACGAAGTACATCAAGTGTATCATCGATAATGCTGAGTTGATCTAGTGGTTTCATGCCAAGGCTTGTCCCATTTGCTAGAATCGCGCTTTCTGCTACTTCACGGCGGAACGCGTCTTTGTCTTCAAGTGGGAAAATGTTTGCTTTGACACCGAAAGATTTCATTTCGTTGTTGATATAATTTACATTTTCTTCTGCTTGAACAAAGTATTGATCATTACGAGCGAAAATACTAATTTCACGAATGCCAGATTGTGCAAGCTGAATCGCAATCGGAGTCGCCGCACCGCCAGAGCCAACGAGAGTGACCTTTTTACCGGCTAATTCAACGCCATGTTCAATCAAGTTTCTCACATACCCAAGACCGTCTGTGTTGTAACCGATGAGCTTACCATCCTTGTTGACAACGGTATTGCTTGCACGTGTGTATCTTGCAGAATCGTCTAGTTCGTCTAAGTAATCTAGTACTTTCATTTTGTTCGGCATAGAGACGTTAAATCCAGCTGCACCCATTGCTTTCATACCGTATACGGCTGCTTCTAGTTCATCGTTCCCTACTTCAAATGCGAGATAAGCATAGTTGATCCCTGTTAGTGTATAGCCAAGGTTATGCATCCGTGGTGAAAGGCTGTGCCCGATTGGTGTAGCAAGAAGACCGACTAATTTTGTTTTCCCATCAATATTTCGTTCATGTATGTTTGTCATGATTGACATCTCCTTAATTATCTAAATAATTTTTTCATGCGTCCAAGAACAAAGACCGCTAGCAATACGCTCATAACCGCAATGATCATATCGAAAAATAACGTCATTTTAATATCGTACGTGCTGACCAATCCACTTGTAATGAGCGGCACGAGAATAAACGCGGAGCTTGCCGCAATGTTGACGTAGGATGAAGCCGTTGCTTTGTTTGTCGGGAATAGTTTCATCATAATACTCATCGCCAGCTGGAAGATTCCCGCTGTAAATAGCCCTAAGAAAAAAGTGCTGATAATGACAATGCTGTATGCTTCGATTTGGAAAAGTGAAAGCATTGCAAGGAACGCCCCAATTGGATAAATGATCGCTACCATAATCGGTGAAATGAATTTATCTAAGACGATCGATAGCAAGAGAACAGATACCAGTGCACCGATACTAAAATAAGATAGAAGCTGTGTGGCTTGTTCTGTGCCAAGTCCGATTAATTTTAACCCGAGCTGCGGAAGCCATGTCTGCCATACGACAAATAATGCAGTTGACGTGAATCCCATGAGTACAACAGCTAAGCCTTCGCCAAGCATTTTTGGTTCTTCTTTCAGCTGCTCCTGTACTGGAAGAGCGTCTTGTGAAGAAACTTGCTTATGGTTCGGGAAGGGCATAAAGATTAAGTAAATCCCAACAAGTAAATAAAGAAGTCCTAGTCCAAAGAACGCCCAGCCCCAAAAGATGTCATGTGCCACTAGGAACGCCAAGATAAATGGAAGAACAGTCGCACCAATGGATACAGACGCCTTCACTAAAACAGAAGCCGAACTTGCTTTCTTCGGAAATGACTCTGTCAAAGCAGGATAGGTTCCTGAATCAAGCAGTGAATTTGCAATACCTGCTGAAATCGCAAGGATGAATGCCAGTGTATAACTCGTTGTCGTTGGAATACCGATTAAGAATAATAAGTAAAGAAAATTTCCTGTAATAATGACAGGCTTACGTCCCCAACTGTCGGCTAACCGGCCTGAGAAAAAGAGAGCAATGAGTTTACCAATTCCGATCGCCGATACAAGCAAGCTGATTTTCGGAATATCTACATGGTAACGTTCAGATAAGCTGTCCATGTTAGAAGCTACAATAATATTGATCATGCCAAGCATGAAGTAGTTTAAATACATTCCAAGTGATGATTTAATATAAGGATTTTTCATGTTCCCACTCCTATATTTGAAACCCCTTTAAGGTTAAATTCTTTGTATACCCTTTGATATTTCCTTACATGTACATAAGTCCATCACAACACCCCTTGTGTGATTGATGAGTAAAATAATGAATATTCATCTGTTCTTCATTTAAGTACATCGTTCTACTAAAATGTAAAAAATAATACCAGTCTTGATTAGAAAATGACAGTTCATGATTTGATCAGAATCATAAAAAATCAATTTCACCTGTTTTTTAATAGAAATAACGATAAGATGAAATAGGTATAACGATATACTAAAAGAAGCAACGAGATAAATATACTCCTGTGTTTTAAATGTGTCAAGTTTATGACTTTGTGATTTAAAAAAAGGAAAATGAAACAAAGAAATCATTGACTTGATCAACAAAAAAAGAGAATTGCTGCATGCAATTCTCTTTTTCATCATGAGGGAGCGGTTTCTCTAATATGAAGTTGAGGCTTTAAGATCAATCTCTGCAGCTCTTCATCCTGTTCGTTCATTTTATGATATAAAAGGTTCGCTGCTTTTACCCCGATGGATCGGGGGAAGGAGGAAACAGTGGTGAGCGGCGGATGGTACATCTCTGCTTCAGGAACATTATCGAATCCAACCACATCGATATCTTCACCAGGCTTAATGTCCTGTGCTGACAGTTCTTGAATGACCCCAAATGCGACTAGATCGCTAAAACAAAAAATAGCAGTAGGAGGCTCAGGCTGATCAAGCACTTGGCCAAGTGCTTCTTTCCCGCCTTCACGAGTAGGTTCTATGTCAATAATAAGAGAATCATCAATCGTCAGATTTTCTTCGTCATGTGCTTTTTTGAAACCTTTCATCCGCTCAATCCAAGTCGATGAGGTCTTGATGCCGCCTAAGAAGGCGATACGCCGATGCCCCTTTTGAAGAAGATGATGAACCGCCATCCAAGCACCTTGTTCATAATCAACACCGACATAGTCACATTGCACATCTGATAATTCACGATTTGCCAGTACTTTTGGGGTGCGAATTTGATTTAATTGTTTAACCGTTCGTGCAGAGCTTTTTGAAGCTGGGTTTAAAATAATCCCGCCCACTCGGTGCTCTACCATTGTGGAAATGAGCCGCTCCTGTTTATCGACACTGTCAAAGGTCGTACCAAGTAGAACAGTATAGCCCAGTGACTCAAGTGTGGTTTGCACGCCAATTAAAAACTCAGAAATAAAGGTGTTAGAAATATCCGTGACAATCACGCCAACGATATTTGAGCTTTTTGACCGCATGTTGGCAGCAACGCGGTCGTATACGTATCCTAAGTCCTCCATGGATTGCAGTACTTTTTTTCGAGTGGCTTCAGAGATTCTAGGATTATTTCGAACAACAAGTGATGCCGTTGAAGTCGAAACACCGGCATGCTTGGCGACTTCCTGTAATGTGACACGCTGTTTGTTCATTTTTTTCATTTGTTTTCACCAACTTCCATGGATTACCTAACTTTGTTCTTGATCAAGAGGGATTTCTCCATCAAACGAGCCGAACATCTTTTGATTTATTATACATGAATCAAGGGGGATTGATGAAGTGAAGTTATATGGCTGCCACCGTCACTCATAAAAGATTTCCATTGACAGCTTTCTTTTAGAGGCGTAAAATATGAAATTATTCAGAAATAGCAACATTTTAAGTAAATAACGAAGGCTATGATTGCTGTGGGTCACACTATAGCAGGAGCAGCTTCTGGAGAGACCGCATGTATGTGCGGCGCCGAAGGGTTCACAATCTCAGGCAAAAGGACAGAAGAGTACGAAATATTGTATTTGTAATGCATGGATGAAGCCGTGTATTGCTTTTCTCTATTTTGCTATTCTTTTATGACCGTGAGATTGGAGCGCATCCAATCTCTTTTTTTATGGACTTTTTGAGAGTTCATTATTTCAGTATAAGATCGTGTCGTAGGAGGGCGTTAGCATTGGAACAACAAGAATTAAAACGAGATTTATCAAACCGCCATGTTCAGTTGATTGCAATTGGCGGAACCATTGGAACTGGGCTATTTTTAGGCTCTGGAAAGACCATTCAGTTGGCAGGGCCATCGATCATTTTTGCTTATTTAATTGTCGGAATGGCGATCTTTTTTGTCATGAGGGCACTTGGTGAACTACTCTTATCGAAGACAGGCTATCAGTCATTAACCGATATTGCAGAGGATTACCTTGGTCCGTGGGCTTCCTTTGTGACAGGGTGGACGTATTGGTTTTGCTGGATTATGACCGCGATGGCGGATGTTATTGCGGTCGGAGTGTATGTGCAGTATTGGTTTGATATCCCGCAATGGATTCCTGCTATTATTTGTTTGTTGATTTTACTAGGGTTTAATTTATTAACGGTGAAGCTTTTCGGAGAAATGGAATTTTGGTTTGCACTCATTAAAGTGATTACGATTCTATTGCTGATCGGCGTTGGAATTGTCCTTTTAATCATTGGTTTCCAAACAGATGCAGGGCCGGTGACGGTAACGAATCTTTGGTCACACGGCGGACTATTCCCGCATGGTGTCACAGGCTTCTTACTGTCATTCCAAATGGTCATCTTTGCGTATGTGGGAGTGGAACTGGTCGGTGTGTCCGCAGCAGAAACAGCCAATCCGCAAAAAAACATCCCATCTGCGATTAATAAAATTCCATTAAGAATTCTCTTTTTCTATGTGGGCGCCATTTTTGTCTTACTGTGTATCAATCCATGGACTGAGCTCAGTGCATCAGAAAGTCCTTTTGTGAAAACCTTTGGGCTGATTGGAATTCCAGTAGCAGCGGGACTCATTAATTTTGTTGTCTTGACGTCTGCGGCTTCGGCTTGTAATAGCGGTATGTTCTCAACGAGCCGAATTTTGTATAATCTCAGTCATCAAAAACAGGGCCCATCTTCCTTTGGCCGCCTGAACAAGCACGCTGTTCCAAGTAATGCACTATTCGTTTCAACGATTGTAGTTTCGGTCGGTGCTCTTTTAAGCAAGCTGATTCCAGAACAAGCCTTTGGTATTGTCACAACCATCAGCGCCATTTGTTTCATTTGGGTATGGAGTATAATTCTAATTTGCCATTTGAAATATAAAAAAACAAAGCCTGAACTGCATGCAGCATCTACCTTTAAAGCACCGTTCACACCTTTTGTAAACATTTGTGTTCTTGTCCTTTTTGCTGCCATTCTTGTGATCATGCTGTTTGCGGATGCAACACGTCCGGCGCTCTTGTTAACACCGGTTTGGTTTGGTTTCTTATTATTGATTTATGCACGAAAGAAACGCCGTGCGTCATAATGGACAGAAAAAAGCACAGCCTTTGTATTAGGCTGTGCTTTTTGTTTATTTAACGATTTCTAATCCTGAACATATAATTTGCATTCAAAATAATTAAAACAAGTCCAATCACGATGATTGAAAAGAGCTGAGAGTGATTGGCTCCAAGGGAATACACGATCAGAATAAACATGGCACCGGTCAATAAGATGTTCATCATTTGATACGTGTGAAACAATCCGCCAAGCATCACATGCTTTTCACCTTCGTCGGAAATAGCAAGCAGTTTTTTACTATAATCTTTGTCAGAAGGGCTTGGGAGATTGCGATTAGGGTAGACAAGTTTTAGAACGGATATTGCTACGTAAGAACTGATAATGGTGACGATAAATATAGCAACATTGACGAGAATCAGCCAAATAGGCTGTTCGGTGACGATAGCCATACCGATGGCAATAATGGATAAAATGGTACTTACCGTATTGGCTAAAGTCGAATCAGTAAAGGTGCGATACTGTTTTACTTCGAGTTCATCCTCTTCATCTCCAGATACCGAAAGTGATACTCTTTTCTTCATACGTGAAATCCCTGAAAAACAATAAACAATTAATACAATCGTCAAGCCGCTGATGACAAGAGTCGCTTCAAATGCAACATCAAGAAGGGTCATCTCAAATTCAGCTGCAAGCAGACAGTAAGCACCGAGAAAGCCAAGGAGAGCACCTAAGAGCATTTTGTATACAGTTTTCATGATAGTTCATCCTCCTCGAATAGAAAAATACGTTCAATGGGTTCCTGAAAAATTCGTGAAAGCTTAACAGCGAGCAAGAGAGATGGCATTAGTTCATCTCGCTCCATTAAGCTGATGGTCTGACGAGAAACTTTTGCACGATTGGCAAGCTCAGTTTGGTTCAAACCATCACGCGCACGAAGCTCTTTTAATCGATTTTTCATTCTGTCACCTCAATTTGATCTGAATCTTTCTTTGATTGTAAAGCATATTATTCAATTTGACAAGTAAAGTTGTCAAATTGATAAAAATAATTGTCAGAAAGATCATCTTTCTTCAAAAGATGAACCATGATACGCTAAAAGAAAGAGAAACAGAAAATAGGTGATGCCCGTGTTCATTGACCAATTAAAAAATGACTTACATCAATCTCAACCTTTATTTATTGGAGAAGAAACAGCGTTCAAAGCTGCAGTCCTTGTCCCTTTGGTGCAAGTAAACGGGGAATGGCATGTTTTATTTGAAGTACGATCACTGACGATGAGAAAACAGCCTGGCGATATTAGCTTCCCAGGAGGCAAACTCGACGGCGGCGAAACCGCACAGGAAGCTGCACTGCGGGAAACATATGAAGAACTAGGGATTCCGCCCGAATCCGTCAAGGTGTTAGGACAGCTCAGTCCTTATATTGCCTCTCCATCCTTTGTGGTATATCCATTTGTCGGAATCATTGATGAACAGCAGGTCAAACATTCCTTTAATCAAGAAGAAGTAGAGGAGACCTTTACTGTGCCTCTATCATGGCTCATCCAATACGAACCGTACTTACACCATGTATCGGTGCAGCCAACACCAGGAGAGGACTTTCCTTATGAAAAAATCATGAATGGAGAAAAATACAGCTGGGGGAGTCGTTCGATTGAGGAGTGGTTTTATGATTACGATCGTTACACCATTTGGGGATTAACTGCCCGCATATTAAAACATTTTGTGATGGTTGCAAAAAGAAATTCCTAGAGAATCAGCTCTAGGAATTTGTTGTAGAAAGGCGTTCTTTTGCGGTTTCTTTTCCTTTCCCTTTTCCAATTAGGATGGGCGCTTTAGCTTGGCTCAATCCATATGAAGGCATGTTCACGTAGATAGATTCATATGAGCCGGCTTGAATTTGATACGTTTCATGATAAATTCCGACCGCGTCATTATTTCGTGCTCTTTGGTTAAATCCTTTCCAAGCAGCCAAATGCTTCTCCATCTTGGCGTAGGCAAGGAGGTCCTCTGTTGATTTCCAATATTGGATCATGGTGGTTGTGCGTAAACCGAAGTAATTTTCTGTCCCTAGAAAACCAAGTTCTTCTTGATGTGTATAAAGTTCTTTGATCATCCCCGGCATCGCCTTAAATACTGGCAGCCATTGATGGACAGCCCAGCGTTTATTGATTCTCATTCCGATAATGAACACAACAATCGGCTCAGAATTGTCTGTTGTATACCTGCCAGCACGTATATTTTTTTTCACTTGTTCACCCTTCTTTCTTCATCGATTCACAGGTCTCCACGCACCAATCAATTCCAGCCTGCGCCACTTTCTTTCCGTAATCTAACGTATACAGCCAATACTTCGCATCAGCTTCATCTGGATACAGCTCTTGAATGTTTTGTTCAATCGCAACATATGTCTCATAACGGATACGGAGCTGCCTCTCATAATCCTGTAAAAGCACCAATTTTTTCTCAAACGAAAGATATTGACCAAAGAATAACTTTAATAACACTTCATTTCGTTCTGATGGTACTTGATCGAGCGGATGCGCCAGCCATTGCCTCAACGTGTCCAGCCCTTTTTCAGTCAGATGATACTCCCGCTTGTCTGAGCGCCCAGTTGTAGAAGCGGGTGAAACCTTCGCAAGCCCTTCCTCGACTATTAACTTTAAAGCTGGATAAATTTGTCCATAACTAATTTTCCAAAAGTGATGCAAGCTCCTATCAATTAATTGCTTCACTTCATACCCTGACTTACAATCTGTCGTTAAAATACCTAAAATCGCATACGTCGTATCATTGTATTTTTTCATATCAGCACACCTATCTAAAAGATATATTATTTAGATATATAATAAACGATGTATAGCTGCAGACACAAGATGTATGAGAAAAAAACAAATGCTAGAAAGGAGGTGAAGAGATCACTGATTTGTTAATTCATGAAATGAATCATTCATATAGATTGAAAGATCATATTTTGGAGGGGGACATATGAGTAAATACAAAGTCTGGACCATGGCTATTTTGGCAGTACTAATTATTGGTGGAGGCGGCTGGATAGCCTATCAAGCAATCGCAAAAAAGAGTGGTTTAAATCACCCCTACGCCTTTGCATATAAGACTCATGATCGTGTGAACTGGTTCAAGGTAACGGAAAGAAACGGAAAAGTAACAGGTCATCTGAATGAAACCATTTTAGAGGAAAATCCGAAAAGGCATTATGATCCCAATATGTTTATCAACAAATATCAATTAACTGGGAAATCAATTGAAAACGGTTACGAATTTTATGTGAAGCAAGGGAAAGAAACGGTCACATATGAAGTTCACCTTGCCGAAAAGGATCTTTCTGTGAAAAAACAAGGTGAAAAGCACAGCATCACATACAAAGCAGTTGATCAAAAAAACCTACGTGCTGTTCAACAGGACATTCATACTCGATATGAGAAACTGATGGATGACACGGAAAATAGATTTCATGATTATGTACGAAACTTCATTAAGAAAGTAACAGGCGCTTATGGTTATTTGTATACGGCAGAGGATGGTTCGTACCAACTATTTCTAAAAGTAAAACGAATGTATATGCAGTCTGAATGGGCAGGTTCTTTTCTAATGAGAAAGACCCCAGGAGATGGTGGTGAACCTTATAAAGAAACGAAACATACAGCTGGTGGAGTTTCAGATGGGATGATGTTTGATTTGAGTACTTATCCTGCAATTGAAAAGGGTTTTATTTTAGGTGAAACTGACCGAGACGCAACATACATTAAATTTCCTTTTAAAATGGCAGGCGGGACAATAGAATTTAAAGCGGTCACGAAAGAGGAATATCAAGAACAAACAGAAGAATTCAAAAAGAAGGCGAAAGAATTGCAAAAGTAGATCGTGTTGGAACAGATGAATGTTGTGAATGGCATTTCAGGGCGATCAGAATTTAGTTGAATATCTAAATAGGGATCATGAAGGTTTTTTAAATCATATATTAGTGGAGGTACGTATGAGTAAATTGAAAATGTGGGTCGTGTCTATCCTGGCAGTACTCATCTTAGGTGGAGGCGGCTGGACAGCATATCAAGCAATCGCACAAAAGAATTCATTGAATCATTCCTATGCATTTGCGTATAAAACGAAGGATAGCATGAGCTGGTTTAAGGTATCTGAGAGCAAAGGGAAAGTAACAGGGCATTTGAATGAAAAGTATATAGAAGAAGAAAGATGGTATCCGCATATCTATAAAAAACAATTTGTCGTATCCGGCAGTTCAAAAGAAAATGGGTATGAATTCAGAGTCACACAAGGTAAAGAAACGATCGTATACGATGTTCATTTTTCAGGAAAAAACCTTTCAGTGAAAAAACAAGGCGAAAAGAAAAGCACGATTTATAAGGCAATCAATCAAAAAAAGCTAGAGAAATATCATAAAGATATCCAAAAACAATATGATTATCTATTTGATACCGCGGAAGATAGGTTTTATGATAGTATGAGAAACTTCAAGGAGAAAGTGGCAAAGGTATATGGCTTTCTCTATACGGCAAAGGACAAACAATTATTTTTACAGGTGAAAACCATGCATATTGAGATTGGATGGACCGGCTCCCTTCTAATCACAACGGTTCCCGGAGAGGATTGTAAGCCTTATAAAGAAATGAGATTAGAAGTCTCGGGTGAAACGGATGGAAGAAATTTTAAAATGGGCCATGAGCCTTCAATTGAAGAGGGGATCATTAAAGGTTCCACTGATCGAGATGTAAAATCAATCAAACTTCCATTTAAAATGACAGGCGGTACCGTAGAGTTAAAAGCGGTTACGAAACAGGAATACCAAAAACAAGCGAAAGCATTCAAAAAGCAGGCAGAAGAAAGAAAAAAATAGATGATGGAAACCAGATGAGTAAACTTATCTGGTTTTTTTAATGGAGATAGTTCTTATTGATGATAAAAGGATATCGATGTATAAAAAAGCGAGAAAGGTTGTTTTAACTAAATAAAAGAAAATCAATTTGGGTATATAGACCTTAATAAATTTCTGAAAAATAAATGTTGACGCTTTCATATAATCAATATATACTAAAATCAAATCCAATATAAATAAATTAGACATGTGACTGGTCATGCAGGCAGGATCTAAAAACGATGAATTTCTTTAATTTGTCGTTTTAGGTCCTTTTTTTATTGCCAAAATATAGGTCTCATGTATGGGAAAAGGGGGAGGAAAAATGGATTACACACAAGTTGCCAAAGACGTTTTAAAGCATGTTGGCGGTAAAGAAAACATTGCGCACCTTGAGCACTGTTCAACAAGACTTCGCTTCACACTAATTGATCAGAAAAAAGCAGATGTACAAGCACTAGAAAAAACACCAGGTGTCATAGCTGTGAGAATGTCAGGACAATGCCAAGTGGTGATTGGGAATGACGTGATTGAAGTGTATCAAAAGGTAACAAGTCTAATGGGTGGCAGCTCATCGGGGCAAGTTGTGCCATCTAATCAACCAAAAGAAAAAAGAAAAATAGGCACAGTTCTGTTAGATTTCATTGTCGGTGTATTCCAGCCGCTTGTTCCAGCTATCGCAGGCGGAGGGATTTTAAAATCATTTCTTCTCCTTTTCTCTCTATTAGGCTGGATGGATGCAAAGGGTCAAACCTATCAAATATTGAACATGGTAGGGGACGCGCCGCTTTACTTCCTGCCTTTACTAGTCGCTGTAACGACGGCGAATAAACTAAAGGTGAACCCACTGGTCGCACTATCAGCAGTCGGCGCGCTTCTTCTTCCGAACATGACGGCTATGCTTACTGAAGGCGCGCAATTGCTGTCATTCGACGTGAAAAATATAGCTTATGCGTATCAAGTGTTCCCAGCAACCCTTTCTGTATTGCTATACGCTCAAATGGAAAAATTCTTTACACGATTTTCACCAAAACCAATTCGGATTTTCTTTGTTCCAATGATGTCATTGGTCATTACTGTACCAATTACATTACTTCTATTAGGACCGATTGGTTTTACAGCAGGACAAGGTTTTTCATCCATCATTCTCGCAATGTTTAATACAGTAGGCTGGGTAGCTGTCGCGATTTTAGCAGCAGTCCTCCCATTCATGGTCGCATCAGGTATGCACAAAGCAATGGTCCCTTATGCAGTCACAACGATGGGAACCCTTGGGAAAGAAGCACTTTATTTACCTGCATCACTTGCACATAATATTGCGGAAAGTGGAGCGTGTTTCGCTGTAGCATTACGCACAAAAGACAAGGTACTCAGATCAACAGCCATTTCGGCAGGGATTTCAGCATTTTTTGGTATCACAGAGCCTGCTTTGTATGGTGTGACACTTCAAAATAAGCGAGTTCTTGGAAGTGTCATGATTGGTTCGTTTGTTGGCGGGATCTTCATTGGATTAGTTGGTATACAAGCCTTTGTACTTGTTGGCCCTGGATTAGCAAGTATGTCAATGTTTATATCAGATGAGCTCCCACGAAATCTAATGTTTGCTGTCATTGGAGCAATCATTTCCTTTATTGTCGCTTTTATCGCTGCTTTTGTATTAGGTAAGGATAAAACAGTAGAAGAAAAGACAAATGATCAAGCGGCATTTGCTGAACAAATTGGAGCGGGTGAAACATTCAAAAGTCCTGTGATTGGTCAAATGATCTCTCTATCTGAAGTAAAAGATGATATTTTCTCTTCAAAGGTCATGGGAGACGGGATTGCCATTGTCCCTTCAGAAGGTGCGCTTTATGCACCAGTAGATGGTGAAGTGACTATGCTGTTCGAAACAAATCATGCACTTGGTATGAAAACGGACCAAGGGGTTGAAGTATTATTCCACATTGGCATTGATACCGTTCAACTGGAAGGACAGTATTTTCATCCAAAAGTGCAGGTTGGTAAACGTGTTCAAGCAGGAGATTTACTGATTGAATTTGATGTAGAAAAAATCATAGCAGCAGGTTATGATCCAGTTACACTTGCTGTCATCACAAATACAGATCAATATGAAATAAAGGTACAGCCATTACAAGAGGTCAATCGTCAAGATACATTGATGGTTGTCACACAATTAGGAGGCTAAACAGATGACAACAATTAAAGGTTTTCCAAAAGGATTTTTATGGGGCGGCGCCATTGCCGCCAACCAAGCAGAAGGCGCTTGGAATATAGATGGAAAGGGACCATCAGTTGCAGATATTGCAATGTATCGTTCCAATTTAAGTGTAGAAGATTATGAAGGACATCTTGCTGTGACTTCTGAAAATATAGATCGTGCAATAAAAGACCCAGACGATAAAAAGTACCCTAAACGCAGAGGGATTGATTTCTATCATCACTATAAAGAGGATTTGGCTCTATTTGCTGAAATGGGCTTTAAAACACTTCGCATTTCTATTGCGTGGAGCCGGATCTTCCCTACTGGAGAAGAAGCTGAACCAAATGAAAAAGGGCTGCAATTTTATGATCGTGTATTTGCCGAAATGAAAAAACTCAATATAGAACCGATTGTGACACTCTCTCATTATGAAATGCCTTTAGCCCTTAGTGTGAAATATAACGGCTGGGTGGAAAGAAAAGTGGTCGATCTCTTTGTGAAGTTCGCCAATGTATGTTTCGAACGTTATCAACATGATGTGAAATATTGGCTCACCTTTAATGAAATTGATAGTATTCACCGCCACTCATTCATTACAGCAGGAATTATTCCTGATCGTTGCCCAGAAGGTAAAGTAGAAGAGACGGTGTATCAAGCACTTCATCATCAATTTGTTGCATCTGCTC
Organism: Bacillus sp. SIMBA_005; assembly: GCF_046535585.1. Lineage (NCBI taxonomy): Bacteria > Bacillati > Bacillota > Bacilli > Caryophanales > Bacillaceae > Bacillus > Bacillus sp. SIMBA_005. Next base: position 386,348 of record NZ_JAWRWI010000002.1, on the reverse strand, counting down.
TTGTCACAGCTGATTGCCATCGTATTATCCCAGGCAGCCAGGTTGGGTGTATGCTGACAAAATTGACAACGTATCCGCATACGTGTCACCCGAATGATGTGGAACAAGCCTTAAAACAAAACTTAGAAAACTATTTTTATGCAGATGTTCAGGTGTTTGGCGAATATCCGCCACTGATTACACGGATGCTTGAGAGAAAAAATATTCATATTCAAATGGAAGCAGATGATCTCAACATTCTAAAAGAAAATACAGTCGATTTCATTTCATTTAGCTACTATATGTCTTTAACTGAATCAGCTCAAGAAGGGTTAGAACAGACAGAAGGAAACACGATTCGTGGAGTCAAAAATCCTTACCTGCCTTCAACTGACTGGGGCTGGCAAATTGATCCGGTTGGTCTGAAAATTTCTTTAATTGAACTGTATGATCGCTATCAAAAACCTCTTATCATTGTCGAGAATGGAATGGGTGCAAAGGATGTAGTTGAAAGTGATGGCTCTATCCATGACGACTATCGGATTAACTATTTTAAAGAGCATTTCCGCCAGATGAGAGAAGCGATTGAAGAGGGCGTCGATCTCTTTGGATATACGAGCTGGGGCTCAATTGATATTATTAGTGCAGGTACATCACAAATGTCAAAACGCTATGGCTTTATTCACGTAGATCAAGATGATGATGGAAACGGAACGTTAAAACGATCTCGAAAAGACTCATTTTATTGGTACCAAAAAGTCATTGAGACAAATGGTGAATCGCTTGATTGAACACCACAATCATGAAAACAGGTGATGACGATGTTTAAAATAAAAAAAGTTTTAAACTCGAGTGTGGTCCTGGCGGAAGATCAGAACCAACAGGAGATGGTTTTGTTTGGCCGTGGGATTGGCTACGGACAGAAACCGGGTCAAATGATAGAAGAGAAAAAAGCGGACCAAGTCTTTATGTCAGTCGATAACATGAGAGCAAAGGAATTTCTTCAATTGTTAGATTCAATGCCTCAAGAGTTTATCGATTTAACTCAGCGCATCGTCCAATATGCAGAAAAAAGGTTAAATTCAAATCTAAATTCAGGGGTTTATTTTACCTTAATGGATCATTTGAATTTTGCTGTTGAACGACATAAAAAGAATATTAATATTACGAACCGAGTGTACTGGGAAATCAAAAATTACTATACTGAAGAATTTGAAGTAGGGAAGTACGCTCTTGAGTTAGTCAATGATACATTGGGCATACAATTGCCAAAAGAAGAAGCTGCCAATATCGCCTTTCACTTAATCAATGCATTAGGTGAAGAATCCGATTCGAAAGATAGCATGAAATATGCCAAAATGATCGGAAGCATTGTCAATCTTGTGCGCTATACACTGAATATGAAAATGGACCAAGAAAATATTCATTACAGTCGGTTCATTACACATGTGAAGTTCTTTGTAGAGAGGTTTTATGCAAATAAATTACTCTCGGATCAAGAAAATGAGTTGTTTGAACAAATTGCACACTTGTATCCTCAGGCGATGGATGTTGCTTTTAAAATCAAAGATTATATTAAACAGGTGCATAGTATCGTCATTCCTAATGATGAGCTTACTTATCTTGCGGTACATATACACCGCCTCATATCTTATCAGCAATTAAAATAATGGTGGAACCACTTGCCTTGTGATCGGGCAAGTGGTTCTTTGCTGTGATCAATTTTATATTAAGTTCCGATAGGTCGTTCTGTTGTGCCAGAATTCGTCTCATTTAACGAATTGAAAGACACTGTTTGTCCGAAAACGACGATGGTTAATGCGATGATCAATAAACTCATTTTTTTCATTAGAATTCCTCCATTCAAATATAGGATGGTTCATGTGATAGGCTTCCTTCAAAAAGAGATAGGCTAGATGAATGGCACCTAAATCTTCAAAGTGTTTTGCAGCTAGTGCACTTAATTCACAGACACCTTCAGCATCCTTTAATTCTTTTAGAATACTGATTTCCTCGAAACAGGCTTGAGCTTTTTGAGACATATCCTCAGTAAAGTATAGATGGTAAAGCAAATTCATTTTTGCTGTATAGATGGGGCATTTCTCTGATTCATGTTTTTGTTTGACCAATTCGAAGTAATAGAGAGCTTGTGTTCTTTCATCAATAGAGAGCAGCTCTTTGACTAACATAAACATGGTGTGATGGAAATAGCACGATGAGAGGTAGTTTTCATCACTTAGAGCCTTTTCTAGGGCATCGATACATTTTTTCGATTCTCCAGCTTCGGCATAAAGAATACTGATATTATGAAAAAGCTGTGAAGTTAGAAAATGATCATTTAGACTGTCAGCGATGTGTAATGCTTTTTTGTAGTAGTTTTCTGCTCTTGTGAAGTCGCCAATATCCATATAATTAGCAGCAGCGATGACAATGGCTGTCGCTAGTCTTCTTTCATACCCTTCATGACTTTTGAAAATATCTATAGCATTCTGAATATAGTGAAGAGAAATTAGGCTCTGACGAAGTAGCATATATAAGTTGGCGATTTTCGTATGGAATTCAGCTACTTCTATTTCATCCGGAATGTTTTGCAGTTTTTTCTCGGCAATTTTAAACAGTCCAATGGCTGATGCATAGTCTCTGTTATATGAAGCGTAAAGGGCTTTGTATAGGTAAAAATAGTATTCAATTAAGTCGTTTGTTTTAGAGGGGCAATCTAGCTCTGTCTGTTCATTCAGCTTTTTACCTCTTCGTTCATATATCATGAGTTTATACTTGCCTTCTAGCAATGAATAATAAGTCAATACCTCCTGATTCTCTTCCATTTCTTGAAGTAATTGCTTTAATTCTGTGTACATTGCGTTAGCACTTTGTACATCATGTTTGCGAATCGCAATTCGCCAATCATTTAAACGGTTCCCCACCTGTTCAGCAGAAATGATAGCCATGAAATTTCACCTCTTTAAGATCCTTTCACCTGTTTCATAAAAAACGATATCACAATTTTTGGAAAAATATAATCATTTCTGTGAGGTGATTGCCAAGAGGTAATAAAAAGGACCTATGGTCATGTGATGTACGAAATTGTAATGATGATTGAATGTTTTTACAAATGATTAAAATCTTTTTTTAATCGTCTGAAAAAGGAATATATACAATGGGTTTTATGATTATGATCGAAAATATCACTGGTATATTACAAATAAAGAGATTTTGGGTGATCTGTGGGTAAGTTGGAAGGTAGATCCATTAAAGGAAATCAGTTATGATGATGCTAGATCAAATTTGGAATAGAAACTGATAGAAGCAGACAAAATAAATAGCAAGCACTAACACTAGTCTGTTGGGAAGGATGTTGATATGAAAAAAAGATTTAAAATCTTAAACTGGCAAATCACAGTGATTATGGCGACACTGTTACTTGTTTTATTGACTCTTTATATGTCAAAGAGATATTTTTATAGCAAAGAAATAGAATTGCTGACAGAATCTTGCCAACAAGTAGGCGGCAAAATCATATTAGAAACTAATAGTTTGTCTATGGATTATTCATTTGAGTGTCAGGAAAAGTAAAACAGGCAGAAAGCTGCCTGTTTTATTCCAACTTAAAAACCTAAATCTTGAAGCCATTGATTTAATCTGGTCTCCCGTTTCTCGGCACTTGCCTCATCAAATTTCCCTAAATGTAAGCTGGCTGTTATTTCTCCGTCATTCATAAACATGATTCTTTCAGAACGAAGAGCAACCTTTGGGTCATGTGTGACAAGCAATAGTGTTGCTCCTTCAGAATGGATTTTCGAAAATATATTCATCACATCCTTCGTTGCATGAGAGTTAAGAGCACCTGTTGGTTCATCAGCAAAAAGAATGTCTGGTTCATTCATAAGCGCTCGACAGATAGAGGCTCTTTGAAGCTGACCTCCTGATACTTCTGACAAATATCTATCTGCTAAATGATCAATATCAAGTTTCTCCATTAAATATTTAGCTCGTTCATTCACTTCTTTTCTTGGCTTCTTCTTTGTTAAGTAAGCTGCAGCAATGATGTTATCAAACAGATTAAGGTTTTTTAGTAAGTGGCTGTGTTGAAAGACAAATCCCATATCTGTTAAACGCAGAGCAGTTAACTGTTTATCTGTCATTTCTGATAATAAATGGCCCTTATATTTGATCTCTCCTGTTGAGGCTGTTTCTATCCCGCTAAGCTGATAAAGCAAGGAGGTTTTCCCGCATCCGGAAGGGCCCATAATCGTCACAAATTCCCCAGGATGTATCGATAAATGGATATCTTTAAGAATGATTAAAGAATTAATTTGCAAAGACAATCGTTTTGTTTCAATCAAGTGTTCCATGTGAAACATCTCCTTATGAAAGTGTATGACGAGTAGTTTGACTAGTAAAAAACGTCTTCAATAACGAAGCGGTTAAAGCTAAGCTGACAATCAACAGTGTGATTGGGTACACAACTGACACCCATTGTGGTGCCAGCCACTGAAGGCTTGATGCCCCTAAGGATGCTCCACCTACACTCATTAAAGCTGGTCCAATTGTGTGGACAGCGATCGTGCCAATAAAGGTGCCCAAAGAGATAACGACGATAAAACTTGTCATATATTGTACTGTTACATCTTTTTTAGAAAATCCAATCGTTCGTAATAAATGGTTTCGACTTGAATCTTTTGCTTTTAACATATGCAGAAACATGAATAACATCAAACTGGCAGTTCCAAAAGCAGCTAATATAGACAAAAATGCAACGACTTTTACTAAAGATGCTGTGCTGCCGATTGTTTGATGAACGTATTCTTTCATATCTGTCACTTTTGCAGGAGATATCTCTTTTTCAAATACTGTCTTTTTCTCCGCAATTTCTATTCCTTGGTTTAGTTGAATTTGAATGGTTTTCCAAAGGACTGATTGAGGAAAGGGCTGTGTTATTGCTTTTGCTGTTTTCCCGCCGTTGGTGACATCCTGATAAATGCCAGTCACAGTTTTTTGAATTTCCTGTCCATTTGTTACGAGAATAATTTTTTCTCCTATCTTTTTTTGGAGTGAATCTGAACTGAGAACTGATAAGGCAATTTCTTTCTTCTTTAAAGGCTGTCGCCCTTGTAAATAGGTGAGAGGAAATGCTGAGAGATTCCCTGTTTCTAAATAGAGTGTTTCTAATGAATTCTCCTTTGATTTTGCCTGAAGAGAGGTTGTTTCATATATGGCTGATGCATGAATATCTCGATCTTCACGGATCATTGATTCTATGTTATTAGTATTTTCTTCTAGATGATTTCCTTGTCGTATATCAATTCGAAGGTCACTTTGACCAGAGCCAAGATATGTGATGAAATCCGGTGATTGTAAGGTGTACCATAGTTGAATAGGCAGCAGCATCAAAAATGTACAAAGGGCGATAATACAAGTAATTGTTGTGTACAACTTCTTTCGTGATAACAGATCTTTTAAACCAAGCCAAATATTGACTGAGATGAACCTGTTTTTCTTGAGATGCAAGGGTATTTGTTTTTTATCATTCGTTGAAATGACGCTGCCTTGAAGTGCTTGAGCGGCTGATACTCGGCCAAACTTTCTTAGGACAGTATAGCTGCAAGAAATGATGATCACTGCCATCACAATAGAAACACAAAGCGGGATGAACCAAGAAGTAAAAGAAGGCTGACTCCCCATGTATCGCTGAATATTGGCTGTAAACATATCACCAAATATAAGAGTTAACCCATATCCTGCTGTACACCCTATACTAGCAAGGAAGGCATATTTTCCAACGTATAATTGCTTGATTCTTGTTAAAGGAATCCCAAGCACCTTCAATATTCCAATTTCACGTTCGTCCTCTTCTATAGAAGCAGTCATAGCAAGATGAAGAGAGAGAAGAGCTATACCGATGAGCAGCATGCAAACAAGTAGGAGAATGGCGATCACCATTCCATCTGTCAATGCGTTCAGCATACGCAGCAAAGGTAATGTGACAGCTGGCCCTTGTTGTGGAAGCTGTGATGACTGGTAGATTGCTTGAAAGGCATCTGCCTGAGCGGCATCATGCAGTAAAAATTCAATTAAATATTCCTTTTTATGAAACACTTGATTCATTGCGTCCCAATCTTTGTGATGAAGAAGGAATCTTTTCGAACTAACAAGACTGGGGTTCATTTGTGCATCTCGCAAGAATGCTTTAATGCGGAAAGAGAATTGATGAGCCCCTTTCCCAATCAGTAACGTTTCTCCTATTTTCAGATGATACCTTTGCTGAAAGTAGATAGGCACAGCCACTTCACCTTTACTGACAGTGAGCTTTTCATTTTGTTCATTTAAAAGAAAATCAAAATAACGATTTTGTTTTACAAATAAATGATCCATCACACCTGCTTTGGCGGGTTCGTTTCCGAACTTGATATTTGCATGTTCAATTGGAATCATTGGGACGATTTGATGTGCTTTTACCATGGACTGCTTTCTTGAGAATGCCTCAATATCTTTTTCCTTTAGTCTGCCGTCATGCATTTGGACAAAGTCTGGTGCCTTAGCTGAATGGAGCAGATTAGAAATGGAACCATTCAGCTGTACTATCATTTGAGCGGCACTTGTTGCTAGAAATGATGTCATCATAATGCAAATGATTAAACCGATGGAAATGAGACGATGGCGGGTTAAGTCTTTCTTGATAAACGTCAGTCTCATGAGGCTGATTCTCCTTCATGTTGCAGCATATTTTTTGTTAAATAGGCAAGGGCAAACATGAAAGTACTGACTATTAGTACTGTCACATACATGTTTGCTGAAAACGTATTGAACAAGAACCCATACATCATTTGACCAAGCGGGGCAGCACATTGAGAAACCATTGTCAGATTGGCCATCACTTTTCCTAATTGATTATTTGGCGTTTTCTTTTGAACATGTGAAATCACAACGATTGAGATCATTGTAAGCAGCATAGCAATTGGAAGACATCCTGCTAGAAAGAGAAAATAAGCTGGATAAGTGCCAAATTGAAGAGCTGTGTTGGATGTTGAGAATGCGACAGGTAGCAAGATGATCGCGATGACGATCAGCCAGCGATATAAAGTAGGGATGCGCCAATGCTTTGCTACAAGTCCAACTAGCAGAGCTCCTGCGATGACAGCGAACTCAATTAAGCCCATGCCTACACCATACATGATGTCACTGCTTTTCATTGTGACCCTTAAAATAATTGGACCACCTACGATAAAAAATGGCGTGAGGATGAAATTTAACATTGCAGCAAGCAACATGGCTCTTTTTAAAAATGTCTGACTGCCAATATAGGTAAATCCTTGTTTCATATCTTTTACGAGCACTTTGCCCATATTTTCCGTTAAGGGGCTAGGGGAGAAGGAGATGTTTAACCGTAAAAGCATGCATGCTGATAGAAAAAACACGATGGCACTGGCACCTATGATGGATTGACTTCCAATCAGTCCGTACAGAACTCCGCCGATAATAGGAGCGAGAACACCTGAAAGTGCCTGCACGCCATTAACGATCCCGTTTGCTTGTTCTAAGTGTTCCTGTTTTACTAACTGTGGAATGCTGGACATCACAGCGGGAGCATAGAACGTGCTCATCACACCAAGAAGCACCATGACCGCTCCGATCATAAAGAGTGAATCATTGCCTGAGAATAACCAAAAATAAAAAGCCAGAATCATGATGCCGGTGAGAACATCAAATAAAATCATCAAGTTCCTTCTGTTATACCGGTCAGCGATTGCGCCTGCTAAGGGGGAAAGAAGGAGCGGGACATTGGATAAAGCGAATAGTAAGGCATATAAGTCAACGCGCTGAGTCATATCCAGCACGTGTAAAGATAGAACAAACCGAATTAAGGAAGACCCAAAAACGGAAATAATCTGTCCGAGCACGAGGTAAATAAAGTCGGATGAACCTCTTTTAGATAATAAAGACAAGGGTATCACTCTCCTTTTAGACCGACCGTCAGTCTATAATGTATGCAGGATTGGTATTGAAGTGACCAATCACTGATTGTGTTCATCAAGCTCTCCAGTTAAACGTTTCAGAAGAAAGGAGAAGCTCCCCTTTTCTGCATGTAATGAGGATTCGAGGATATCAATAAAAGCTAGCGCTCGCTGCATACTCTCTTCGGCTGTCCATTGAAAAAGGCCCTCATCAAATATGACCTGTGCAGAAGCAAGAAGGAATTCCACCGTTTCTTGAGGGTAATTTGTTTTAAATGTTCCTTCTTCCACCCCTTGCTGAATGACATCAGCTAAAACGGGTGATAGTTCTTTAATCGCTTTGATTAAGCTTTTTTGGTGCATCTCTGCATTAGAAGGCTGGTGAAATTGTTCAATCATGCCCTGTTTATTGCTTCCTTGCTTTGGCGATTGCGCCATGATGATGCGAAATAGTTTGTCGACGACTGGAAGGGCTGGCTCTGCCGCAATACGCTTTGCCACGATGATATCTGCTTTGATGATCCTGTCAATAATGGCATCCATCACTTCTTCTTTGGATGAAAAGTAATAATAAAAAGTGCCTTTTGCAATGCCAACAGCTTTCAGAATGTCGATAATCGTTGTTTGCTGATAGCCTTTGGTAGAAAAGAGCTCTTCTGATGCGTTTAAGATGTCATTTTTACGTTCCTCAGGATGTTTAACGGTTCTCATAAAGCCATCCTTTCTTTTGACTAGACTGTCGGTCGGTCCTTTGATTTGATTAAACACTTTTCAATGTACCTTTGTCAATGGCTCATTTTTAAACACTTTGCATTTATTGTGCAATGACACTATGTTACATTGAATGAAAACACCTTCAGGAGAGATGCCTCATGCAATTTTTAACCACTGAATTGGCACAAGAAATGGTTGAACGTACGATGCGTATTTTAGATAAAAATATCAATGTAATGAATGCGGATGGTGTCATCATTGGTTCTGGTGAACGAAAAAGGATTGGTCAGAAACATGATGGTGCACGACTTGTGCTCACAAACGGGAACAGTATGGAAATTGACCACGATGCGTCCTTGCACTTAGAAGGAGTAAGACCAGGAATCAATTTGCCCATTTGCTTTCGTGAACAAGTGGTTGGTGTGATTGGCATTACTGGTGAGCCAGAGGACATTCGGCATCATGCCGAGCTGGTGAAAATGGCAGCTGAGCTAGTGTTAGAGCAGTCTTTTCTGCTTGAACGAGTGCAGTGGCGGCAGCGGATAGAGAGTGAAATTGTCAATCAGTTAATTTCTGATTCGGACGTTGGTGATCATCAGCTAAAGAACCGAGCTGCATGGCTGGGAATGGATTTAGATAAGCGCCGAATGGCCATCATTTTTCAGCCAGTTCCATCCTCAGAAGACGCTGTGCATAAAATGATGCATGCAATTCAATACGATAAGAATGCGGATGATTTGCTTGGCATGACTTTTCGTCATGAATTGGTTCTTTTAAGGCAGCCGATTTCTGATCATCATTTAAAGCATGTGGTTGGGCAGCTGCAAAGAACAATGGAAAATGCAGTAGGAGGCCAGGTGCTGGTGGCGATAGGAACTGTCGCAGACGACATAAGCCGGCTGTCATTGTCCTTTGAACACGCTAGAGATTCATTGCGGTTAGGGAAGGCTCTTGATCCGGAGGGAAGTATTTATTTTTTTGAATCTTATCAGCTGGAAAGGCTATTCATCACTGCAGGAGCTGTTGAAGAAAACGGTAGTTGGGCTGACTTTTACAAGCCATTAACACAAGAAGCGGAACTTGCCCACACATTAAGAAGTTACATTGAAGAGGGTGGTGATTTACAAAGAATTGTTGATCGGTTATATATTCACAGGAATACATTGAGATATCGTTTAGATAAGATACAAGCTTTGACCGGAAAAGATCCTCGTCATGTAAAACAGTTGATGGAGCTTTATATGGCGCAGTTGATGTATCAATTATCTTGATTGTGCATATGCACAATGAGCTGAAGTGATAAATGAAAAAAGTTCATCTAGATTCACAACCCGATTCCGATTAGTAAACGCTTACAATAAAAGAAAGACAATTTTGGGGGGATCGAGGATGAATGGTGATGTGACTGTAAGTACACTGGGAGCCATTATGGCACTGGTTATTGCGATTGTTCTTATTCTAAAAAAAGTATCACCTGCGTATGGCATGCTGGCAGGTGCATTTATAGGCGGTTTAATTGGCGGCGTAGATATTGCTCAGACCGTCAATGTCATGATGGAAGGTGCTAAAGGCATGATTCCGGCTGTCCTTAGAATTATGGCGGCAGGGGTGCTGGCTGGCGTTTTAATTGAATCGGGTGCAGCTTTATCTATCGCTGAGGCGATCGTGAAAAAGCTTGGAGAGGCGAGAGCGCTTTTAGCACTGGCACTTGCAACCATGATTTTAACGACAGTGGGCGTTTTTGTAGATGTAGCCGTTATCACGGTGGCACCTATTGCACTTGCCATTGCCAAACGGGCAAAGCTGTCAAAAACGGGAATTCTACTTGCTATGATTGGAGGAGGGAAAGCGGGGAATATCATGTCACCGAATCCGAATGCCATTGCCGCTTCTGATGCGTTTGGTGTACCGCTTACTTCAATGATGGCAGCAGGTGTCATTCCGGCTATATTTGGCTTAGCTGTCACATACGTGTTAGCCAAAAAGCTTGCTAAGAAAGGAGCGCCTGTACTTGAAGAAGAAGTTAATCAAAGCCAGTTTCAAGTACCTGCCTTTTTACCAGCGGTGGTCGGTCCACTTGTCACCATTTTATTGTTGGCTTTAAGACCGCTTTTTCAAATTAATATAGACCCAATGATCGCCTTACCGATCGGAGGCATTGTAGGCGCTCTTTTCATGAAAAAAGGGAAATTTATTAATGATTATGCGATGTCCGGGCTGAACAAAATGTCGGGTGTAGCGATTATGTTATTAGGGACAGGCACACTAGCAGGAATTGTATCAAATTCTTCCTTAAAAGATGTGTTTATACAAGCACTTGATGCATCGGGATTACCTCCGTATTTACTTGCACCAGCTTCAGGGATCTTTATGTCTGCCGCCACTGCTTCGACAACAGCAGGAACAGCAGTAGCGAGTGGCGTATTTAGCGGTACGTTACTTGGCCTCGGCGTATCGGCTCTTTCAGGGGCAGCGATGATTCATGCTGGTTCAACTGTGCTTGATCATATGCCGCATGGGAGCTTTTTCCATGCAACAGCAGGAAGTGTTCAAATGGATATCAAAGAGCGGTTGAAGCTCATGCCTTTTGAATCGTTAATTGGTTTGACATTAACCGTCGTATCGACCATTATATTTGGCGTTTTCCAGTTGTTTGGCTGATGACATTTGATAAGAAACGAGGGGCTTTAGGATGAAAATTGTGATTGCACCAGATTCATTTAAAGAAAGTTTATCTGCATATGAGACAGCATGTGCCATCGAACGGGGATTTCATGCGATTTTGCCAGACGCTGAATATATCAAACTTCCCATGGCAGATGGAGGAGAGGGAACTGTTCAATCGCTAGTTGATGCGACGGGTGGGTACATAATCAATCATGTGGTCACAGGCCCGCTTGGTGACCCCGTCGATGCCTTTTTTGGCATGTTAGGAGACGGTGAGACGGCCGTTATAGAGATGGCCGCAGCCTCTGGGTTACACCTTGTTCCGCAAGAAAAACGCAATCCGTTACTCACGACATCGAGAGGAACTGGGGAATTAATGCTTGCGGCGCTAGATCAAGGAGCAAAACATGTCATCATTGGGCTTGGCGGAAGTGCAACAAATGATGGCGGCGTTGGGATGATGCAAGGATTAGGTGCGGCTTTTCTTGATCAAGCAGGACAGGAGCTGTCGCCAGGCGGTGGGACCCTTCATCAATTAGCTTCAATTGATCTAACTGGACTTGACCCTAGACTGCAATCCGTTCGGCTGGAGGCAGCCTGTGATGTGGATAATCCTTTAACGGGTGAGAGAGGAGCGTCTGCTGTGTTCGGCCCTCAAAAAGGTGCAGATGAACATATGGTTCAAGTGCTAGACAAGAATTTAGCTCATTTTGCTCAAATAGCAGAAAAGCAGTTTAATGTATCTTTTGAAGATGCAGAAGGGGCAGGAGCGGCAGGAGGACTTGGTGCGAGTTTATTAGGCTTTTTACACGCTGATTTGCAGCGAGGCATTGATATTGTGCTGAAGGCAGTTCAGTTTGATGATGTCATCAAGGAGGCAGACCTAGTTGTTACTGGTGAAGGCCGAATTGACCAGCAAACCATTTATGGAAAAACCCCAATTGGTGTAGCTAAAGCAGCAAAGCAGTATCACCTGCCTGTGATCGGCATCGCGGGCTCTCTCTCAAGGGATAGTGCAGTCGTACATGAGCATGGCATTGATGCCCTTTTTAGTATCGTTCCAGGTGTCACTTCTCTTTCTGAGGCGATGAGAGATGGGGCTATTCATGTAGAGAGAACCGCTCGAAATATTGCGGCTGTTATATCAATTGGAAAAAATAAGTAAACGATGAATAATGTTTCCTTTTCTATCACATTCTTTCTATAGAAATGTGGTAAAATTGTATGAAATGAAATAGAAAGTTGGAGGAAACACAAATGTCTAATCTACCAAATTGTCCTTCATGCAGTTCAACGTATACTTATGAGGATGGCAGTCTGCTGGTTTGTCCTGAATGTGCGCATGAATGGTCACTTGAACAAGAACAAGCGGCAGATGAGCAGCTAGTGGTCAAAGATGCGAATGGAAATCTATTGAGTGATGGGGATACGGTCTCTGTCATTAAAGATTTAAAAGTAAAAGGTTCTTCTTCTGTCTTAAAAATAGGGACGAAGGTCAAAGGCATTCGTTTAGTGGAAGGCGATCATAACATTGATTGTAAAATTCCTAGCTTCGGTGCAATGAAGTTAAAATCAGAGTTTGTGAAAAAGGTATAATGAGAGAAAAGAGGCTGTCAGTCAGAAGCCTCTTTTTCTTTATTTATAGGTGAAAGGAATAAACTTAAACAAAATTCCATACATATGTACCTGTTGAAAATAATTCATTTTTAAAAAATCAAGCCTCTTTTCACATAAAAAATGGTTGTTTTCTTAACCCTACCTTAAAAAAGACAGATGATTCACTAAATTTTGGCTCATCCCCTTCACAACTTTTGGGCATTGCTGTACCATATGGAAGTGTTCTTCTATTTTTAACGGATCATGGTGTTTATTTGGAAATAGATGATAGATGATACTTAGACAAAGAAGGAGAGGTAACGTGACGAACGTTTTAGAACTGCATAATGTATCTAGGCATATTCACGGGAAAAAGATCGTTCAAGACTTGAGCTTTTCTGTCCAAGCGGGCGAAGTTTTTGGCTTCTTAGGACCAAACGGCGCAGGGAAAACGACAACCATTCGTATGATGGTCGGTCTTTCTCCAATTACATCTGGTGACATTCTGATTAATGGTCATAGTATTCAATCTTCATATCAGCATGCCATCCAAGATGTTGGTGCCATTATTGAAAACCCAGAAATGTATAATCATTTAACAGCCAGACAAAATCTTGTTCACTTTGCCAGAATGAATGGGAAAGTGGATGAAGGGCGAATTGATGAGTTGCTAGAACTAGTCAGCTTACAGCACGTGAAACATAAGCGTGTCCGAACATTTTCATTAGGAATGAAGCAGCGTTTAGGCATTGCGCAAGCACTTATACATAGACCGAAACTGTTGATATTAGATGAGCCGACCAATGGACTAGATCCAGAGGGAATTCGTATGATACGAGATTACTTGAGAAGGCTGGCAAAGGAAGAAGGGCTTGCTGTCATTGTTTCAAGTCACCTCATGTCAGAAATGGAATTGATGTGTGATCGTTTTGCGATTATCCAAAAAGGAAAGCTGATTGCGATTGAGGATCAGCGTGCAGAGACGAATCAAGACGAATTGGTCAATTATCGAATGAAGGTCGCATCTGGTGAGCTGGAAGAAACACAGAAGCTCATTGGTATATTTGAGGAGGGCACGACTGTACGAGAAGAGGAGCAGTATTTATTCTTCTCCTTGTCAGAAGAGAAAATGCCGGAATTGATTCGTCATTTAAGCGGCGCGTCCATTCATTTGTACGAAATCAAAATAGAAAAACAAACCTTAGAAGATAAGTTCTTAAGCTTAACAGGTAAAAAGGAGGCAGACGTATGATTCGCCTCATTCAAAACGAGTGGATGAAGATCAGTTATCGTATTGGAACTTGGATTATGGTTGGACTTCTTGTTTTAGGGATGATTGCTACACTGATCTTTGTAGTGAAAACAAATGACAAAGATCAAGCTTCAGGTGATTGGAAAACCCAGCTAGAAATGATGAATAAGGAAAACAAGAAAGAGCTCAAAGAGACAGAGGCTGGTTTTTTTAAAAGAAACCTTGAAAAAGAGATCGCTATTAATGATTATCGAATCAAGCATAACTTGCCGCCAGCTGATCAGTTTAGCCACAGTGTATGGGATTATGTGAAAACAAACGCCAATTTACTTCAGCTAGTAGGTGTGTTTGTGATCATTATTGCTTCCACTATTGTGTCGGCTGAATACAAGCATGGTACAATAAAATTATTATTGATTCGTCCACCATCAAGGCTAAAGATCCTAATATCTAAATATATTACAGTACAGCTGTATGCTCTATTACTTGTTGTGGTTCTATTTATTTTGTCCTTCATATTGGGTGCTATTTTCTTTGGACTTAGCACTGATTATGTGAATTTGGTGTATCACAATGGTGAAGTGATTGAACGTTCGCAGTTTGCAAATATGATCTATTATTATCTTGCTCATTGTGCAATGTTTGTCGTTTTGGGAACCCTTTCGTTTGCCATTTCTACAGTATTTAGAAGTGAAGCCATCTCCATTGCCATTAGTGTGTTAGCTTATATTGTGGGTGGATCAGTTACAGGTATTTTAATGCTCTTCTTTGATTGGTCAAAATATTTGTTATTTGCAAACGATCCATCCCAATACTTTATGGAACAGGTTACTGTTATCGAAGGTATGTCTCTAGGATTCTCACTAATCGTCCTAGTCATCTATTGGGCTATTTTCTTAGCCATTGCCTTAATTGTCTTCCAAAAACGAGAAGTGAAAACAGGCAGTTAAATTTTAAAAATTTTTAGGAGGTTTACACATGATTAGTCGTAAAGGTGAAAAAATTATGGGGATTATTAGTATTGTCCTCAATGCCATTGGTGTTGGATTTGGAGCCTTAATCCTCTCGGTAGGTCCATCATTTTATAATGAAATTAATGAAGTGTTACAAGAGGAAGGCGAAACATTACCGATAGAAACGCTTCAAGCTTCAGTCAATGCATTTGGTACGCAGTTTATGGTCGTTTCTGGAATTGCAGCAGTGCTGTCGATTGTCGCTGTGATTCTTTTGAAAACAGACCGCCGTGCCGTGATTTCAGGTGTTCTTTTCTTGGTGTCTGCTGTGACTCTTTTAATTGGAACAATCGGTCTTGCATTCGCTCCAATGGTTCTATTGTTTATCATTGGATTAATGTCTCTTATTAGAAAGCCGAATACAGACATTCACACAAGTGAATATCCTTCATAAATAAAAAAGACATGCGTCGCTGTGCGCATGTCTTTTTTTATTTAAATAATGCCTATCAGTTTGGCAACGATCAGTAGAACAATACTGAATCCCCACATCCAGAAGAAAGAGTAGCGAATATGTTTCCCCATATCGACTCCTGCAAGGCCGATTGCAAGCCAAACGGCTGGAGCGAGAGGACTGACAAAGGTTCCTATGATGTTTCCGATCATCATGGCATACGCCGCGGAAGTGCCCGTCACACCAACCTCAGATGTGATGGATTCGACAATTGGCAGAAGTGCATAATAATAAGCGTCTGTACTTGTCAGCATATCCAGTGGTACCCCAAACATCCCGACAATGATATGTAAAAATGGAAGCAGGAAAGCAGGTAGAATTTGAATGCTGTCCACAGCGATAGCTTTTAGCATTCCCGTTCCTTCGAGAATGCCTAGAAACGAACCTGCGGAGAAAATAACAGCGGCCATCATGAGTGCACTAGGTGCATGCGCCTTGATTCTCTCCATTTGTACATCCACTTTCGGATAGTTAATTAATAGTGCGAGAGAAAGACCAATCATAAACATATAACTAGCCGGAATCACGTTGAGCACAAGAAGGACAACTACGGCTATAAACAGAATGAAATTCACCCAAATTAAGTGATAACGTTTTAAAGCAGCATCACCTGTCTCACTAATGGATTGAATAGCCCGGTCCCAATCTGCGCCTTCTAATTGAACAGCAGCGATTTCATTTGCGGCGATTTTGACGCGAATGCGTTTTTCTTCTCTTTTTCCTAAAATAAATGCCATTCCTAATACGAGAACGACCCCAATGAGCTGAATGGGGATGAGCGGCACCCAAAGTTCGGATGGGTCCATGTTCAACACACTTGCTGCCCGTCCTGTGGGGCCAGCCCACGGCACCATATTCGTTAAGCCGGCACTCGTCCCGATCAAAAGAAGCAATAAGTACGGACTCATATGTAATTTTTTATAAAGTGGAAGCAGTGCAGGTACAGTTAATAAAAATGTAGTCGCTCCTGCTCCGTCTAAATGAGCGATGACTCCTATTAGAGCTGTCCCCATCGCAACCGTGACCACATTTCCCCTAGTCAGTTTAATCAGTGTTTTTATTACAGGTTCAAAGAACCCTGTATCTTGTAAAATGCCAAAAAATAAAATGGCGAAAATGAACATGGTCGCCACTGGCAGTACTTTGATAATCCCTTCTTCAAAGAATGTTTGAATGTCATTAATCCCAAATCCTGCGATGAATGCCCCGATTAAAGGCACCATGACCATGGCAACAATTGGACTTGCTTTCCCCCAAATCAGCAATACAACAATCGTTAAAATAATCAACAATCCAACAAACGTTAACATAAGTCCCTCCCCCTACAATAAACCGTTTACATTTTCTTGCTCTTTTTATGACAATGCAGTCCCATATCTGCATTGAAAAAAAGGGTATCAAAAATATGAGTATTAGGCAACCGCTTTCATACCTATAAAATGGTGAAAAAGGATGGTCGAACCAGTATTGGCGCAGGATGAAACATGTCAAAAAATTTAGATAAAATATAAAGATTCAAGTTTATATATAAAATACATAAATTTATATAGGTATTTAGATCTATTAAATTGAAAGAAGCGTCCTATGAGTAGACGCCTCTTTCAATCTATTTTTTCATAATAATGTACTCGTAAGGTTCAAGCTGAAGCTCTTGAGGCACATGTTGCCCTGTCAGCATATTTTGATAGCTCTCTTCTGAATCTAGTGAAAGGAGCTGCTGTTTTTCCGTAAAATTCATCATAAACACATAATCCTGCGACCCATCTGTTCGTTTTTGGACACTGACTCCCTCTGGAATCACCGCTGATAGGACGGGCTGTATCTCCATTCCTGCGATGAGATCCTCGTAAAAATCATCATAAAAAATCTGCTCATTTTCGGAAGCCATATAGTATGCCTTTCCATCTCCAAAAGGATGGACAGTCAGGGCTGGCTGTCCTTCGAAGCAGCCATTCTCAAAATGTCCTAACACAGAGGCCGTTTCAGGATGGATGGATTCGCAATATTGCCCGACATGGTAGGTGCGTCCATTTCCTGTGGTCATTAATACGTGTTCATCTGGCATCAATGTGTTGATTTCTTCCGCCCAAATGCCAAGTACATGGCGGAGAGGACCCGGAAAACCGCCGAGGAAACAGAGGTCATTTTCGTCGACCATACCGCTCCAATAGGTTGCGATAAAAATGCCGCCCGCTTTAACAAAGGCTTCAATTTTTTCTGCAACGCCTGGTTTGATCATGTAGAGCATTGGACCAATGAGCACACGATAGGATGAGAAATCCTTTTCCATGCCGACAATGTCAACAGGAATGCCTTTTTTCCAAAAGCTTCGATAATGAGTTTGACAAGCCTCTACATAGCGTTTGTTTGTATTATTTAAGCCTTGCGCATCATCAATGGCCCAGTGGTTTTCCCAATCGTATATGATGGCGACTTCTGGTTGAACGGATGTCCCTGCGATGGGCTGCAGCTGCTCCAGCTGTTTCCCTAGATCAGCGACTTCTTGAAACACGCGCGTATGTTCATGTCCAGAATGATCGACTACGGCGCCATGGAATTTCTCGGAGGCACCTCGTCCTTGGCGCCACTGGAAGTAAAGCACAGAGTCTGATCCGTGGGCAATCGCCTGTATGGCAGAAAGGTGTGCCATGCCTTTGTGTTTGACCTTATTCACTTCATGCCAGTTCACAAGGCTAGGTGTACTCTCCATCACGAGAAATGGCTGACCGTCCTTTAATGAACGATATAAGTCGTGAACGAAGGCTACGTTTGACGCTAATTCAGCGGTTGTTTCTCTGCCGCTATGCCATGCTGGATAACTATCCCATGAAATCACGTCAACCTCTTTTGCAAATTCATGATAATCCAGTCCGAGAAATGGGCGCATATGCGGGTAGTCGCCCATAAAGTTGGTGGTCACTGGGATGTGAGGCGTCAATTCCCGCAGCGGTTCAATTTCATTTTGATAAAAATTGATCGTTTGCGCTGTGACAAAGCGTTTCCAGTCTAGGTTCATTCCGTGAATCATGTGCTCCCCGTGCGGTGCAGGTGATTCGATTTGTGACCAATCACTATACGTGTGGCTCCAAAACCCCGTCCACCATGCTTGGTTTAAAGCTTCAAGGTCATGATTGTACTTGTCTTTCAAATAGCCTCGAAATGCTTCCTGACAGAGATCACAATGACATTCGCCGCCGTACTCATTCGAAATGTGCCACATGATCAGTGCTGGGTGATCCTTGTAGCGTTCAGCGAGCAAACGATTGAGCGTATTCGTTTTTTCTCGATAAACTGGTGAGGTGAAGCAATGATTATGGCGCAGTCCATGTAAATTACGCTGACGGTTCGCTTCGACGCGCAATACCTCAGGATATGCTTGTGACAGCCAAGCAGGCCTAGCTCCGCTTGGTGTTGCAAGAATGGCGTGTGCCCCCTGAGCTGCCAAGCGGTCCATAATGTCATCCAGCCATGCAAAATCATACTGACCTTCTTTTGGCTCTAGCTTACTCCATGCGAAAATGTTGATGGAGAATGTTTGACAATGTGCAAGCTTCATTAATCGAAAATCTTCGTCAATGATTTCTGGCATATGAAGCCATTGATCTGGATTATAATCGCCACCATGCAAAAAGCCTTTCACATTTGGGTGAACGAGTGGGTAACGCTTTCCCATTTTGTCACGTCCTATCCTTTTAATTACGGTGTCATTTGTTTAAATACGTCTAGAGAAGGCAGTGCTTTTCCGTTGAAATCAAACATCGCTTGATTTTCCCAAGCATTTCCGACTGTACCGGTTGTTTGGATATAAGCCAGCCCATATTGACTTGACCACGGGGCACCTTTCGCTGGAATCCAAAGCGGCTCCCAATAAAAGAACCCTTTCCCGCGATTGTTTTTCACTTGTGAAATTTTTTCTGATAGATCTCGTATAAAAGATGCCTGGCCTTGAGGTGAAGCTGGGTAGCCAGCAGTATTGACTGAATCTTGGTTAAATGAGTTTTCTAGGTTGTCGCCATTTGCTGTTGTGAAGCCATAGGCGGTTTCTACCACGATGACGTCTTTGTGATAGCGGGCGCTAATGTCATTCATATTGTTAGTAAGACCGCTAAATCCCCCGTCCCAATACGGGTAGTAAGATAAACCGATCGTATCGAATGAGACGCCTCTTTTGGTGATTTCATCAAACCACCAGCGGGAGGCCCCGTTGTCCCCGCCATGGGCAAGGTGAAGCATGACTTTCATGTTTGAATCGACAGAGCGAACCGCATTTGTTCCCGCTTTTAGCAAAGCAGCAAGCCGGTCAAATTCACCCCCGCCTTCACCCCAGCTTTTGCCGTTCGGCCAGAGCATACCTGAGTTCAATTCGTTTCCAACCTGTACCATGTTCGGCAGTGCATTTTGGGCTCTCATCGTTTTGAGTACATCCCCAGTGTAAGTGCCAACCGCTTTTACCAAATCGTTTTGTGAAAGAGATGCCCATGCTTTCGGTTTGAACTGTTTACCAGGATCGGTCCAGAAATCACTGTAATGAAAATCAAGCAGTACTTTCATATTTTGTGCTTTTGCGCGTTTCGATAAAGCGATGGCTGTATTAAGATCATTTGTCCCGCCATTATAGGCACGACCTTGGTTGTCGTATGGATGGTTCCACAGTCTAATGCGCACATAGTTGACGCCTTTTTCCTTTAATAGCTTGAGCGGGTCCACCTGTGTTCCGTTCTGGTCGAAGTATCTGCCCCCGCTTCTCTCCACCTCCGCAAGCATGGAGATATCGGCTCCTTTAATGAAATCACCTTGCAGTCCATTGATCGGCTGAACGGAAATGGCATCCGCTTTTGCTTCAGGTAAAATCCCTAACCCCATCAAAAAGAAAACGATAACCGTCACAAGCATCCATTTCTTCATCAAATCTCCCCTTATCCTTTTGTCCCACCTTGTGTGAGGCCGGACACAAATTGTTTTTGTAACACAAGGAACAATAAAGCGACTGGAATCGCAATGAGTAAAGCCCCGGCTGCAAAGGTCGTGTAGCTGGCCCCCATTTTGTCTGACACTAGATTGTACAGACCGATCGGGAGTGTATACATTTCGGGTGAGCGGACAATGACACTGGAGATGATGAAATCACCCAGTGGTCCTGTAAATGAGTTGATGGCGACAACCGCCAAAATGGGTTTAGCAAGCGGCATAATAATTTGGATGAAAATTCGGAAATGCCCTGCGCCGTCCATTCTGGCCGATTCATCAAGATCTTTCGGAATCGCATCAAGATAGCCTTTCATTAAATACGTATTCATCGGAATTTGTCCGCCTGCATAAATCAAAATCAGTGCAAGATGGCTGTTAATCAGTCCAAGCATTTGAGCCAAAACGAAAATCGCAATCAGCGCTGAAAATTGAGGAATCATTTGCAGCAGCAAAAAGAGCATCAGCCCATTTTTCCGTCCTTTGAAACGGAATCTAGAAAAGGCATAGCCTGTAAAACTAACAAGAATCAGCGTTAACAACATTGTGGCAATACTGATCTTCATGGAGTTCCAATACCATTTTGCATAAAGTGCGCCTTGGCCAAAGAAGAGCTCGGTAAAGTGACTGAACGTTGGATTCTTCGGAAACATACTTGTGCTCATGAGGCTGTTTCCAGGATTAAAGGAAGCACCGATTGTCCAAAGCAGTGGATATAGAATACAAATGGAGGCAATGAAAAGGATAAAATAAGTAATGCTCAGGCGAATGAGCTTGTTTTGTTTTGATCCCATATCACATCATGTCCTCCTCTTTGAATGAATTCGTTCTCTTAAACTGCCAGAGTGCAATGGCGATGACAAAGATTGAAAGTAAAATCGTGACAGCCGCAGCGAGTGCATATTGAGAGGACCGCATTGTGAGTTTATAAATCCAAGATACCAAGATGTCCGTTCCTCCAGCGGTTGACCCCGCAACAGGCGGTCCTCCGCCATTAAATAAGTAGATGATATTAAAGTTGTTAAAGTTAAACGTATATTGTGTGATGAGGATGGGGGCAATGGAATAGAGAACAAGCGGTAACGTGATGGACCGGAATTTCTGAAAAAAATTGGCTCCATCAATGGTCGCAGCCTCATATAAATCCTCGGGAATTGCCTGCAAAACGCCTGTTGTCATAATGAAAACGAAAGGAAATCCAAGCCAAGTCTGCATCGCAATGAGGGCGATTTTGCTCCAAAATGGATCTGTCAGCCATGGTTTTGGATCAATCCCTATCGATGCAAAAAGTGTATTGTTAATGGCCCCGAATGTATCATTGAACAGTCCAGCAAACACCAAAATGGTCACAAAGCCTGGAACAGCCCAAGGAAGAATCAAAATGGTTCTGAAAAACCGTTTTCCCTTTAAATCCTTCTGATTGAGCAGAACCGCTAAAAAGATGCCGAGGGCACATTGAAGGGTCGATGCAGCCAAAGTCCATACGACGGTCCAGCCAAGTACATCAATGAAGGTGTCTCTCCAAATATCAATGGAAAAGATATTTTGAAAGTTCTTGATTCCTACCCAGTCGATCAGATTGGCAGGAGGCGAGTGGTATAAATCATAGTTCGTAAAGGCAAGCGCAAAGCTGAACATAATAGGAAAGACAACAGAAAATAGAAGTAAAAAGAAAGCAGGAGTGCTCATTAAGTAAGGAAAGCCTTGATCGATGAGCTGATGATATTGAGCACGGATGGAATGAAGTGGTACCCCTTGATCCCGTTTCTTTCCATTCATAAAAGCATCACGCATCATGAGTACATAAAAGCCGATACCAAAACCAGCTGTTAACAGCGCAATAATCCCCTTTGCTAAAAGAAAAACAGAGTTGTCACGAGGCAGCATCGTCCCCAGTGTGAACAGTCCCCAGAAGCCAATATTGAATAAATCATAAAATACAATCAAAAAAGCGACGCCGAACAGGAAAAAGAGTGCCCCTTTGCCGTACTGTTTGTTGTATATCTGCCCCATCCCGGGTATAAAGGAGAACATTAGCGCCCGTCTCCGGTGTGTCTTTGATTCCATTGTGTGTGTGCGGTCTAGTTCAAGGTTACCCGTCACGTCTAACACCTACTTCATATGAAATTAGATCAACTACGGGCAGTTTGATAGACTACCGACTACCCGCATTTGATGTTATTTGGAGTGATTTGCTTTAATTTGAGAGTCGATTTGATTGACCGCATCATCAAATGCCTTTTTCACATCTGTACGACCAGTTGCAATGAGACCTAATGCACTGTCAATCGGCTTCCACACCTCTGCCATTTCAGGATTGTTCGGTGTCAGTGTGGCGTATTTCGTTTGTTTTGAAACAGCATCCGCATTCGCGTTTTCCGTAATGATTGGATCTTTCATCAGTTTTTTCACTGGTGGAATTTCCTCTGTCAATTCAAAGCGCTTCTTCGAATTTTTTTCATTCGTGATAAATTCAACAAATTTCTCAGCTAGTTCTTTATTTTTAGAATAAGAGGAGACGTTGTAGCTCTTCACACCTAAGAATGAGCTCATATGTTTTCCGTTAGGGAGTGTTGGCAGCTCGGCCACGCCATAGTCAATACCCGCCTCTTTAAATGGACCAAATGACCATGGACCAGAAATGACAGCAGCCGCTTTTTTCTCTGTGAATAAGGAGTTGAGGACGTTGATTCCTTGTTCACCAATGATGCCTTTCGGGAAAAGTCCTTCGCTAAAGAATTTTTGAATGTATTCTCCGCCTTGGATGGCGCCATCATTGTTCAGACCAATGTCATTGACATCATAAGAGCCATCGCTTTTCTGCTTGAAAATATAACCCCCAGATCCGCCTAAAACACTTTGTGCGTAGTAAATTTCATCCCATTTCGCAACAAAACCGTACTTTCCGTCTTTTGTCAGCTTTTTCGAAAGATCATACCAGCCATCAAGTGTCGTTGGTGCCTTTTTGACAAGATCTTTATTATAGAAAAGCACTGTCGTTTCAACGGATTTAGGAAGACCATACAGCTTGCCGTTTACCGTTTGTGATTGAATGGATTCGTCTGTGAAGGAGTTCATCACTTTTTGATCGGGCTTCATTTCCTGTAATAGCCCTTCAGTGACAGCTGATCCAATTTGATCGTGAGGCATCGTGATGACATCTGGACCTGTCCCAGCTGCTCCATCTAGGCGGAGAGCTTCAATTTGGTCGGCATAAGCTTTTTCGACCACTTTGATTTTCACATCATGTTGTTTTTCGAATTCTTTTACAGCGTCTTGAATCCCATCAGATTTTTTGACATCCTCCCACACTAGCAAGGTCTTTGTACCTGTAGATGCTGGCTGTGTTCCGCTAGAATTGTCATCTCCCGGTCCGCAAGCTGAAAGCAGAAGCACAGCAGTCCCAACGACTGCTGATAATGTCGCCCATTTTCCCTTTTTCATTCGTAATCCCCTCTCGTTCTTTTTTCATAGATAATAAGAAAACGCTTTCTTAATGTGAGAATATCAACTTAAGTAAAAAAAGTAAACATGTTTTATTAAATTTATTAAGTAAAATTTTTTACTCATATAGAGAGAAAAGAAGCCCTCCAGATTGGACGGGGCTTCCAGTTGTTTAGATTGTACTTTTTCGAAAGACAGGCTCTGAGGCAATCAGCACAGTTTTCGGTAATGTTCTGCCGTCTACAAGTCTTTCTAACAGTAAATCGACTGCTGTTTCACAAAGCAAAGATGTGTGGATATGATACGTGGTGAGCGGTGGTGATACATATTGAGACACATGAATATCGTTGATACTAAAGACGCTCACGCGGTTCGGCAGAGAAAATCCGCGCTCGTTTAATGCTTGTAAGCAGCCGATGGCAAGAGGATCACTAGCGACACAAAATGCGGATGGCAAGTCATCTCCAAGCTCATCAATCGCCTTCATCATCAGCGCGTAACCTTCATCCACTGAGAAATGGTGACCGACATAGACCAATCGCTCATCAAGGACATTGTGAGCCATCATATATTCACGGAAAGTCGTTTCACGAATATCTGGAATATGCATATTCGTATTCAGATCAAGGTCTGTGCCGCCAACAAATCCAATGGATGTATGTTCTTTTTCAATAAAAGAATCGATGATCTTTTCAACAATGCGTTTCAGGTTTGGCTTTACAGAATCAAAACGGTCTTCATCTGGTGACGTATCAATAAAAACGATATGCTGGGTGATCGCATATAATTGGTCAAGCTCTGACTTTTTAAATCGGCCGATGGCAATGATCCCTTCTGTAGAAGGATCAATGGAGTGAAGCCCGTCAGATGGTTTGTAAGCGGTGACATTTAAACTACGAGTATTCGTAAGTTCCTCAATGCCCAGACGGATGGATTTAAAATAAATATCTTCAAGCTCTTCCTTTTCTGTCATCCAATAGAGAAAGGCGATTTTTTTTAATGAATGTTTGAATGTCTTCTTTTGATAGGACAAAGCTTCAGCGGCGGCGTATACTTTCTCGCGTGTTTGATCCGTGACAGATAGGTTGGGATCTTGGTTCAGTACGCGAGATACAGTCGCAATGGATAATCCGGCTTTTTCAGCAATGTCCTTTATTTTAGCTGCCAAATCAGCACCTCCTATAGAAAATATCTCCTTCTAGTATAGAGTCTTTAAAAAAATTAGTAAATATTTTTATTAAATTGTTTTCAGTAAAGCGCTTCTTTACGCACTGGGAAGGAATTAGTAAGATATATATAAGAAAGGTTTTGGATTAAGATTTCTGATAGGAGAGGGACCGATGTATTACGATGCACTGAAGACATTTGTGACAGTTGTGGAAGAGAAAAACTTTACAAAGGCAGCCCAAAAGCTGCGGATTTCTCAGCCGAGTGTCAGTCTTCATATTAAGAACTTGGAGCAGGAATTCCAGACCGTTCTGCTCAATCGTTCGCCAAAGCAACTAACTGTTACACCAACTGGGGATATGCTGTACCATCGATCAAAACAAATCATTCGTTTATATGAACAGGCGAAGCAGGATATTTATGAACATCATCATCTGGCAAGAGGGAAGCTGACAATCGGGGCGAGTTTTACCATTGGAGAGTATGTGCTGCCGCAAATATTGGCAGAGTTTCATCAGCTCTATCCGCATGTGGACATTGAGGTGGTCATTGATAACACAGAGGCGATTGCCAGTCATGTCCGCTTATTCCATGTCGACATCGGTTTGATTGAAGGACAGACGAATGACAAAGAATTGACAGTAGAAACTTTTCTAGAAGACGAGCTTTATATCGTCGCACCATTAGATCACCCCTTTGCTAAGAAAAAGGATGTCACGATTGATCAATTGCAAAACGAAACATGGATCACGAGAGAAGAGGGATCAGGTACCGGAGAATACTTACAGCACGTCCTGAAATCAAATGGACTGAAAGCCCGGACATTTGTAACATTTAGCAGCAATCAAGCGATTAAAGAGGCTGTAATTCATGGAATGGGGCTTTCTGTTTTATCTAAATATGTCCTCCAGCGAGGCAGCATTGGGGGGGAATTGGCTGTCCTTTCTGTGAGAGGAATGGATTTCAAACGAAAATTCTCCTATGTCGAGTCACCTATGACAGGGGGAAATAAAAATAAGGAATTGCTTGTTGAATTGTTAAGGAAAGAGAAAAAAGATGCTTCTCCTCGGTAGGAGAAGCATCTTTTTTATAACCCTTTAATGGTGATTTCATCAACTGGAAGGAAGATTTCACCTGTATCTGTGTATTTCATGGCGACCTGATCGCCTTCTTTTAAATAAATGACGAGAGGTTCTTTTTCAGATGACATGGTGTAGCTTTTTCCATCGTCTAGCAGGAAGGTGACGGTTGTATAATCACCGGTCTTTTCTTTATACACTCGTTTGACTTTCCCTGTAGTTTCTTTCTTTTCCTGCTTAGAGGAACTGTTAACGGTACCGCCGCCTTTTTGCAGAGCTGTCTTATAGGCTCTCAGTGCTTCGTTTGGTGTAGAAGCGTACGCAGCGATTTCTGGATTGGCTGCCGACACGATAAAGTAGTTTTGCAGGAATCCATTTGAATCGAGAACCGGCGTGAGCCAACTGGCTTCTCCATAGAAATTATACAGAATCGGCATGCGGCCTTTCCATTTCTTCTCGATGAAACGTTTCTCGATAATTTGCAGAGCGCCTTGAGAATCCATATAGGACGCTTCAAGATTACCGGTATAATAAGTCGCTTTTCCTGTTCGGGCATTTGTCAGGGCATATCCAAGCATCGAATCAACGCCCTCTTTCGGACTTGTGAAATCTGTGAAGTAGTACATATCTCCTTTTGAATCAAATACTGGACTCACATTGGCTTCTGTTCCTTCATCTGAAGGCAGCTTCACATCTGATTTTCCAAACATGCTGTTCCAGAACCCGTGAATATAGTTTCCGAAATAGCTGTTTTGCAGACTAACGGCCTCTGGTGAAACAGCGCCATCAATAAAAGCAGGTACTTGATCTAGCGAATATTTCTTCGTTGCACCTGTTTTGGCATCAACAACGACCACGCCGGAAGCTTTAAAGCCGTTTCGGGCAGAGATAAAATCGCCATACGTACGAATGTAATAAGGCTTTCCATCATCATTGATTTCCAGCTGTGTGTCGCCGTAGAAAATCAAATCAGGGTATTGAAGGCGGATATGCCGCTCAATTTCTTTGTTGAAATAAGAGGAAGGTGTGTAGACCATCTCTGTTTTCACAAACTTTGGATTGGCAGATGAGTCGGTCGCACTTAATGTAAAGTAACCCGGCGTACTCCCTGAACGAATCCATTTAAAGAAATCCGAGAATTCCACTGGGGCGATGTATACATACTCACCGTTGACCTTCTGGATTTGCAGACTGCCAAGCTCATAGTAGCTTGTGTTCGGAACCTGTCCGAACGATTTCTTCATTTTGTTCCGAGCAAATTGAGGCGGTACACTTGCAGGTGTTTCCGTCTCATCAAACGCTTTGATTTCTACCTTTTGTTCCATTTTGGAGACATCAAATTTCTCATTCGCATTGAATAGAAAAGCTGTCGCCATATAAACACCGAGCAGTAAGAGAATAAGAAACAGCACGCCTTTGATCTTACGCTCCAATCCAACTGATAAAAAGGCGCCTGCTGCTGTCACAACAAGTCCAATCAACCAGAGGGATGAAGGATTGCGATCCAAATTGGTGATGTAATAGAATACAAAAATTCCGACCATAAACAGTAAAGCAAGGCCTGCAATCCACATAAGCGGAACCTGCTGTTCTGTCCCTTTCTTTCTAACGATTAATCTGAGCGGTGTGAGCAAGAGGGTCAAGACAAGACCGATCACAACCGAAAATAACAAAATATATCCCACAAACAGATCTCCTTTCAAATCAATTACTCTTTTAGTATATACGAGTGAGACGGGGAAAAGATTCATCGAACGGAAGGTTCATCTAAATGCCAATCGAGTCGATGGCGGATTGAACATCTTCTTTCAGTTCGTAAAACTTGAGTCTTTGCTCGATTTTCTCTGTTAAAGCGTCAATGGCTTGTCCTGACATATGCGTATGAATACGCTTTTGATGTTTATACACTTTGTTCTGAAGTTCATCAATTAGATCTAAAATTTTCCCCGCTTCTTGGCGGTCTTCTGCAAATTCATGTTGCAGCTGATGCCGGATGGCTCTGCTTAGCGCTGTTTTCTGCTCTTCTTTGATCTTTGCTTTCAAAGCAGCCAGCTCTGCTGGTGTCATGTCTTCAGTGCGAAAGTTTGTTTGAGAAAAGATGGAGCTTGATGTATGCGTATCTGTCATTCGTTGCAAAAAACGGTCTGCATCTGTTGGTTGTTTCTTTGAAAATTCCATTCCTCGTTCTCCTTATGAAATGCCCATATTCTTTGCTAGGGCTGTATCTGCATCATGGTATTCTTTCCCTAGCTGGCTCATATCATCTGATATTGAGTCCAGCCACCTTTTTATATTCATCGCGCTATCAATCGCTGTATCATACTCTTTGACGGAATAGAACTCATTCTCAAGTCCCTCCGTTTTTAAATGACGAATCACGGCATCCACATCAGAAGCCGTCAGCTGATCATAGGAACCAAAGCCAACAATCTGTTTGTATCTCGAGCGTACCTGTTCCACAGATTGATCCACTTTGTCATCGAGTTTCTCGATTTTGCGGATAATTTGCTGCATATGGTGCTCGGCATATGTCGAGAATTTACGACCTGTGTTCATGAGAACATGGGACTTGATTAAAATTGCCACCACACTTTGCGGATGAACATTCGACTGACTCAATTGATGTAACATGGCGGCAGTGAGAGAAGGGTTTTTTCTCAACATGTCATCAATGGTTTCAACAGAGCCATCTGATGAAAAGGCATACCGATTTAAGCCATGGCTGCCAGCAAGGGCTTCAAGAAACAAATTTGCATCCAATGAAGGATTAACGCTCATTGCCCGATTAAGGAGATTTTTCATAAATTGGACGGCTTTGGAGGGGTCTTCGGAGTAATCGACGCCTTCAGGTAAAGCGGCATCATACATCACTTTCACACGTCCGATTTCTGTCGTATGTCGATTTAAAAGAGAAAGCCCGTCATTGAGATTGATATATTCTGTTAATCTACTACGGTAATCACCTTTTAATGCTTTGGCTTGGAGGCCATCCGATAGATTGGGGTAAATATTCGGATTCTCAAAGGTGACCCCGCCTTTAATAAAATCATTTTTGACAAGGACATAGGACGCATTCGACCCGCCAAGTGAATGCCCTGTCACATACATCTTGGCATTTGGCATTTTCTTATGTATTTCTTTCGCATACCTGTCCGCCTGCACCATTTGATTCTCTGCGCCGTGTTCAAAGGGAATATTTTTAATCAAATACTTTGTATCTGATATCAGCCAATCTTGCACAATCTCATTTGTATAGGTCGTTGTCCCTGTCGCCACCTTCGTCGTGACTTCCTTTGACGTCTGTGACTGACGAAAAGGAGGCAGCTTCGTCAAAATGGTAGAAAGAAGATCATCTGACTCTTTTTTTCCATGTTTTTTAATGGTATCTTTATATTGGCCAGCGCCAATCGGTTCTGACCCGCGGTAGGCGATGACTGCGTTTTTGATTTTGGTGAGGTCTTTTCCTTTGTTAGAAATTCGATAATCTTCTCTTGAGACAAGGGTTAGTGCATTTAGACCTTTTTTTGTTTCTTTATAATCAACGACATACATTTTTCTACCGTTGCTAATTTTTATTGCCTTAGATTTTTTATAGCTTTCTATACTATAAGATCTAGAAGAGATCAAATTATAATCCTCATCTGTTAGTGCATATGGTCTTAACTTAGACAAAGTAGTCACTCCTATAATAATATTAACAATGATGTAAATTATAATATACTATGGGATAAATATCTATTTTAAGTAAAAATATTTAACTATGATTAGAGGTACATTTGAAGTTGAAAAGGTGGATATTATAACATGAAATACCTCAAAATTTTTTTGTTTGTTTTTATCCTTATTATCATTATTATGTCAGCCGTTTTAATTATCCAACATAAGCGAGACCAATCCCATGATGCTGGAGGGAATAACAGTATGCAACAAAAAGAGAAAAGCGACCAAGAAAAGGCAGAAGAGTATGCAAAGAAAATGAAGCCAAAAGTAGAAGAGGATTTACGTGAGTCAGATATTCACGGATTCATAAAAAAGATTACGTTTAAAAATCAAGTCACGATCAATCCGATGGGACATATCATGATTAGAGGATATATCAATGATGACCCTGAGAGATTTGGTTTTGAAGCATTATTAAGATACGAATCTGACAAAGTAGATTCGATGAGCTATGATCCTGACCTATCAGACCGTTTCGAGAATTGGGATGATTTTGATCCGCAAGTGAAAGAAGATTTTCTAAATAGCCTTTCCGAAAAAGAACGCGAACAGTATCTTAAGGATATTGGAGAAAAAGAGTAGAGCAGGAAGCAGGTACTCACCTACCTGTTTTTATTTGTGTCAATTTCATTGGTAGATTGATTAAAGGTTCATTAAGGAGTTTTTATTTTTTATGAGAAATACAATGAAATTTTCTATATTAATTGTGGTCGTTATCATCTCAGTAACTGCGTTTGTTGTAGAGTACATGAATCAGAGTCTGTCAGATGATGTAGTGGAAGAGAAGAGCGATGAAGAAAAGGCAGAAGAACTCGCAGAGAAGATGAAGCCTAAGATAGAAGAGCATTTACATAAAAGAGACATTCATCAATTTATTAAAACCATAACATTTGAAAAAGACGTGAACATCAACCCTATGGGAGATATTACGATTGATGGATATATAAATGATGAACCGGAGAAGTACGGATTCTCAGCTTCTTTACAATATAGAGCTAAAAAAATAGGTTCAATGAGTTTTGACTCTGATTTATCCGACCGCTTCATAGATTGGGAAGAATATAAAGATGAGCCGGAAATAAAAGAAAATTACCTTAAATGTTTCACCAAGAAGGAACGCGAACAGTATCTGAAAGACATTGGAGAAAAAGAGTAAAACAGGTATTTACGTGCCTTTTTTATGTTTCATTCATAAAAAGGTGGAAGTGCTAGATATGAAAAATACAATAAAACTTGTATCTGTATTGATTGGGATCATCTTTTTCTCAGTAACTTCATTAATCGTTCAGCACAATAAGCAAAGTCAATCGAATGATGCGGTGCAAGAGAAAAGCGATCAAGAAAAAGCAGAAGATTATGCAGAGAAGATGAAATCCAAAATAGAAGAACGATTACAAAATAAAGATATCCATCATTTTATAGAGAAAATAACATTCAAAAAAAAGGTAGTCATAAGTCCAATGGGATATGTAACAGTTGATGGTTATATAAATGATGAGCCTGAAAAATTTTATTTCTCAGCATCATTAATGCATAAATCTAAGGAAATTGGTTCAATGAGCTATTCTCCAGAGTTGTCTTATCGATTTAAAGACTGGGATAAATATAAAGATGAGCCTGAAATAAAGGAAAACTATCTTAAAAGACTCTCTGAAAAAGAACGCGAACAGTATCTCAAAGACATCGGAGAAAAAGAGTAATTACAAGTGTTCAACTTCTGATTATCTCCCAATCGTTGAAAAAGGCATATGCTATCATTCCCCTAACAACACTTTCAAATAAGGGAGAGATTTCAACCATGGCAAATAAAAAGAAATTGATCTTGGACGTAGACACTGGAATAGATGATGCCATCGGGATATTGCTGGCAGTGAAAAGTAATCGGTTTGATATGTTGGGGATTACAACGGTGTGTGGGAATGTGTCTGTCGATGCGGCTACATTGAATACGTGTAAAGTGCTTGAGCTGGTTGAGACAGATGATATTCCTGTCATCAAAGGTGCAGCAACGCCTCTTTTAAGAGCGCCCCATTATGAACATCTGGTTCACGGAGAGGATGGGATTGGCGGTGCTTTAAAGGATGCTCAGCCTATGAAAAAAGCAGATGCTGGTTTTGCGCCTGATTTTATCATCGACCGGGTGATGCAGTATTCGAAGCAGGTTACGCTTGTGTTGACAGGACCTTTAACGAATTTAGCCCTTGCAGTGAAAAAGTGTCCTGAGCTGATTCATCACGTGAAAGAAGTCATTTTTATGGGTGGTGTCGTTGAAGGACAGGGGAATGTCACGCCGGTTGCGGAATTTAATACATATGCAGACCCAGAAGCGGCGAAGTTAGTGCTGAATGCAGGATTCCCTTTATTGACTCAAGTGGGTTTAGATGTCACGAGACAGGTCTTGCTTACGGATGAAAGAATCGATGCGATTCAGAATGAAACATTAGCCCAATATATTAGAGAGAGCACAAGCATTTACCGTCAGCGCTATTTTGAGCGGAATGGTGTGTGGGCGTGTGCCATGCATGATCCGCTTGCTGTCAGTCTTGCCATTGACAAGCAGCTCGTGAGCACACAGGCCTTTCATGTGGATGTCGAGACGAAGAGTGAGCTTTGTGATGGACAGATGATCTGTGATTTTCAGCATCAATGGGAGAAAGAGCGAAACGTTCAAGTGTGTACGGATGTAGATGTTGACGCTTTCTTTGATTTATTGATCAAAACAATGAGCGCTTAAAAAAGAAGTCTGTGCAAACAGGCTTCTTTTTTATAAGATGGGAACATGAGGAAATGTATGCGTTCACATGAATAAGGGAGGAGTGAAGTCAATTGGCTTCTGTTAGTTTAAGTAGTATTGAAAAAATACGAGCAGCAAGCAGAGGGTTGCCGCCAAAGCTGAAAGCAATTGCAGAGCATATTACGAGTGAGCCCCGGGACATCATCCATTTGTCTATTGTGGAACTTGCGAAAAAGACCGCAAGCTCAGAGGCAACGATTTTTCGTCTTTGTAAAAGGCTTGGATTTGAGGGCTTTCAAGATTTGAAGATTGCTATTGCCCAGGAAATAGACCAAACAAAGCCTAATTATGTAGATGAAGAAATGAGTCTTGATGATGATATGGCTGTTTTTATGCAAAAGGTTTTTCAGACGAATATATCTGCATTAAAGGATAGCTTTCAATTATTGAATCCAGGGGATGTAGAAAAGACCATACAAATCATTCATGAAGCAAAACGCTTAGAGTTTTATGGGAGTGGTGGGTCTGGCCTCATTGCGACTGACGCTTTTCATAAATTTATGAGGACAGGCATCAACTGTATTGTTCACACAGATTCTCACTTTCAAGCGATGTCTGCTGGTCTTCTTGACCAGCACAGTACAGTGATTGGTATTTCTCATTCTGGACGTAATAAAGATTTGCTCGATGCGATGAAAACGGCAAAGGAAAAAGGAGCCAAAACCATTGGCATTACAAGCTATCAGCGCTCTCCATTGAGCCAGCTTGCAGATGTCACGTTGTATACAGCAACGCAAGAAACGGCTTTTCGAACAGAAGCAATGTCCGCAAGACTTGCTCAGCTGACGGTCATTGACGTTCTATATTTTGCACTTGCTCATTTAAGGCAGCAGGAAACAATAACGAATTTAAAACAAATGCGAGAAACCATTTCACAAAAAAGGGTGTAATGATTCCAAAAATAAATTTTTCTGATAATGAAAAATGCTGATGTGGTAACGATTGTGAGCTTTTTATTGAAAATAATTTTCTTTTCGGTCGTTGAATGTCGAAAAAATTATTTTTATAATGGGATTTAGCAGGCATTCAAAAACTACATATATGACTTCAAATCAATGATTGGGCGTGATACAGATGAAGGGGAACCAGGCGGTAATTGGTTTGGATATAGGAACAACAAGTACAAAGGCGGTTCTGTTTGGACCTCAGGGGAAGGTATTATCCAAGCATTCAGTTCCTTATGAGCTCATTCAGCCCCAGCCAGCATGGGTTGAGCAGGACCCTGAGAAGATATTAGAAGCCGTCATTGCGAGTGTAAGAGGTGCATTGACGGAAGCAGCATTTGATGAAGAAAATCTTATAGGCATCGGGATCAGTACAGCGATGCATTCCTTAATTGTGATGGATCAGGATGGAAAGACGCTAACGAACAGTATCATTTGGGCAGATAACAGAAGTGCAGAACAAGCGAAACGAATTAAATCAGATATGGATGGCTTCCACATTTATAAAAGGACAGGTACTCCGATCCATCCAATGTCACCGCTTTCAAAAATACGTTGGATGAAAGAAATGGCACCGAATGTCTTTAAGAAGGCAGCAAAATTTATCTCGATCAAAGAATATATTCTTTATCATTTCTTCGGTCAGTATGTCGTCGATTATTCAATCGCTTCAGCAACGGGCATGTTTCATTTGGAAACGCTTCAATGGGATGAGAAGGCGCTTCGTATTGCTGGAATTGAAGCCAGTCAACTATCCGAACTTGTCCCAACGACATATCAACTGAGAGGACTTCAGCCAGAGATTGCACTGCGCATGGGCATTAAAGAAGATACACCATTTGTCATTGGTGCGAATGATGGCGTTCTAGCGAATTTAGGTGTGGGCGCGATTGGTCAAGGAGAGGTAGCTGTGACGATTGGGACAAGCGGTGCGGTCCGTACGGTTGTGGACAAACCAATTACAGATGAGCAATCAAGAACGTTCTGCTATGCCCTGACAGATAAGCATTGGGTTGTAGGAGGACCGACCAATAATGGCGGGATCATGCTGAGATGGCTGAAGGATGAATTCGGGTCGTCAGAGGTGGAGGTAGCAAAGCGTCTAGGTGTGGACCCTTACGATCTGATGATGGATATCGCGGAAAAGGTTCCAGCTGGTTCTGAGGGTTTGCTGTTTCTGCCATTTTTATCAGGTGAGCGTGCACCTTATTGGAATCCAAATGCGAGAGGCACCTTCTTTGGAATTGGTCTTCAGCATAAGCGGGAGCATTTTATTAGAGCTGTGTTGGAAGGCGTCATTATGAGTGTTTTCTCGATCGGTGTTGCCTTAAGAGATTTAACCGGTTCGGCAAAGGATGTCAGAGCTTCGGGCGGATTTGCACGATCTCCGCTGTGGCGGCAAATTTTAGCGGATACGATGGGTAGAGAAGTGCTTGTTCCAGAAAGCTACGAGGCGTCAGCACTGGGGGCTGCTGTCCTTGCACTACATAGTTTAGGTCATATGGAAGAGATAGAAGAGGTTCAAGAGTGGATTCGAATCTCTGCTCGTCATGAACCTAATATGAAAAACAATGAAACTTACATAGAGTTGTTTTATTTATATGAGCGCCTCTACGACAAACTGAAGGATGAATTTGATGTCATTAGTGCGCTGCAATTAAAACAAAATCGTTAAACATCAGGGAAAAGGTGGGAGAACATGCTTTTATTCATTGTGATTGCGGCGATTGTCCTTTTACTCATTCTCATTACAGTCGCTAAGTTGAATCCGTTTGTGAGCTTAATTATTACTTCGATGCTAGTAGGCTTTGCGACGGGGATGGATTTGCAGGAAATCATTCAATCGATTAAAACGGGATTAGGCAATACGTTATCATTGCTGGCTATTGTTCTAGCGCTTGGTACCATGCTTGGGAAAATGATGGCTGAATCAGGGGGAGCAGAGCGAATAGCGCAAACTCTAATCGGGCGGTTTGGGACGAAAAATGTGCATTGGGCAATGATGTTTGTTGCTTTTATCGTGGGGATACCTGTCTTTTTCCAGGTCGGTTTCGTTCTTCTCATTCCTTTACTTTTTACAATTGCCATTGAAACAGGCATCTCGCTCGTGACCATTGGGATCTCGTTAATCGCTGGCCTGTCTGTCGTGCATGGGCTAGTCCCGCCTCATCCAGCGGCAATGGCAGCCGTTGGCATCTATCATGCCAACGTGGGGAAAACCATTTTCTTCTCTATTATTGTGGGATTGCCGACAGCGATTATTGCTGGACCGCTATATGGTAAGTGGATTGGAAAACGTATACATAAACCCGTTCCGGAGATGCTGAGAAAGCAATTCACTGAACGCAATGAAGATCGAAGACTCCCCGGCTTTGTGAATACGATGTTTACCATATTGGTGCCGGTGATTCTGATGCTTCTTGCCACATTGGCGGACATTATCTTACCAGAGGGCAATATGTGGTTTCAGGTATTCAAGTACATCGGAGATCCGATAACAGCATTGCTGATTGCAACGGTTTATTCTTTCTTCAGTCTTGGCTTTATGCAAGGAATGAGCCGTGACCGGGTGCTTTCCTTTAGTAATGAGTGCTTAGGTCCGATCGCTTCCATTTTGCTTGTTATTGGAGCAGGCGGAGCTTTCAACAATGTGCTCATTGATTCGGGTGTTGGTGATTATATTGCAGATTTAGCCAAACACTCGCCGATTTCACCGATTTTGCTTAGCTGGCTGATTGCTGCAGTGATTCGTGTGGCAACAGGATCTGCGACGGTATCCATGATGACGGCAGCAGGTATTGTAGCACCAATTGCTGCAACTATGCCGGATGTGAGCAGGGAGCTGCTTGTGTTAGCAACAGGAGCGGGTTCGTTAATTTTATCTCACGTCAATGATTCTGGTTTTTGGCTGATCAAGGAGTATTTTGGTATGACCATTAAAGAGACGTTTTTGACATGGACGGCTATGGAGACGATCATTTCCGTTAGTGCCATTGCATTTATTATGATTATTAATATGTTTATATAGCGAACAAGCAGTCTGATTCATATGAG
The DNA here is from genome assembly GCF_046535585.1 of Bacillus sp. SIMBA_005. Lineage (NCBI taxonomy): Bacteria > Bacillati > Bacillota > Bacilli > Caryophanales > Bacillaceae > Bacillus > Bacillus sp. SIMBA_005. Next base: position 349,554 of record NZ_JAWRWI010000002.1, on the reverse strand, counting down.
TCGGGCTGTTTTTGTGTGATGTGATACCACTTTCTTCAGATTGGGGTAAAATAATGATATTGAGATGTGGGAGGCGGACACGATCGAACCATTAAAACATGTGTACAATGAATTATTTATCCAAGAATTAGCGGAGAAACTTGCGCAGGCTTCGTCTGGATTTGATGCTGAGCCATTCAAGCGGCTCGTATTTCAAGAGGATTGGCAGCAGCTTGAATTAAAAGGGCGGATGCGACGAGTCACTGAATCGATGCACGCCTGTCTGCCTCAAAACTATGAGAAGGCAATTGAGGTACTGCGTCAGGCAGCCCCGCATTTTTCAGGGCTTAGTGCGCTCGTATTTCCAGACTACGTCGAGACGTACGGCCTTGCATACTGGGACCTCTCGATCAAAGCGCTCGAATTCTTCACACCCTTTTCCACTTCTGAATTTGCCGTTCGGCCATTTCTGATTCAAGATCAGGACAAAATGCTGGCGCAAATGCTCATATGGTCTCAGGATCATGATGAACATTTGCGGAGGCTGGCTAGTGAAGGCTGCAGACCGCGTCTGCCATGGGGCTTATCTGTCCCTTCACTTAAAAAGAATCCTTCGGTCACGCTGCCCATTTTGGAAAACTTGAATGCTGACCCATCGCGGTATGTGCAAAAAAGTGTAGCGAATCATTTAAATGATATCTCTGCAATTCAGCCAGATCTGATGAAGCAGACGGTTCAAAGCTGGTATGGAACTAACAAACATACGAACTGGATTGTCAAACATGCATCTCGTACCTTACTCAAAAAAGGAGATCCAGCTATTATGGCGTTGTTTGGCTATGGGGACGATCCATCCGTTCAGGTAACGGATTTGAAGATTGTACAAGATCCTATTCGAATCGGAGAGAAAATGACATTTCATTTTACCCTACAAGCTGAAAAGCCGCTAAAGCTGCGTGTAGAGTATGCCATAGACTACGTCAAAGCTCGGGGTACCCGCAATCAGAAGGTATTTAAAATCACAGAGTTTGAAACAGACGCAACGTTACATAGAGAATTCGTCAGGTCACAGTCTTTTCAAAATATGACGACGAGAAAACATTATGAGGGGACTCATACATTAACAATCATCATCAACGGCATACCGAAAGCGTCTGTTGATTTTGAAGTGACAAAAGACAGCAGTTTATGAAAAAACCCGCCTCAATGGCGGGTTTTAGTGTTTAAGCCTTCTTTTTCATTAAGAATGAAGCGATGATGGCTGCGATTAAGAAACCGATGCTGATAATCGAGCTAGGCAAGTTTTCTTGTCTGAATAGAAACATCACAAAACTCACACTTAACACAAGATCTGCAAATAATGTCAAATACGGAAACAGCCACACTTTGAAATACGGCTCCTGTGGATATTTCGGGCGAAGTTTCAGATGTGCCAGGCAAATGCTAATCCAAATGAGTGAAACAGCAAAACCAGGAATAGCCAGCATATAACTGAAAATTTGCTCTGGATATAAGTAAGCAAAGAATGTTCCGATGAGAAGAAACAGAACGGTCACCCATAAACTCAAAATGGGTACGCCTCTTTTGTTGACCTGTGCCAGTTTTTTCGGACCGCCATCTGATTTAGAGAGAGAATGCATCATTCTCGTTGTTCCATAAATGCCAGAATTGGCAGCTGATAGAACGGCTGTAATCAATACAAAATTAATGAAGTGAGAAGCACCTTGCATACCGGCTGCTGAAAAGACTTGAACAAATGGACTGTTATTTGGATCAATTTGATTCCAAGGAATGAGTCCGCAGATGATCAAAATCGGCAAAGTGTAAAATAAGATAATACGCCACATCATACTTTTAACAACACCAGGTAAGACCTTTTCGGCATCCTTTGTTTCTGTAATGGTTAGCCCAATCAATTCAGAGCCTCCATAAGAGAAAATAACAACTAATAAAGATGCAAAGATCGCCCCCCATCCGTTCGGGACGAAGTTTTGATAGTTGGTGAGTGCCGATGTGCTTTGTTCGTTCGGAATGATCCCAAATAATAGAGCTGCACCAAGAATAATAAACACAATAATAACGAAAATCTTCATTCCAGCGAACCAAAACTCAATTTCACCAAAGTATTTTACATTATTTAAGTTAATTCCGATGACTAAGAGAGAACAGAGTAAACAAAGTGACCATAGCGGCACGTTCGGTAACCAGTATTGAAGCAGGCTGCCTGCCGCAATAATCTCGATGACACACACAGTGAGCCACATGAAACAGTAAACCCAGCCGACAACAAATGAAAAACGTTGACCAAGCGCAATCTGTATCAGGTCGCGAAGGTTATTTCCCGGATAGACAATCGCCATTTCAGCTAAGGCTGCCATTACGATGAGCAATAATAATCCAGCAAATACATAGGAAAAGATGACCCCAGGACCTGCTAAACCGATTGTATCGGCACTTCCTTTAAAGATTCCTGTACCAATGACCCCGCCCAATGCAATCATGCGAATGTGACGCGGTGATAAAAGCTTTTTTAATTCTTGTTGTTCCTGATTCGCGCTCATAACGTTCTCCTTTTTTAAAAATGCTTATGTTCCATTTTCTTTTTTCGGGACGTCAGTGTCAATATAAAAAAAGAGATTTTTCAGACAAAAAAGGCGGTTGATTCTATCAAATGAGCCGTTTTTTTCCATAGAATCATTCATGACCCACCCCCATAATCTGAAACTTCGTGAAAAAATGAACATTTGCCTTCATTCTGACATAAACAATTTTCAGTTTTTGTCGATATATCTTTTGTATTACTAAAGTCCTAATAAAGAATTGTTTATAACTGTAAAATATTTCAAAAAAGTATGAAGGAATGAAAGGAGTTATGAAAGATGTTTATGAGAAAAGCAAATGATTCATCGTCGGGAACCCTTTTAAATGAGAGCAGTCGATTAGTAGAACGAATTGAGAAGGGAGACCTTTCAGCAAGAATAGATACTGCTGCATTCTCTTCAAGTCAAACGATTGAAGCAGTAGCCCAAATAAATGAAGCTTTGCAAAAGATGCAGGAAGTAAATGAAGATATTCAAATGCGGATGAATTTAGTGACAAAAGCCATTCAAGTTGGTTTATGGGATATGGTCGTGATCGCTGGAGATCCAGTCAATCCAAAAAATGAATTCACATGGACGGATGATTTCCGCAAAATGATCGGCTTTCAAAACGAGCACGATTTTCCGAACGTTTTAGACAGCTGGGCATCTCGAATTCATCCGGATGAACAAGAATATACCCTAAATGCATTCTCTTCGCATTTATCGGATCATTCGGGACGTACACCATATGATATCGAATATCGCTTGAAGTTGAAGAACGGAGATTATCGCTGGTTCAAAGCAACTGGCACGACCATTCGTGATCGAAATGGTGTCCCTCTTCGTGTGGCGGGAGCTCTTTTTGATATTCATGATCAGAAATTGAAAGAAGAAGAACTACAAGCATTTGTGACGAGATATGACTTGATCAACCGTGCGCTTGTGGAGGCTCCTTGGGACATGGTCGTAGAGGCCGGCGATCCAGTCAACCCGAATAACGAGTTCTGGTGGTCCCCGCAGTTCAGAAAAACGCTTGGTTTTACGGACGAAAAGGATTTCCCGAACGTATTAAGCAGCTGGAGCGACCGCTTGCACCCTGAGGATCAAGAAGCGGCTCTCCAAGCTTTTGCAGATCATTTAAATGATCATTCAGGACGCACACCATTTGATATTGATTACAGATTGCAGAGCAAAAATGGTGAGTATCGCTGGTATCATGCCGGTGGTGAAACCATTCGTGATGAAAAAGGTGTTCCTCTTCGTGTGGCTGGAACCATTCGTGACATCACGTTAGAAAAAAACAAAGAGAAAACAGCGAATGAAATGGCTTCACAAGTAGAACAGCTATCAAGTTCAATCAGCGAGATGGTATCAGGCATCAGCTCTGTGACAAACCAAGCGCAAGAGCTTGCTGTCGCACAGGAGCAGTCAACATCTGCTGCCAATCTAGCAAAAAATAGTGCAGATGAGACGAAAAATATTTCTGACTTGATCAAAGAAGTAGCGAACCAAACGAACTTGCTTGGTCTAAATGCTGCGATTGAGGCAGCAAGAGCTGGTGAACAAGGAAGAGGATTCTCAGTCGTTGCAGATGAAGTGCGTAAACTGGCGCTTCATAGTGCCAATGCAACGGAGAATATCGAATCTAGTTTAACGGAAATGAAAACACAAATTGATGAAATTCTTGAAAATATTTCGAACATGACAGCTCTTACACAAACACAGGCTGCTTTAACAGAGCAAGTAAATGCTTCAGTCGATGAAGTGAACCACATGTCTCAGCGCCTTGTTGCCTATTCAAAGAGTATTTAATCATCAAAAACCGCCCTCGCATAGAAGGCGGTTTTTTCATTAAAATTGATCTGCTGGGAAAACAATACCTGCATCTTTTCTTGCGGCATCAAGGACTTTCATGACGGAGAGACTTTCATCAAGCCATGCATAGCACTGTTCATGATTATTTGTTTTAATGATGTGCTGAAAAGCCTCTGCTTCATAAAACAGGCGGTTTGAATTTGTTTGTGCATTGAGTGAGATCGCCTGGTCATTCACATGAAGCTGCACTTCCTCGCAGCCATTCGCCCCATTTTTCACATGAATGAAGCCCTTTTCACCTTGAATCAATGCAAAATTCATGCTGCTTGTATCTTTACTGCCGGCACTTGTCGCAATGAAATCATTGTAGGTGAAAGTTAAAACACCAGATGTATCGATGCCATTTGGGTGACGGTTTGCCTGGTAGCGGACCTGCTCCGGTGATCCGAAGAGATTCATGATGAAATGGACATTATAGATATTAATGTCCATCAATGCTCCTCCTGAGAATTCAGGGTTAAAGACATTTGGCGTTTCGCCGGCTAGCAGCTGATTATATTTGCTTGAATATTGACTATAGTTGCATTGAACCAGTTTGATTTTACCTAATTGATGAAGGTGTTTTTTGATTAAATGATAGTTTGGCATATGAACAGTCGTAATGGCTTCAAATAGGAGAAGCTGCTTTTCCTTTGCGAGTGCGATTAAGGCTTCCAGCTCTTTGACATTAGAGGTGAAAGGCTTTTCGCAAATCACATGTTTTCCGTTTCTTAATGCAGCCATGGCATGCTCGCTATGTAATCGATTCGGTGAAGCAATATAAACGGCTTCAATATTTGGATCTTCTAGCATAGCCGTTAAATCTGTATAAGTCGTTTTTACACCAAATTGGTCTGCGAGCTTCTTTGCCGTTGCTTCCTTTCTTGAATAGACGGCATGACAAGAAGCGCCGTCAAGCTGGTCAATCGCTTGCAAGAAGCCTTCCACAATCACACCTGTTCCAATGGTTGCAATGTTCATTCTATTCAAAACCCCTTCCACTCGTTTGATATCAAGTAAAGCTGTCTCTAGTATAACTGATGTTTGAATCGCACGCGCACTTGGCACCTGGGCGGAGAGGGGCGCCAGCGGCAAACACTGGCACATCTTTGGCAGCCCTTACAATTAGCTGATGTTCGCTAATGTTTGTTTTGTTAACAATTGAATGGCAGCTTTCCTCTTCTTTAACTCTTGAATGGAGTGTTGAATATCCTCAACTTTTTGTTCGAGCAGCTGTTCAGCTTCTGTCTTTGATTGTTTTTCAAATAGCGATTTGATAATTTCGCGAATTTCTTTGAGTGAGAAATCTAGCTTTCTAGCTTCTGTGATAAAGGATAGCATGAGTACATATTTTTTATCATATAAACGATAGCCATTGTGTGCTCTCTTTGGTTCGGGGAGCACACCCTCATTTTCATAAAAACGAATGGTTTCAATATGCACACCAGACATTTTTGACAATTTACCTCTAGTAAACGTAATCATTCCCTGCACCTCCTTTCTTTGCTATCCATCATACAATTAGATTTGCTAGTTTCAAAATATTCAATGGTGAACATTTGTCTTCATTTTCACGTTGGAAAAGGGCAGAAATTCTATTTAAAGCAGGATGAATAGAATACGATATAATAGAGAAGGCATATGACAATTTTGTTACAGGTGAGAACAAGTAGACAGCGTGATGAAAAAACGATAGGCTAAAATAGGTAAATAGTAATGATATAACCTGTCATCATATAGATGATGGCTCAAAATAGTGCAGCACATTTTTTGCTGAGAAAAGGGGACCAGTGAATGTATAAATTAGTTGCAATTGATATGGATGGTACGTTATTAAATGATCAACATATGGTGCCGGATGAGGTGTTTGAAGCCATTCAACAGGCGAAAGCAGAGGGCGTTAAAATTGTATTATGTACAGGACGGCCTATTGGCGGAGTGAATCGCTATCTAGATGATCTTCAGCTCAATCAAGAGGGAGATTATGTGATTGCCTACAATGGGGCGCTTGTCCAAAACAGTCACACAAATGAAGTAGTGTCAGAACTGACGTTATCCTATGAGGATTTAACTTCTTTATATAAGCTGAGCCGTGAGCTTGATACACCGATGCATTATTTCGATTCAGCTCATTTGTACACACCGAATCGTGATATTAGTGAGTACACAGTACTTGAATCTTATTTAACAAAGCTGCCGCTTAAATATTTACCTGTTGAAGAGGCAGATCCATCAATGAGACTTCCGAAGATGATGTATATTGATCAGCCAGAACGGTTGGAAAAGACGATACAAGCCATTCCATCTGAAGTAAAAGACAAGTACATGATGGTGAAAAGCACAGATTTCTTCCTTGAAATCCTGCATCCTGAAGTCAGCAAAGGGAATGCCGTGAAGCTTCTAGCGAAAGAACTGGGGATTGCTCGTGAAGAGGTCATGGCCATTGGTGACAATGGGAACGACGTATCGATGCTGGAATTTGCGGGCTGCGGCGTTGCCATGGGAAATGCCATTGATGATGTCAAAGCAGTAGCGGATGTTGTGACAAAATCCAATAATGAAGCCGGCGTTGCCCATATCCTGCATGAGTTAGTTCTAGGAAAATAAACAAAAAAGCGGTCTACCAGTGAGGTAGCCGCTTTTTTTAAATGTGAGAGAAAAAGTAAACAAGCATCCGTCTGCTGCTCAAATTTGTCTTTTGCAGCATCGCCTTCACATGGTCATGGACGGTATGGGTTGAAATAAATAAAGTACTGGCAATTTCCTTTGTAGACTGTCCCTTTAATAAGCAGTCTAGTACGTTCATCTCTCTTTCTGTCAGCTTGTACGTTTTTGCTGCATAAGGAAGAATATCATTGGTTTGGGCTCTCTTGATGTGAATCATGACAGCTTCTTCCTGCCCTGCTGCCTGAGTTAATCGAAATGCTTGAAGAGAGAGGAACAGCCCCGTAGGCAATCTCGTCATACTTGCCGCTGTTTGCTCAATACCGCCGTATAAAAGTTTAGCCCCTAATGCTCTAAACGGGCGCGGCATAATCGCCTTGTCATGAATTTGTTCAAAGGCTTGAAACGTCTGAAGCCAATGAAGACCCGTTTCATTTCCATAAAGAAGGTTGTAATCGTGCGAGAGAATGAGGAAGCCTTGCTGCTCCGCCGCCGCATTCTCTTCCGTATCTCTTTTCTTGAAAAGTTCATCTCTCAGCTTGGCTGCGAGCCTAGGTGTTTGTTCGATGACCACTCGGATATCTTTTTCTTGAAAAGGTTCCTTGTCCTTTAGACGATAGAGGCTGGCAATGCCCCAGCATTCTCCTTGAATCACAAGAGCTGCCCGCAATTCATCAGACCATCCTTTAGGTAACAAAATGTCTTGGTAGCGCTCACTGTCGAGATATTCCCCGCTTTGGACTAGGCTAGCAGCATGAATAGGGCCTTTGGCTAGAGTCTCATGCTGATGCACGTCCTTTTTTAAGAACTCATTTTGAAACAGCTGGTCATGAATTTCTTCAATTGGTTCATCTGTGAAGGAACCTGTCGAGAGGAGAGTGGCTGGATCAATGGTCGTGATACAGGCGGCATCAAAATCAAGGACGGCAGCAAGTTCGTCCCGAATGTGTTGTCTCAGCTGCTGAAAATGAGTGGCTGGATTGGTCACATAATCTCCTCCTCAAAAATCCCCACTTTTAGGGATCGTGTTTTCTGTTGTCTCTTTTTACAATAAAGATATCATACCGTTAGTGTACAGGAAACGATGTAAAGCGGAAAGGAACTGGAGGAGAATGATATGAAAGGAAACCAGCATTGGCACGATCCCGTTGCTGAGTCATATGCAGCGACGATTGCCCATAAAGTACCCGGCTATCAGCTATTGCATGAGTTGACAATAGACGTATTAGAAACTGAATTAAAGGGAGCGGCTTCCTGCATCCTGACTGTTGGAGCGGGCGGGGGCGAAGAGATCATCAACATGCTTCAAAGAAAGGAAGACTGGCTCATCACAGGGGTCGATCCGTCACCTTCTATGCTGGACATGGCGAAACAGCGAGTTGCACAGCTTGAGATGGAGGCGCGTGTCACATGGCATGAGGTCTCATTAGATAAAGTTTCAGCTGAAACTGTTTACGATGCAGCGGTGAGCTTGCTTGTCATTCATTTTATAGAAAAGCGTCAGCTCTTTTTAGAGGAGGTTGCCCGCAGGCTTCAACCAGGTGCGCCGTTTGTGTTGGCATTTATACAGGGAGAGTTGAAGTCCCAAGCATTTCAACAGGAGCTTCACATGCTGTCTCTTTTCATGCAGCGACAAGGCCTAGAAAAGGAAGTGTTTACGTCCTTTAAAAACAGGCTGGGACACACGACACACCCTGTTCCCGATGAAGAAATAAAAGAGCATTTAATCAAAGCAGGATTTGAAGACATCAGACCTTATTTTCAGGCAGGAATGATTAAGGGGCTTGTTTGCAAGCGAGGTCGTAGAGAGGCGGATGAGAAATGAGATCACAGGTGATGGTAATAGGCGGCTATGGACATGTTGGACAGCAAATATGTCTTCAGCTAAGCAAAGTGTATCCCGGGCAAATTGTAGCGGCAGGCAGAAGCTATGAGAAGGCTGAGAAATTTTCACGCCAGACAAAAGGGAAAGTTCTTCCCTATCAACTAGATGTCAGTGAGCCGTTATTTTCGGACTGGGTGGATCAAACAAAATTGGTGATCATGTGCCTTGATCAAGAAGATCCGTCATTTGCTGAAACAGTTCTGCGGTCAGGCATTGATTATATAGATATCTCTGCGAAAGGGTCGTACATGGAACAGGTGGCAAAACTGGATCAGCAGCACACCCGTGCAACGGCTTTACTCAGTGTCGGGCTTGCGCCTGGTCTTACGAACTTATTGGCAGCAAAAGCAGCATCTATGCTCTCATCAGTGAATCAAATAGATATAGGGATTATGCTGGGATTGGGTGATCAGCATGGAAAAGCCGCCATTGAATGGACGCTTGACAATGTCCATACTAATTATGTGATTACTAAGCATCATCAGCATAAAAGAGTCAAAAGCTTTACCGGGGGCAAGCGTATAGATTTTGGTGTGAAACTTGGAAAGCGGCAAGCCTATCAGTTCCCCTTCTCTGATCAGCAGACATTGCCTTTGACGCTCAGCGTGCCTTCTGTGACAACAAGGCTATGTTTTGATTCTCGCGCGGCAACGCGGGCATTTGCCTTCACAAGGAGCATTGGAATGACATCACTTCTCACTATGCCGAAAATCAAGGAACGTGCCATTTCCATGATTCAATCTGCTAAAATGGGAACAGATCAATATGCAGTGAAAGTGGAGGCGACAGGAATGAAGGGGAATAAGATTCATCAAGCAGCGCTTGGAATAAAAGGGCATGATGAGTCTCAAGCAACAGCTCAAGTCGCCTCTGCTGCGGCATTGCATTTATTGAGCAGGCGGTTTCAGACAGGTGTGTTTCATATCGAACAATTATTTTCATTAGCGTATGAGAATGGAGATTTTGCGTTGGTGGATCAAAAAACGAAGGGGAAGCGTGTGTTAGCGCTGAAAGCCAGCCTTTTAACGGCATAAAAGAAGACTAGCGGGATGCTAGTCTGGGTAACGAGATGAAAACATCTTCACTCTAAGATATGCATCAGTTCAAAAGAATAGATCAGTCATGTGGCAGCTTTATTCATGATCCCCTTGAAAAACAAGTTGTCCTCAATGTTAAAGGCCGAGAGTGAAAAAGATTCGAATCGAGGATTGTAGGCTGAACTGATATAATGGTTACATTTTGCAAATAAATCTCAAGTGGGTGTTTACAAGTGTTAGATACAGAACAAGATGTAGTGAAGAATTATATAGATTCACCCCAAAAATTGAAAAAATTATATAAACGAGTATTGTTCGTTGTCAGTCTATCGCAAATATTTGGAGGGGCTGGTATAGCCGCAGGAATTACGGTAGGTGCACTTTTAGCTCAACAAATGCTTGGAACTGAAGCCTATGCAGGAGTCCCAATCGCTTTATTTACTTTGGGGTCAGCTGTGTCAGCTTTCATTGTAGGAAAGCTTTCGCAACGTTATGGACGGCGCATCGGTTTATCGACAGGTTTTGTTGCTGGAGGGCTAGGAGCAATTGGTGTTGTGATTGCAGCTATGATGAATAGTGTCATTTTATTATTTGCATCGCTCTTCATTTACGGCGCAGGAACATCCACAAATTTACAAGCTCGTTATGCTGGGACTGACTTAGCGAATTCTAAACAACGTGCAACTGCAATTAGTATGACAATGGTCATGACAACATTTGGAGCAGTAGCAGGTCCGAATTTAGTTGAAATGATGGGTAAATTTGCAGTATCAATTGATGTTCCAGCACTTGCGGGTCCCTTTATTTTATCAGCAGCAGCATTTATTGTAGCAGGTCTTGTCCTTTTTATTCTGCTGCGTCCTGATCCGTTAGTCATTGCCCAAAAAATAGCAGCTTACAAAGCAGAGCATGGGCATGGAAATCAACGAGATTCTGCTGATCAAAAAATAGATAGAAAAGGGCTTACAGTAGGTGCCACGGTTATGATTTTAACTCAAATCGTCATGGTTGCACTCATGACCATGACACCGGTGCATATGCAGCATCATGGTTATGGATTAGCCGAAGTGGGCATTGTAATTGGTTTCCATATAGGTGCGATGTATCTTCCTTCACCTATCACGGGTGTACTTGTAGATAAACTAGGGCGAACAGCTATGAGCATAGCGTCGGGCATCACATTGTTACTTGCTGGTTTATTAGCAGCATTCGCACCAAGTGATTCAATGATTCTATTAATCATTGCTCTGTCTTTACTTGGATTGGGATGGAACTTTGGTTTAATTAGTGGTACTGCTCAAATAGTTGATTCTACAGACCCATCAACCCGGGCAAAAACCCAAGGAACACTCGATGTTTTTGTTGCGTTAGCAGGTGCTTCTGGCGGTGCTCTTTCAGGAATGATCGTTGCGAATACGAGTTATGCTGCATTATCTTTAAGTGGAGGAATTTTATCGTTAATTCTCATACCTGTCATAGTTTGGTCTTTTAAAAGTAAAACATAATGCAGCTCCGAGTGCAGATGCTCCTGCCATCCATCACAAAAAAGACATGCCCCCAATCATGGGAAAGCATGTCTTTTTTTTAATCTTCTATTATTAGTAGAGCAATTGCACAAATTTCTTCACAGGATGCTAGTCTTCTATGATGGCGATGACACATCTCCTTTTTTCTTGATGCTCGCTGTAATGAGCTGGGTCAATGTGTCAGAGCCTTTTGTTGAAAGGTGAACACCATCAGGCTGAAAATAAGATGGCTGTCCGGTAGCGGCTGAATGCCAATCGATCAGGGTCACATTGGAATGTTGATCGGCTACTCGCTGAATGACGGCATTCACATCCTTTTCCCAAGACCTTGGGACTTTTGTGTTCACAAGGAAAATGTGCGCATTTGAAAATTGCTGAATAAATTCGGTCAATGTGCCCTCAGTAAAATAGCCATTCGTGCCAAGCTCAATAATAACAGCGGCATTAGATTGATTAAATGAAGCATACTGAGGAGCGATGCTGACGGCTTCGTTCATTTGTCTGCCAACCTTTGCATCGATGGTGATTTGTGCATATGCTTTTTCAAGATTCGGCGCTATGTCTAGCATGACGGAATCACCAATAGCAAGGATTTGGTGAAACTGCTTCTGATCTGCTTTCTTCTCGTGTGTTTCTTTCTTTTTCTTCGTTTTTGATTCAGCAGAGTCTCCTGCCTTTTTCGGTGCCGTCTTAATTTGTGTCACTTCCTTGGCATGTGGAGATGTATGGGTCGAGCTGGACATGCCAATGGTAAATAAGATCAAAAGAGCTGCAGTGATTCCAAGGAACACTTTATGAGACGTAGACCATTGTTTGAACCCCTTTTTCCAAATAGACCAAGAGGCAAAATATTGTCTGAAGCCAAGCCGGCGAATCGGCTGCTCGATGAAGCGGTAAGAAGCCTCTGCAATGAGTAAAATGGCAATGACCTGCAATACGACACGCCCTATAGAAGGCTGTCCAATTTCAATGACAGGAGTGGTCAGCACGATGATGGGATAATGCCACAGGTAAATACCATAAGAACGCTTTCCAAGCCAGACGAGTGGCTGATAGGAGAGCCATTTTCCTAGTAGGCTTGCAGGGTGACAGATACACGCAATTAAAATCGCCGCATTCAGACAGAATAAAAGCATGCCGCCTTGATAGAGGAAACCGTCAAATTCGTCCACTGCATAAACACATAGAAGAAAAATCGCAAACGAACCAAAACCAGCGATATGTAAAATACGTTTGCCAACAGGAAGTAGCTTTTTGCTGGACAGTCTTTGCATGGGCCATACAAATGCCAGGCTGCACCCAATCAGAAGTGCAAATGCACGAGTATCTGTTCCATAATAAACCCTGCTTGGGTCCGTATCTGGTGAATAAAGAATCGCCATCCATAAGGCGGAGACAAGTGCAAGGCCAAAGGTGATCATTGGCAGATGGGATCTATTTTTCACCCATTTTAGACCTGCAATCAGTAGTACCGGCCAAATGATATAAAATTGCTCTTCTATCGCCAAAGACCACAAATTTTTCAGTGGAGATACAGCATTGAAGCTATCAAAATAAGACAGCTGATGGAAGATGTACCACCAGTTACTGACATAAAAAAAGGACGATAAGGCATCGCCACGAATGGACAATAGTGCATTCGAGCCCGCAATCGCACACCAGCTGACGGTTAAGAAAATCATCACATATGCAGCAGGAAGAAGCCTTCTGATCCGGCCCATCCAAAATGGCAAAAGCTCTTGATAGCTTAGATCCTGTTTATGTAACAAGATCGTCGTGATCAAGTAACCAGAGATTACAAAAAACAAATCAACGCCAAGAAACCCGCCGCTCGCAGGTCCAATATGTAAGTGATAAGCAATGACCGCCAATACAGCAACGGCTCTTAGCCCATCCAATCCTAATATATAACGTAAACGATTCTCCTTGCTGTTCATGAAAATGAATCCCCCATCAATTGTAAAGAAACCTGTATTTAATAATGGTTACTCATATATTGTATATATAATAGACGTCAACGCATAATATTTAGTTTGAATTTATTCAATAAATTTTTATTGTAAACCAAAATATTAATATATAACATATCTGGTTTTATATTGACTAAAAACCATAATATAGAATAATATATGAAAAAAGGAGTGGTGATGAATCAATAGTTTGATAAAGAGATTTTTGATAATATTAATAGTTCTTTTAATTTATTTTAAGTGCTTTGAATTGCACTCGAAAAATTTAAACTACACTAGTAATATTCATCAACAGATTCCATGGAGCATAAAGTTAACAAAAAAATATGTGGAAAATAATAGGGAAGGAGAAAGTGTACGAATAGCAATAATTGATAGTGGGATAGATGGGACACACCCTGATTTGGTAGGTAAAGTTAAAAAAGGACTTAACACAATTGGTACAGGAGGAGAACAGGAGGACAGTTTAGGGCACGGAACTGCTGTAGCTGGAATAATCACAGCTAATGATAATGAAATTGGACTTGTGGGTATAACACAGAATGTAGAGTTATATCCTGTTAAAATTCTAGATTCAAAAGGCAAGGGTTCAATAAAAAATTTTGTCAAAGCTGTTCAATGGTGTATTGATAATAAAATTGATGTTATCAATGCTAGTTTTGGATTAATGAAAGATGATCCATCTGTTAAGAAGATTATAGACAAAGCAATACAAAGAAACATAATTATAGTAGCTGCTGTTGGTAATAAGTATGGAAGGAAAATGGATTACCCAGCTGCTTATGAGAATGTTTTTTCTGTAACCGCTGTGGATAAGCATAAGAAGGTAGCTGAATTTTCATCTAAAGGAAATTACAATTTTGCTGCTCCTGGTGTAGATATACCAGTTCTAAGGCCTCATAACAACTATGCGATTGAAAGTGGCACCTCTTTAGCGAGTGCTCATATTACAGGTGTAGTAAGCTTAATATTACAGTACCGGGAACGTTTTAATATTAATTCTGAAGAAAGTTTAAACCAACAAATATATAAAATCTTAAAAAAATGGTATTGATAAACAAGAAACTCGGAGGTTTAGTTTAGGATGAATAAAATAAGTAAGTTATTCTCAATTGTTATATGTCTATCGCTGGTTATAACTTTGTTTTTCCAATTTCCGAATAAAACAGAGGCTGTTACCACAAAAGATTTTCATGTTTTAGAAGATAGTAATGAAAAATATATAATTTCACAGGAGCAAGACGGAGTAACTGGTATTCTAACTCTAAATAAAGAAACAACAGAAATCAGTTATAAAACTGAAGAAATTAGTAGTGAAGGTGAAAAGGTTTCAAAGGATTATGAAGTTGACTTGCAGACACTTATAAATGATAATTTAGATGTTACGTTTAAAGATACAAAAGATGATAAGAAATATGAAGTGAACTCTGAAGATATTCAAGCATCTTTTGCATTTGTTATTCCTATTGGTATTGCTATTGGTGCAGTTCTATTAGAACATTTATTAGCTTTGGGACTTGCAGTAACAGTAGTAGGTGTTACCTATATTGCTTATTCTGAATTTATAAAAAGGAAAGACAATAAACATAATCACTTTATTGCTTATCGAGACAAAGATAAACCTCATTTGTTTATTGGAAAAGGTATAAGTCGAGCAAACGCTGTAAAAAGATTAGCTCAGAAAAAAGATACATGGTCTACTTCCAAAAGCAATGCACAATCTATTGCTAAAGCAGCCAGTCCGATTGGAAAAGTAATAGGTGCGGAAATTGACAAAAAAGGCAAAAATAAACACTATCACTATCATCCAGTTTATAAATTAAAAGGTAAATATGAAAGAACTGGAGCACATGCTTTTTTTGGCGCTCCTAGATAAGAAATCCAGATAGAGGAGGTTTTCGATGATTGTTCTTAATCGTCAACCAAGAAACAAGGAATACAATGCGCTCATCGATTTATGTTGTGAAGTATGTGATGAATTCCAATTAGTTTTTAGAAAAGATTTAGCTGATTTTGATGATTATCGTGAAATTCTAAATAAACTTTCACCATCTCTTAAAGAAATGAAGGAAGAGTCTGAGTGGGCTACCACGATTCTAGGAGATGGTCAAACAGCTTATGTTTATTATTATTATGCCAATGAACACACAAAAAATTTGTTAAAAGAACTTTCGAACTCTCTATACGGGTGGGTTCACCCTAATTTACTGGAGGATTTATCATTCTTCAAAAATGGAAAAGAGTGGATGGTTTCAAGCTCACATGAAGAGGAGAGCTATATTTTTCCTGAAAACGAAGAAGAAATTGAGAGTTTAAAACAAATCAAAGGTCTTAAATGGACTATACAAGAAGATGATGAATAAGTTATTTTAAAGGCTTTTCCCTAGAAGGGAGAAGTCTTTTTTATTATAAATAACTCTTTTATACTCAAAACCAAAATCCCTGTCATAATAAAAGAAGATGGAAAGGGGATGTGTGAAATGAGAAGACTTGAAAATAATCAATTATTGATTCAAATCAATGAGAGAGGTGCCGAGGTCAGAGAGGTGCTTCACAAGGAAAGTGGACGTCAATATATGTGGTCTGGCGATCCTGCTTACTGGGGCAGGGTGTCGCCTGTCTTATTCCCGATTGTTGGACGATTAAAGAATGACCAATATAAGATAGGTGATCAAACCTATGAGCTCACGCAGCATGGATTCTTGCGTGATGTTGATTTTGATTTACATGAAGAAACGAAACATACAGTGACCTTTCAATATGAATCAAAAGGCCGTCACATCGAGCAGTATCCTTATGAATTTACCGCACGTATTCGGTACGAGCTATCAGAAAATGGTCTGACGATTTCCTGGGAAATTGATTATGCCGGGGATGACACGATGTATTTCTCCATCGGAGGCCACCCTGCATTCCAAGTCCCGCTTGCTGAAGGAGAGCGCACAGCAGATTACTCTCTGACATTGACGCCTTCTACTGAGCATCTTCCTGTCCAATATGAACTGAAAAATTCACTTGTCAGGGAGAAAGAAAAAAGCATTCAGCTTCAACCAATTCAGCTTCGACCAGAACTTTTTCAGCATGATGCGATGATCTTTAGTCATATCAATCGAGTGTCATTGACGTCTCAGGCAGGTCACGGGGTTGAGGTTGATCTCACTGGTTTTCCGTTCGTTGGTATTTGGTCACCTTATCATCAAGAAAATGGCACAATGGCTCCTTTTGTTTGTATTGAGCCTTGGTACGGTATTGCCGATGTTGAAGGGACGAACGGGCAGTACAAGGAAAAGTTCGGTATTCAAACTTTAGAGAAGAATGAGACCTTCCAAGCCGCCTATACGATTTTCTTTAAATGAACATTTGTGCATGATAGTTTGAACAATTTGTTATGATAGAAGAAAAAAGGAGGCGTACGAATGGATCGGGAGAAACAACAACTGAGTATTGAAGCGGCAAGGCTATATTATTTATCAGATTACAGCCAGCAGGAAATTGCCAAACAGCTCGACCTGTCGAGACCAACTGTATCTCGGCTGCTTCAATATGCAAAGGAGAAGGGGTACGTCCAGATAACGGTAATGGACCCGTTTGAAGACTTGAATGAGCTGTCTTCATTGCTTAAGGAAAAATATGACCTGCTCGAAGCTCATGTGGTATTTTCGCCCAAAGATGATTATCCAACGATCACCGAATACTTGAGCCAATTTGGTGCCGAGTACTTGCAAAACACAGTAAAAGACGGTGATATCGTTGGGGTGAGCTGGGGAACTACCATGTATCAAATTGCCCAAAAGATGCAACCTAAACAGGTCAAAGGTGTAGAAGTTGTCCAGCTGAAGGGTGGGATTAGCCACTCCCATGTGAATACATATTCTGCGGAAACCATCCAGCTGTTTGCCGAGGCCTTTCAAACAGCACCCCGCTATTTGCCGCTTCCTGTTGTATTTGACAGTGCTGCCGTCAAAGAGATGGTTGAACAGGACAGACATATTCAGCGCATCATTGAAATGGGCAAACAGGCGAATATTGCTGTGTTCACTGTTGGAACGGTAAGAGACGAGGCCCTTTTGTTTAGACTTGGTTACTTCCGTGAAGAAGAAAAAGCACTGCTCAAAGCAACCAGCGTTGGCGACATCTGTTCGCGCTTTTATGATCAAGAAGGACGCATTTGCAGTGAAGCGATTAACAACCGTACGATTGGCGTGGAGCTTGATGATTTAAGGACAAAAGAACGTTCTATTCTTGTTGCTGGTGGACATCGCAAGGTTGCTTCTATCCACGGGGCACTAAGAGGAAAATATGCGAACGTATTGATTATTGATCAGCATACAGCAAAGGCTCTTTTAAATGTCACAAAATAGATGAACAAAATTTCATAACTATGTTTACAATTGTTCATCGGTCATATATGATGAAAGTATCATAAATAAAAGGAAGTGTAAGCATGACGATAGCAAAGCTCATTGATCATACAGCACTAAAACCAGATACATCGAAAGCTGCAATCATGCAGTTACTTGAAGAAGCAAAGACTCATCAGTTCGCATCTGTTTGTGTGAATCCAACATGGGTGTCTCTTGCGGCGAAAGAACTAGCAGGAACAGGTGTTGATGTTTGTACAGTCATCGGTTTCCCTCTAGGTGCAAACACAACAGCAGTGAAAGCATTTGAAACAAAGGATGCCATTGAGAACGGTGCAACCGAAGTGGACATGGTCATCAATATCGCGGCATTGAAAGACGGCGAATATGATGCAGTTGAGCAAGATATTCGTGCAGTTGTAGACGCGGCAAAAGGGAAAGCACTTGTGAAAGTCATTATTGAAGCGTGTTTACTCACAGATGAAGAGAAAGTCAAAGCTTGTGAGCTTTCAGTGAAAGCTGGCGCTGATTTTGTGAAAACATCGACTGGATTTAGTACAGGCGGTGCGACTGCTGAGGATATCGCATTAATGCGTAAAACAGTAGGACCTGACATTGGTGTGAAAGCATCAGGCGGCGTGAGAACAAAAGAAGATGTTGATGCAATGCTAGCTGCAGGCGCTACCCGAATTGGTGCGAGTGCAGGCGTTTCTATTATCAAAGGGGATCAATCAGCTCCTTCGAAAGACTATTAATTCATACGATCCTATGGTAGGATAACATTCGTGACTCATAAATAATGAAAAAGTCATATGCGGAAGGATCTCACTTCTGGGAATTTCTTCCGCACTTTGTTTACGAAATAGGGTTTGTTCCATACAAGCGCATTAATGTAAACGAATTCATTCGAGGAGGAAAAACATGAAATACGTGATTGGTATCATCGGTTTGCTGGTGATTCTCGCCATTGCATGGCTTGCTAGTAACGGCAAAAAACGAGTAAAATTCCGTCCAGTAATTGTCATGATTGTACTGCAATTTATTTTAGGTTATATTCTGCTCAATACAGGTGTTGGGAACTTCCTAGTCGGGGGCTTTGCAAAAGGATTCCAAATGCTTTTAGGCTATGCCGGTGAAGGAATCAACTTCGTATTTGGCGGATTAATGAATGATAATGCATCAACTTTCTTCATCAACGTCTTACTGCCGATCGTCTTTATTTCAGCATTGATCGGTATTTTGCAGCATTGGCGTATCCTTCCGTTGATCGTACGCGGAATTGGATACTTGCTTAGTAAAGTCAATGGAATGGGGAAATTAGAATCGTACAACGCAGTGGCGTCAGCGATTTTAGGTCAATCCGAAGTCTTCATTTCCATTAAGAAACAGCTCGGATTATTACCTCAACAGCGTCTTTATACATTGTGTGCATCTGCGATGTCGACTGTTTCAATGTCCATTGTCGGTGCGTACATGCAAATGATTAAACCAGAATACGTGGTCACAGCACTTGTGCTGAACCTATTTGGTGGATTTATTATCGCGTCTATTATCAATCCATATGAAGTAGCTAAGGACGAAGACATGCTCGAAGTCGTTGAAGAAGAAAAGCAATCCTTCTTTGAAATGCTTGGCGAATATATTATGGATGGTTTCAAAGTAGCAATTGTTGTCGCTGCGATGTTGATTGGATTCGTTGCATTAATTGCGATGATTAATGGCATTTTCACAGCTGTCATCGGTGTTTCTTTCCAAGATGTACTTGGATATGTATTTGCACCATTTGCTTTCCTTGTTGGTGTACCTTGGAGTGAAGCGGTACAAGCAGGAAGTATTATGGCAACCAAAATGGTATCTAACGAATTTGTGGCGATGCTCGCTCTATCTGGAGACGGTCTGCATTTCACTGCTCGTACAGAAGCGATCATTTCTGTATTCCTTGTATCATTTGCGAACTTCTCTTCTATCGGTATCATTGCTGGAGCAGTCAAAGGCTTAAACGAAAAACAAGGAAACGTTGTTGCACGCTTTGGATTAAAGCTGCTATTTGGTGCAACACTTGTCAGCTTCTTAACAGCAGGCGTTGTTGGTTTGATTTACTAATTTAAAAAAAGGAATGGTGAAAACAATGAGAATGGTAGATATCATTGCGAAAAAACGTGACGGAAAAGAATTATCTTCAGAGGAAATTTCTTTCTTTGTCAAAGGATATACGGACGGAACAATTCCTGACTACCAAGCAAGTGCCTTGGCTATGGCGATTTTCTTCCAAGATATGACGGATCAAGAACGTGCTGACTTAACGCTCGCTATGGCGAACTCAGGAGACACGATTGACCTGTCTGCCATTGAGGGCATTAAAGTAGACAAGCACTCAACAGGCGGTGTAGGTGATACAACAACGCTTGTACTTGCTCCTCTTGTGGCTGCACTTGATGTACCTGTTGCGAAAATGTCTGGCCGCGGTCTTGGACATACAGGCGGTACAGTGGATAAGCTTGAAGCGGTAAAAGGCTTCCACGTAGAAATTACAAAAGATGAATTCATCGAGCTCGTGAACCGTCATAAAGTAGCGGTCATTGGTCAATCAGGCAACCTGACACCAGCGGATAAAAAGCTTTATGCCCTTCGTGATGTGACAGGAACCGTTAACTCAATTCCGCTCATTGCAAGCTCGATTATGAGTAAGAAAATTGCTGCTGGCGCAGATGCGATCGTATTAGATGTGAAAACAGGTGCAGGTGCCTTCATGAAAACACCTGAAGACTCTGAGAAGCTTGCAAAAGCCATGGTCCGCATCGGAAACAACGTTGGCAGACAAACGATGGCTGTCATCTCTGATATGTCTCAGCCGTTAGGATTAGCGATTGGAAATTCCCTTGAAGTGAAAGAAGCGATTGACACACTTAAAGGCGAAGGCCCTGAAGACTTAAACGAGCTTGTGCTCACTTTAGGAAGTCAAATGGTCGTTCTTGCGAAAAAAGCAGAAACGCTTGATGAAGCAAGAGAAAAGCTAATTGAAGTCATGAAAAACGGTAAAGCACTTGAGAAATTCAAGGAATTCTTAGAAAACCAAGGTGGAGACGGCTCGATTGTAGATCAACCAGAAAAACTGCCGCAAGCCCCTTACCAAATCGAAGTTCCTGCAAAAGAAGCAGGTGTCGTTGCTGAAATCGTCGCAGACGAAATCGGTGTTGCAGCGATGATTCTTGGAGCAGGGCGTGCAACAAAAGAGGACGATATCGACCTATCTGTTGGTATCATGCTGAACAAAAAAGTCGGCGATCGTGTTGAAAAAGGAGATTCACTCGTGACACTTCATGCAAATCGTGAAGATGTTGCGAATGTCATGGAGAAAATTTATGACAACATCCGCATCGCAGATCATGCTGATGCACCAACTCTCATTCACACGGTGATCACAGAATAAAGAAAAAAGGACAAAAGTGCTTCGTCGCTTTTGTCCTTTTTTTATGTAAGATTTAGGTGGGGATTCCCACCTGTATGGTGTTTAAAAAGGCGGGCGTTCAGCTCGTCTTTTTCTATTGAGATAAAAAATTTCACTTTATGAAACAAACCTCTTGCAATCATGAAATAATGGGTGTATATTAGTTGACGAGTCAATGATTGATATATCAACTAATTGATCTGAATAGAAAAGAGGGGATGGCATTGACTGCATTTTGCTCTGAAGAAGCAGAGGTATTATACCGTTTGCAGTGCGTGAACCGTATGATGGGCGTGAAGTTCGAAGCATGCACGGGCATCAGCCAATCAAGACTAGAGTTGCTATCACTGTTATTTCAAGCAGACGAAATCAGCCAGTCAGATTTGCAGAAAAAAGTAAATATTGATAGTGCGGCTGTGACGCGTCACTTAAAACAGTTAGAAACAAAAGGAATGGTCACGCGCAGAAGAAAGCCAGAAGATAATCGAGTCACGCTTGTTCGTCTGACAGAAGAAGGCAGAACGAGAATCGAAGCTTCTAAAAAAGAAAAAGAACGATTTATCTCAGAAATGCTTGAAAACGTAAGTGACGAAGAACGAAAGCTTCTCACTGATGTGCTCATCCGAATACAACAAAACATCGAAAAGATTCAAACAACCTAAAGGAGTGTTTCAACATGGCTACAACATTAAAAACAAACGATTTTATGGAAATTATGAAAGGACGCCGCTCCATTCGTAACTATGACCCAGCTGTGAAAATCAGCAAAGAAGAAATGGCAGAGATTCTAGAAGAAGCAACAACTGCACCATCATCAGTGAATGCACAGCCTTGGCGCTTCATGGTCATAGACAGCCCAGAAGGAAAAGAAAAGCTTGCTCCACTTGCAAAATTCAACCAAACACAAGTGGCAACATCATCAGCTGTCATCGCAGTGTTTGCAGATATGAAAAACAATGAATACTTAGAAGAAATTTATTCAAAAGCAGTAGAAAATGGCTACATGCCGCAAGAAGTAAAAGAAAGACAAATTGCTGCATTAACTGCACATTTTGAAGCTCTTCCAGAGCAAGTGAATCGTGAAACGATCTTAATTGACGGTGGACTTGTGTCTATGCAGCTGATGCTTGCTGCTCGTGCTCATGGCTATGATACAAACCCGATTGGCGGATTTGATAAAGAAGTCATCGCTGAAACATTTGGCTGGGATAAAGAACGTTATGTACCAGTGATGCTGTTATCAATTGGGAAAGCTGCTGACGAAGGTTATGCATCTTACCGCTTACCGATTGAACGCATTACAGAGTGGAAATAATATTTTTTAAAAAGGAGACGATTAGATGATTATTATTCATGCAGGGATGACCATTCATCCAGAAAAAGAAAACGTATTTCTAGAAGAAATCAATGCATTAATGAAAGCTTCACAAGCGGAAGAAGGCAATGTATCCTACAAGCTGTTCAAGGATACAGATAAGGAAAATACCTTCTTAATGGTAGAAGTGTGGAAAGATGACGCTGCGGTTCAGAGTCATAATGCGAGTGCTCATTTCCAAGCTTTCGTCGCGAAAGCAAAAGAATTCTTAGCCGCTCCACTTGACGTTGTTGCCTTTCAAGGCCAGCAACTTTCATAGTAAAACAACAAACACCCTAGGCGGTTATCGCCTAGGGTTCTTTTGTTTTCGACAGCTTGTTCCACCCATTTCATTCCCGTATTGTGCATTTTCCACAAAGTTTCTGAAAATAAAATGTTTTTCGACTTAAGTATATTGGAATATGCTAGAATTAGATATTATTTATTACCAAATTAGGGAGGAACCAATATGAAAAAAGGGAAATGGACGAGTATTGCACTAACGGCTGTCCTCAGTTTAGGTACATTGGCAGCTTTCAGCACCCCTCTATCTGCCCACACCACAGAGAAATTAACATCCTCAGATGGCGGTCATTATTCAGGTATTCCATTTGATGCAAGTGTCGTGAATGAAGACCGTCTCATCAAAGCCTTGAAAAAACAAGGAAAGATCAAAAAGAATGCCAATGAAGCGGAAACCCAAAAAGCACTAAAGAACTATCTTAAGAAAAAAGAAGAATCTGCTATGAAACAAAGTGCAAGCACTTTAACAGAAGAGCCTGAATTTCTGAAAGAATACAAACAAAAGGTACATAACAAATTAGCTAAAAATAAAAAGTTAAAGAAGCATAAAGGAAAAGAAAGCAATCATGTAAAACCGGTCAAAAAGGAAAAGTATAAAGGCGAAGTTCGCAATGATAAGGTATTGGTGTTATTAGTAGATTTTAAAGATTATAAGCATAATAGTATTAAAAAAGAAGAGACTGATATGTACTATGACAAGTACGATCAACAGCACTATCAAGACATGCTTTTCGGAAAAAATGGCTACATCGGTCCAGATGGGAAACGAAAAGTATCCATGAAGCAATATTATGAAAAGCAGTCTGGCGGCAGTTACACGATCAGTGGAACGGTTGCTGGCTGGTATACAGCGAAGCATGAAGCAGCTTATTATGGCGGGAATGTACCTGATGAATCAGGCAGTGACGGCAGACCGCGTGAATTGGTGAAAGAAGCACTAGAAGCAGCAGCAAAGGACCCGAACATTGATCTCGGTGAATATGATCAATGGGATCGATATGATATGGATGGCGACGGCGTTTATAACGAACCAGACGGCATCATTGACCATCTGATGGTCGTTCATGCTGGCGTAGGTGAAGAAGCTGGCGGCGGACAGCTTGGCTCTGATGCGATTTGGTCGCACCGCTGGTCACTTGGTGATGTATTTGAAATTCCAAACACTGAATCTGAAGTCGGACAAGGCGGAAAATTAGGCGCGTTAGATTACACCATTGAGCCTGAAGATGGCGCGGCAGGCGTATTCACACATGAATTCGGACATGATCTTGGTCTTCCTGATGAGTACGATACACAGTACACAGGCGGAGGCGAACCTGTTTCCTACTGGTCGATCATGTCAAGCGGAAGCTGGGCAGGTAAAGTCCCTGGTACGGAACCAACAGGCTTTAGTCCATATGCGAAAGAAATGCTTCAAAACTTGCATGGCGGTAACTGGCTTACTGGACAAACCATTGATGGTAAAACATTAAAGAAAAGCAAAACAGTGCTGATTGATGAAGCAGCAACAAAAGGAACGAACCATGATGCGGTTCGAGTGGATTTACCAGATAAAGAGATTGTGGTCACAAAACCTGCTCAAGGACAAAATGCGTACTTTAGCGGAACGGGTGACAATTTAAATGCGACCATGACGACAACAGGTATCGATTTGTCGAAAGGGAGCAAAGCAGAGCTGACATTTAAAGCATGGTACGATATCGAAGAGAATTATGACTATGCGTATGTAGAAGTTCGTGAAACAGGAACTGATCAGTGGAAGACCATTGCTGGTAACATCACGAATGATCGAAATGAAGCTGGAGCGAACGAAGGCAATGGAATTGATGGAAAATCAGACGGATGGGTAGATGCAGCCTTTGATCTTTCTGCCTATGCAGGGAAGAAAATTGACCTGCAATTCCGCTACACAACCGATGCAGGCTATTCATTGCCAGGGTTATTTGTAGATGATTTAAACATCACTGCAGATGGGACGAAAGTGTGGTCAGATGATGCCGAGGGCACGTCTACTTTCACCTTTAACGGATTCTCGAAATCGAATGGAAAACAATATGCAGCACAATATTATTTACTAGAGTGGCGCTCATATGCTGATGTCGATAAAGGGTTAAAGCATATCAAACGAGGAGCAAGCCTCATGAGCTATAATAACGGTTTGGTCGTGTGGTATGTCGATCAATCCTACAGTGATAACTGGGTAGGAAAACACCCAGGGAACGGTTTCCTTGGGGTAGTAGATGCAGATCAGCAAGTATTGAAGTGGAGTGACGGCTCCATTGCTGCTACAGGTTTCCAAGTACATGATGCCGCATTTTCTTTGAATCCAAGTACGAAGCTCAATATTGATTATACAGCGACAACTGGCTTAACATTGGTAGATCGCTATATTCGCCCGACTCGTACATTTAGTGATAAAAAGAATTATGTGAATCCAAACAATCCAGATGCAGGGCGTGACGTCCCAACATACGGTCTATCCTTTAAAGTTGTTGGACAAAGTAAGGATCGTTCTGTTGGAAAGGTATTAATTTCTAAAAGTAACTAAATAGAAAGCCGGATTCTACCATTGAATCCGGCTTTTTGATGTGATAATAAACTGTTTTTGATGAAAAAGGCGGCTTTTTGGTCGAATGTCTGTTCTTTTTTATTTTGATATCCGAATGAAATCATTATATAATAGAGACTGGAAGGTTTTTCTTTCATACATGGTTCTTTTTAGCTGTTAAAACAAAGGAAAGGATGAGCGTTACCAATGAGTTGTGTCACTGCTAAGCAATTAAAGGTGATAAGAGGGACGATGCAGACTTTTTGCAGCCATTTGGAGTATGATGGTCACGGTAAGCTTCATATCAATACCATCATGGCTTTTATTAAAAAGGAGTTTGGTGTGAGGAAAATGAAAGACATTCCACAAAGCCGCTTTACTGAAGCGCTCGAATTAATACAAGACTTTGATTTATACACGGATAAAATAGAGATTCGTGATCGTCTATCAGAAAGGAATTAACTAAATTGAATATTTTAGCAATAATACTAGTAGGAATTGTCGCATTAGAACACCTTGTCATTATGTTATTAGAAATGTTTTTTATGGAATCAAAGATGGCAAAGAGATCCTTTAAGCTGCCAGAACACTTGCAAAAGGACCCAAATGTAAAAGTGATGTTTGCCAATCAGGGGCTTTATAACGGGTTTTTAGCTGCAGGACTGATTTGGGGTCTCATTCTCGGATCGAATACTGTTGGATATATGATTCAGCTATTTTTCATTCTTTGTGTGATCATCGCTGCAGTATTTGGCGGTGTGACCTCTAATAAATCAATTATTGTCAAGCAAGGAGTACCAGCGCTTCTTGCGTTAATTGCGCTTATCCTAGCAATTTAACCATAAATAAAACCGCTCTAGTGAAGGGCGGTTTTTATCTTTTTCGAAGACCCATCAGACGAATAATGGATGTTAGACATAGTGCAACGGCAACAGCCAAAATAATTTTTCCATACATGACCCCTGTTAAGTTCATCAAAAAGACAGCCAATATGATACAGAGCGTGATGATGATCATCACAATCGAATAGGTTTTCATCTCTTTTCCACTCCTTTAAAAGTCCCCTTACATCCGTGAGGTCTATCCATCTTACTTCATATGATATCACTCAATGACAATTTTACATGAAATTCCCTGCCAATAGAATGTGACATATTGATTAGATTTGATGTCATGCCATAATTTTCAGGAAATCGGGTATACCATAAAGAGTTACATCGAAGTTCAATTGCTTGATATTTAATTGTGCAAAATGTAAAATAGCCACATGATAAATCGAAAGGATGATCAAGGTGAGTAAGAAAGTGTTATTAGTATCGACAAGCAGTTCAGAAATGAACGGACATCCAACAGGCTTATGGCTAGAAGAATTGGCAGAGCCGTTTCATATTTTTAAAGAAAATGAACTAGATGTTCAAATAGTCTCTATTCAAGGTGGAACTGTCCCGATTGATAAAAATTCAATTCCAGAAGGTGTTCCAGCGCAATATGAAGATGTATATGAATTACTTCAAGACACAAAGGCGCTTACAGATGTGATCCCAGCTGATTATGATGGCATCTTCTTTGCGGGAGGACACGGTCCAATGATCGATTTTGCGTCTAATCAACTGGTAGCTGATGCAATCTTAGCTATTTCAAACAAAAATGGTGCAGTCGGAGCTGTTTGTCACGGCGTTTCAGCATTCATTGATGTGAAGGATCAAGATGGAAAATCATTTATCGAAGGTAAAAAAGTGACAGGCTTCACAAACGAAGAAGAGGAAGCTGTTCAGCTGACATCAAAAGTTCCATTTTTACTGGAAACAAAACTTCGTGAGCAAGGGGCAGCGTTTGAAAAAGGAGATGCCTTTGCGCCATTCGCTGTAGTTGACGGACAAATCATTACTGGACAAAACCCAGGGTCTAGTGCAGAAACAGCACGCCTGTTTGTTAAAACCATTTCATAAAGTGATCAAAAAACCAGTCGTAGCAAAAACGGCTGTTTTTTTTGTCATAAAAATTTCCTAAAAAAGTCCAAAAATAGGATAAAACAATGGTAAAATATTCACAGGGTATAAAACCCAATTAAGGAAAAAGGGGATGTTCCTGTGAGAGCAATTTTTGGAAAAATCACTGCAGCTTTATTATCCATTCTACTCGTCACAACAGGTTTATTTTCACCAGCATTAAAAGCAGAAGAAGCACCGAAATCAGATGGGAAATTGTCACCACTGACGGAAAAAGCCATTCAGCAAGTGCAAGACTCGTTTTTGAAACAGGATGAAGGAACCGCTATCCAAAAGAAGCAGCTAAAAAAATCTTTTAAAGTAGATAAGAAAAATGGAATCAGTATCAAACGAAAAGCCGCTAAAGATGGTCAGATGCGTACATCTTCTGTTCGCTCCATTGATGGACTAGCCATCAACCAATCGGTTGTCTTATCAGAAAATGACCCAGTCGATTTATGGTTGTTAAGTACGACTTCACCTCAGGCACTCATCAGCCGAATTACCTCTTCAAATCCCGATTATTTCGTACAATTATTTGTTGTTGATTATGAAACTGGACAAGCTTATCCGACGGACTTGATTCAGCCGGCAGGCAGTCTCCTTGGTTTGACCAATTTACCAGCAGGTGACTACGCATTCGGTATCACAAGCGGTGGAGATTTCGGAGACTCTTACACGTTACAAGTGAATGCAAAAAACCCACCCAATTTCACTGGGGCTGTTTCCCTCTCCTCAACCTTGCAATACTTTGTAGCTGAGTATGCGAATGGGGATGTTTTCGCTAATGGGACTAAAGTGTATAACAAACAATCTAAGACCGCCGATTATAAATGGGAGCGTGTATTTTATTTCTCGTATGACGGAAAATATGATCAGAGAACCCATTCTGTTGAAAGTGTGAAAGTGAAAAGTATTTCTGCACCAGTATCGTACTCTGCTCCTTATGCGAGTTCATCTGAGGCTATTCTCGTCTACTTAGATGTGGAGACGTTATTTATGTATCATGAATCATCGTTTGCTAGCGGGCAATACTACCATAGTAGCTTCGTTGATACACTTGGGAAGACAACGCCAAGGCGTTTAGATATTGATGATATGACAAATTATGGCGATCATATTTTAGCTGTTGATTTGAAAACGGGAAAACCAATTGATTTCTTCAGTGTCCTTAATTTTTACTATGCTGCAGGGATCGAAAAGCTGCCTACGATCAGAACGTTGAATTAAGAAAGGCGGTTGACAGCAAATCTCCACATGTGTAGAGTAAAGATAATTAAATGACAAAAGTCCACTAGGGGAGTCATGTATGACTGAGACAAGAGGAAATCTTGGACCCTTTGAACCTGATCTAGTTTGTACTAGCGGAGGGAAGTGGAGCTGGACCTCGTCTTATTCATGATTGAATTGATAAGAAGGCCGCTCCATTCGGGGTGGCTTTTTCATTTATTCAACTGAAGAAGAGGAGGCTTTTTTTATGACGTTTTCAGCGCAATTAAGAGAAGAAACAGAACCATTATTTGAAGCTATTTATCAGCATCCGTTTGTCAGAGGGCTGGCAGCAGGAAAGCTGGAAAAGGAACAGATCATCCATTACGTCAAACAAGATGCAGAATACTTACATGCTTTTATTAAAATTTATGCAGCGGCTCTTAGCAGATGTGCAGACAAAGAAGATATTTCTTTCTTCCATCAGCAGATTGCGTTTGTACTAGATAGTGAGACACACCCTCATCAAAATCTTTGCCGAGTGGCAGGTGTATCTTATGATGAGCTCCAAGGTGCCCCGCTTGCTCCGAGTGCTCATCACTATATCCATCATATGCTGCAAGTCGCCAAGGAAGGCACGCTTGGGGAAATCATCGCTGTCCTGCTTCCATGCCCTTGGACATATTGGGAAATTGGAAAACGAATGCTCGCAGATGTGCAGCCTCACCCATCACATCCGTTTTATGAATGGATCACATTTTATGGAGGGCTAACCGACTCTATTACAGTAGAGCTTTGCAAGCGGCTCGATCAGCTGGCGGAAGCAGCAAGTGAGAAAGAAAAGGAAAAAATGAAACAGCACTTTATCTTAAGCTGTCAGCTTGAGTACAAGTTTTGGGACATGGCGTTTACGGTGGAAGATTGGCCAGTTCCATTGGAGGTGCATTCATCATGACATGGAAGATGAAAGAAGTTGTCCTTGCTGTCATTTTATCCGTTGCATGTGGTGTCATCTATTTAGGATGGTCCACACTTTACTTACCCATTACAGCACTTGTTGGCCCAGCAGGAGGCAACATCATGTTTGGCATTTGGGTAATTGCCAGTCCAATCGTCGCGTATATCATCCAAAAGCCGGGAGCTGCCCTGATTGCAGAAACAGCCGCTGCCGCTGTGGAATTATTGACAGGTAGCCATTTCGGTCTTTCAGCCCTGCTGATTGGTGTATGCCAAGGACTTGGGGCAGAAATCGCCTTTGCTCTTTTTGGTTATAAACAATATCGCATGTGGACACTGATGCTGTCAGGTGCCTTTGCAGCTGTTGGAGCAATGGCTTACAGCCTCGTCGCAAACGGCTTTGGTTATTACACGCCTCAAGTTTTACTCATCACACTGATGACTCAAATCATTAGCGGAATGATACTGGGCGGATGTTTAGCGAAAGTAGTGGTGGACGCATTATCTAAAACCGGTGTACTAAATCAATATGCCATCATGAAAGAAAAACGAAACAAAGGTGAACAGCATGGATTCATTTCTCGCGTGCAATAATCTCACTGTCCGATTTTATGAACAGCCTCAGCCCGTTTTGCATCAAATCTCTCTTTCCATTCAAAAAGGAGAAAAGGTGCTTATTTTAGGACCAAGCGGCAGCGGTAAATCCACGCTCATCTCCGTTCTGGCTGGCATCATTCCAGAACATTTAGAAGCTGACATGCAGGGTGAAGTGATATTGCAAAGACATACAGGCGTCATGTTTCAGGACCCTGATTCCCAGTTTTGTATGCATCGCGTCAATGAAGAAATTGCCTTTAGCTTAGAGAACCGCTCCGTCCCTCGTGTCGAGATGGATGGCATCATTCAACAGCTCATGCAAAAAGTTCAACTCGATGTCGATCCGAATACAGACATTCACACATTATCTGGCGGCATGAAACAGCGATTGGCGCTTGCTTGTTTACTAGCATTAGAGCCAGATGTGCTGTTCTTTGATGAACCGACCGCACAGCTTGATCCAGCAGGCAGAATGGAGATATTTCAACTTCTACAGCAGCTTGCAACTGATGAGCGGCAAACGATGATTTTTGTAGAGCATGTGTTAGATGGAGTCATCGAATGGATGGACCGGGTGATTTTATTAGACGATCAAGGCAGCATTTTAGCAGATGGTTCTCCAAAAGATGTGCTCGTGACATATGAAAAAGAAATGAAAGAGGCAGGAATTTGGCGGCCGAAATTATTTCCCGAGAAATGGTCTACGATCCTTCAAGATCCATTTCATCCGATGAGTCACACGCTTAAGCAAACCTTTGAAACGAGAAAAGAGCAGCATAAACAAGTGCCGTCGACTGAGCGTGAGACCATCATTCGCTCAGAAGATCTTCAATTAAGCTACGGGAAAAAAAGGATTATGAATGATCTTCAGCTTGATATCAAAGCAGGGGATTGGGTGGCGATCATTGGGGAAAATGGAAGCGGGAAAAGTACATGTCTTAAACATTTGGTTCGTTTAGAGCCTGCGAAAAAAGGCCGTATTTTTTTAAAAGAGACGCTTCTAAAACAGTGGTCTGACCGAGAACTATATGAAAAAGCAGGCTTTGTGTTTCAAAATCCGGAGCTTCAATTCATACAAGATACAGTGTTCGATGAAATTGCATTTGGTGGAAGGCAGCGTAATTGGCCAGAATCCGTTGTGCAAGAAAAAACAATTCAGCTATTGAAAGAGTTCGGTTTAGAAAAACATGCAAAAGCTCATCCTTTCACTTTAAGCTTAGGCCAAAAAAGAAGGTTGAGTGTGGCCACAATGCTCCTTTTTGATCAGGATGTCCTATTGTTAGACGAACCAACTTTCGGACAGGATGAAAGAACAGCGAAGGAATTAATCAGGCGCTTGAAAGAGCGTCAACGCCAAGGTACCACAATTTTAATGGTCACACATGATATGGACCTTGTCGATGAGTGTGCCGATCAAGTGCTTCTTTTTCATCAAGGAAAGCATGTTTATGATGGCACGCCTTATGATTTGTTTTCAAATCAGGAACTTGTCGATGCTTATCAGCTGAGAGCCCCGCTGCATTATCGCTATGTGGCTGAAAGAAAGGACGTGCTGACGATTGCAAAGTAATCACTCCTTTCTTTCCACTGTGAATCCAGTCATCAAATTACTCGCTCATCTGCTTGCAATGTGTTGTCTCATGGCGATATCTGATCCTAAAACAACCTTCATCATCTGGCTGTTTGCACTTTGTGTTGGACTTGTCTTAGGCGGATGGAATTTGAAGTATCTTTTCACAAGGCTTGTCCCTTATCTGCTCTTTTTTATTCTCGTGTTTTGGATGATGGCGGCCTTTGGCAAGGGGGATCATACTGTTTGGAAATGGGCATGGTTTCATATGACAGAGGAGAGTTTAAGAAATGGACTCACCATCGCTCTCAGAATGCTTGGCTTTGTGACATTCGGTCTTTTGTTTACGTCCACAACAGATTTGACAGCATTTATGATGAGCCTCATTCATCAGTGCAAAATGTCGCCAAAATGGGCGTATGGAATGCTTGCTGGCTTCCGGTTTATTCCGTTATTTCAAAGTGAATTAAAGCAAATGAAGGCGGCACATAAAATCAGAGGCTATAAGCAAAAAAACAGCTGGAAAGCCTTTATGCGTTATGCACTGCCACTTTTTACACAGGGCGTACGAAAATCAGAACGTTTGGCCATTGCGATGGAAGCAAGAGGCTTCACGGGTGAGAGGGAGCGGACGTATTATCATGTCATCAGCACTTCATGGATCGACTATATGTATCTTTTGCTCATCGTTATCAGTGTCTTGATATGCATGACCTTTTTTTAAAAACCCCCACATTCTCTTGATAGAATGTGGGCTTTTTATATGTCTTAGATCATTTGATTGATATTAGTACACATTACAGGCTGTAATAGATCTTATAACGAACCGATAAAGAGGATGTACTGAGAAAAAGAGAGGATGAACGTGAGCGAATGTCACAGAAAATTGATAACATAATAGACGCTTTACCAATCATTGGACTAGCTATGAGAGAGCAACTAACCTTTTCTGTTTTAGGGAAAGAGAAGGTTCTTTATTATCAGCAACACGGAAACATTGACCTAGGGTTTAAAGCTGGAGATATCGTAGCTCCAGGATTCGAAAACTTTTCTATGTTGAAAAATGGGAGAGAGCCATCGTTTATTCAAATTCCGAAAGAAGTATACGGGATTCCAATGGATATTGTAGCCGTTCCAATTAAAGATGAAACGGGTCAAGTAGTCGCTGCTTTCTGCGTGGCCTATGACCAGACCAATCAACAACGATTAGATGACATCATGACAGAGAGCAACCAAGCTTCCGAAAAACTAGTCGCAATGGTACAGCAAGTTGCTGCACATTCAGAGGAACTACAAGCGACAAGTGAACAAATTCTACAAAACACGAAAACCACTGTAGAAAATTCCTCTAAAATCAATCAAGTGTCCAATCTTATCAAAGGTATCTCTGATCAAACGAACTTACTTGGACTCAACGCATCAATAGAGGCTGCAAGAGTAGGTGAAGCAGGAGCAGGCTTTGGAGTGGTCGCAACGGAAGTGAGAAAGCTGTCAACTCATGCGAAACAAGCGACGACTGATATTGAAACAGCTTTAAAAGATGTGCAGGGATCGATTAAAGGAATGGAAGAAGAAATAGCACAAATTGTCGCTTCTTCTGAGCATCAAGCAGAGCTTGTAGGCACGTTCACAAAAATTATTGAAGGCCTTCATGAAACAAATGAAACGATGAAATCACTCGCAGAAGACTTAGTGAATTATCAAGTGAAATAAAAAATAGATTGACCAAAACCTCCAAATAAAATGGAGGTTTTTTTCGTTTTAAGGTGGGAAAGTTGTTAGGATATTGACCGATTTATCGCTGACAGGCAGGGTACACTTCTGTATGATAGAAAAAGAGATACTAGTCTGGTCAGTAGACCCATACATAAGGAGGAAGACCATCGTGACACAATCAGCGAAGCTGCAAGAAATCATAGCACCTTACCGTAAAATGTTAGATCAAACTGAACAGCCAACGATTCAACTAAAGATGAAACAAGGAAAAACAAGACCATACGACAGCAAAATTGCAGGTGATCCTTACTTCCCTAAAAACGACGAATATCCAGTTGATGGTGAAGGACACCCTATGAAGCTTTTGGCACAAATTAATTTTGGCCAGCTGCCGAAGCTGAAAGATTATCCAGAAACAGGACTTCTGCAAATTTTTATTTCTGTGCATGATGATCTTTATGGGATGAATATTGACCATAAAACAGAGCAAAAAGATTTTCGGATCAAATTTATTGAGGAACCTTTCTTGGCAGAAGAAGAGTTGTTGACTGATTTTTCTTTTGTGAAAATTCCTGATGATTTTTATTTTCCTGTAACGAAGGAAGGCGCCATTACAGGTGAACGATCAAGTGAAACGATTAGTGTAGGAGATTTCCGCTTTGAGAAAATCACAGGTAAGCGGAGCTGGGACCTATTCGAAGATGTTGAAGGTATTGATGGAGATGAAGCGGATGCTTTGTTAGATGAATTTTATGAAACAGAGAGTGGCTTTGGTCACAAATTGGGTGGATATCCAGGCTTTACACAAGAGGACCCGCGTACCTACGAAGATCAGGAACATACCGTTCTGTTATTACAAATCGACTCAGATGATGAAGTGGATATGCTGTGGGGAGATTGCGGAATCGCCAACTTTTTTATCAAACCAGAAGACCTCAAACGAAAAAATTTCGAGAATGTCGTCTATAATTGGGATTGCTCCTGATTTTGTAAAAAACACTCTTTATAGAGTGTTTTTGTGTATGTTTTTAGACTTTTTTGCCCCTATTTCGTCATTTTTGAGAGGTAATATGTCATTCTTTCTAGTTGACCGTATCAAAAAAAAATGTAAAATCATCTTAAAGTCCTCTTTTTTGAAAATAATAATAACATGACATATCAATCAGCAATGAGATGCTCGAAAAAGCGGAATGTACTGGGGGGTATCAATTGATCATTTCGAAAGTAATCAATAATAATGTGGTCAGTGCGTATGATGACGAGCAGCATGAGCTGGTCATTATGGGCAGAGGGATCGCTTTTCAAAAGAAAAGTGGAGACCCGATTGACGAAGAACGTATTGAAAAAGTATTTTCCATTCAAAATAAAGATATATCAGAAAAATTCAAAACCCTGCTTTATGATATTCCAATCGAGTATATGCAAGTGTGTGAGGCGATTATTGATCATGCGAGAACAACCCTTAATAAAAATTTGAATGACAGTATCTATGTAACACTGACAGATCATATCACCTTTGCTATTGAACGTCATCAAAAAGGAATGGACATCAAAAATGCCCTACTATGGGAAATTAAGCGGTTGTACAAAGATGAGTTTATGTGTGGTGTAGAAGCGATTCGGATTATTCAGGACAAGCTTAATATTCATCTTCCTGAGGATGAAGCCGGTTTTATTGCGATGCATATTGTCAATGCAGAGCTCAATGAAGAAATGCCGAACGTAATTCAAATTACCAAACTCATTCAAGATATTTTAAATATCGTTAAGTATCACTTTCAAATTGATTTAGACGAGGAATCATTAAACTATTTCCGTTTTGTCACGCATTTGAAGTTTTTTGGACAGCGTCTGTTTAACGAAACACAAATGGAAAATCAAAATGAATTCCTGTATGAAGTCGTAAAAGAGAAAAACACTGCAGCTTTCCAATGTGCTGAGAAAATTAACGATTATGTTCAAAAAGAACACAACCGAAGTCTCATAGAAGATGAGATGCTATATTTAACTTTGCATATCGACAGAGTGATAAAAAGAAAATAAATTTAAAAAGAAAGCGTTGACATCATAAAATTAACATGATACTTTATAACTATAAACAACATAACCCACAATCTTTTAGGATTGTTACTGGTCAAGCAGGCAAAACCTAAATCATTGTCCCTATCTTTGATAAGGCGTGATTTAGGTTTTTTTGTATCCAAAGACTTATAAAAATTAAATAACGATCAATCGCTATGAAGGATTGTTACTGGTTAAGCAGGCAAAACCTAAATATCGATTAATGTCTGAATCGCTATTTTTCGGACATTAATGGATGTTTAGGTTTTTTCTATATCATGATTTAATCAACGATTGGAGGGTAATACAATGAACCACAAACAAACAGCAAAAGAAGTTCTAGAGCTTGTCGGCGGTGAAAAGAATGTAAAGCAAGTCACGCATTGTATGACAAGACTTCGCTTCAACTTATACGATGAAGGCAAAGCGGATAAAGAGAAGCTGCAATCAACAGACGGGGTCATGGGTGTGAATCAAAGCGGAGGTCAATATCATGTCATTATTGGCAATGATGTTTCAAATGTCTATCAAGCGATGATTGCTGACTCAGGCCTGTCAACAGATGTAAAATCAGGCGGTACAGAAGAAGCGTCAAAACAAAATGTGATATCTAAGCTTTTCGATTTTATCTCTGGTGTCTTCACACCGATTCTTCCAGCCATTGCTGGTGCCGGTATGATCAAAGGGATCTTGGCACTCATGCTTACGTTCCAGTGGATATCGGATAAAAGCAGCACATATGCAATTTTAACAGCTATCGGCGACGGAGCCTTTTACTTCTTACCGATTCTGCTTGCTGTAAGCGTAGCCAAAAAAATTGGCACAAATCAGTATATCGCCGCTGCCATTGCAGCCGCCGCACTGCACCCGCAGTTAACGGCTTTACTAGGCGCAGGAAATACAGAATTTCTAGGGCTACCAGTGGTTGCCGTTGTGTACTCTTCATCGGTCATTCCGATTCTACTCACCATCTGGCTCGGCTCATATGTTGAAAGATTCGCGGAAAAATATAGCCCAAAATCATTGAAGATTATCCTTGTTCCAACGGTCACACTTCTTGTCGTAGTACCAATTATGCTTATTGCAGTAGGACCGCTTGGTGGGATTATCGGAAATGGCCTTTCAGGTGGAATTGATTTATTGTTCAAACATGCAGGTATTTTGGCTGGACTCTTGATCGGTGGCTTCATGTCACCATTGATCATTACGGGCATGCACTATGCACTACTCCCAATTATGATCAACAACATTACGTTAAACGGTTTTGACTTCATTCTTCCAATGATGTTTGTAGCAAATATGGCACAAGCAGGCGCAGCATTCGGTGTCTTCTTAAGATCAAAAAACAAAACATTTAAATCATTGGCGATGTCTACAAGTATCACTGCATTAATGGGTATTACTGAACCTGCTATGTATGGTGTGAACATGCGATTGAAAAAACCGTTCCTTGCAGCCCTCATTGGTGCAGCAGGAGGCGGCGTGTTCATGTCGATCTTTAAAGTAAAATCATATGTGATATCTGGATCAGCAGGTCTCCCGGGTCTCCCGACATTCATTGGCCCAACATTTGTCTACTCTATCATCGGCTTAGTAATCGCCTTTGTCTTAGCAACGATCATGACACTTGTTCTAGGATTCAAAGATGTACCAGTGAAAGATGATACAAAAGCAGATAAACCAGAAGAAAAGAAAGACACAGTAACACTTCAAAATGAAGTGGTACAAAGCCCGCTTGAAGGTCAACTAAAGCCGCTAAATCAAGTAAATGATGCAACATTCTCTAATGAAATCATGGGTAAAGGTACAGCTATTGTCCCAGCAGTTGGACGTGTAGTAGCACCATTTAACGGCAAGGTTGAAACCATTTTTCAAACGAAACATGCCATTGGCTTAAAGAGTGACCATGGCACTGAGCTTCTCATTCATGTTGGAATTGATACGGTGAAGCTCGACGGAAAACATTTCACAAGTCATGTAGAGTCAGGTGATCTTGTTCAAGCAGGAGATGTGCTCGTTGAATTTGATATCGAGAGCATTCAGCAAGAAGGCTATGATGTCACCACACCAATTATTGTGACCAACACAAATGATTTTGCACAAGTTGACGCGAAAACAGAAGGCACGATTTCAGTACTAGAGACACTGCTCACAGTCAGTGTAGAAGAAAATGAGGAGGGCATTCAACATGAACAAGTTAGAAAAAACATTTCCTAAAGGTTTCTTATGGGGCGGCGCTGTTGCGGGCAACCAAATTGAAGGTGCTTATAATAAAGATGGAAAAGGCTTATCGACAGCTGATGTATCACCGCACGGGATTATGCATCCATTCGATGAATCAATGAAAGACTTAAACTTATATCATGATGCGATTGACTTCTACCATCGCTATAAAGAAGATATTGCACTCTTTGCAGAAATGGGATTCAAATGCTTCAGACTCTCTATTTCTTGGCCGCGTATTTTCCCAAATGGCGACGATGCGGAACCAAATGAAGCAGGCCTTGCTTTTTATGACAAAGTATTCGATGAACTGCATAAGCATGGAATTGAACCAGTTGTTACGATTTCTCATTATGAAATGCCGCTTGCACTTGTGAAAAATTACGGTGGTTGGAGAAACCGTAAGCTTGTCGATCTTTATGAAACATATGCGAAAACGTTGTTTACTCGCTATAAAGACAAAGTGAAATATTGGATGACCTTTAATGAAATCAACGTCGTGTTACATGCACCTTTCACAGGGGGCGGCCTTGTGTTTGAAGAGGGCGAAGACGAGAAGAGCATTCAATATCAAGCAGCGCATCACCAATTTGTTGCAAGTGCTTTAGCTGTCAAAGCAGGACACGAAATCATTCCTGATGCGAAAATCGGCTGTATGATTGCAGCGATGACAACTTATCCGTACAGCTCAAGACCAGAAGATATGTTTGCTGCAATGGATCAGGACCGTAAAACATTGTTCTTCTCAGATGTACAGGCAAGAGGTTACTACCCAGGTTACATGAAACGATACTTCCGCGAAAATGGAATTCATATTGAGATCCAAGATGGTGATGAAGACATCCTAAGAAACCATACAGTGGACTATATTGGCTTCAGCTATTATATGAGCTTTGTGACAAGTACAGATCCAGAGGTTCTTGGACAAGTGACTGGTGGTAACCTATTTGAAGGCGTGAAAAACCCTTATCTAGAAGCAAGTGATTGGGGATGGCAAATTGATCCAAAAGGACTTCGTACAACACTAAACCAACTATATGACCGCTACCAAAAACCGTTGTTTATCGTAGAAAATGGATTAGGTGCTGTGGATCAAGTAGAAGAAGACGGTTCCATTCAAGACGATTACCGAATTGATTACCTCAGAAGCCATTTGCTAGAGGCGAGAGAAGCCATTGCAGACGGAGTAGACTTGATGGGTTATACAAGCTGGGGCCCAATTGACCTTGTCAGCGCATCAACAGCTGAAATGAAAAAACGCTACGGCTTCATTTATGTCGACCGTGATAACGAAGGAAAAGGTACATTAGATAGAAAGAAAAAGAAAAGCTTTGATTGGTATAAACAAGTGATTGCGACAAATGGTGATCATTTAGATGCATAAAAGAAAAAGGACAAACCGTTTATACTGCGGTTTGTCTTTTTTTCGTCAAGGGGACTATGAAGTCCACACTTGATCTGCAATCTCAATCACATGACGAAGCTTTTCCCATTGCTGCTCTTCTGTTAACAGATTGCCTTCCTCCGTTGAGGCGAACCCGCATTGCGGACTTAAGCAAATCTGGTTAATATCGACGTATTGAGCCGCTTCCGCGATTCGTTTTTTAATCTGTTCAGCCGGCTCAAGCTCACCGTATTTTGAAGTGACAAGCCCTAGTACGATTTGGAGATTTGGGTTTTTCACATAGCGAAGAGGTTCAAAACCGCCAGAACGATCATCGTCGAATTCTAAAAAGAGACCATCCAGATCTAAGCCAGCAAAAATCGTTTCTGCCGCTGCTTCATATCCGCCTTCAGCTGCCCACGTCGATTTAAAGTTACCACGGCAAATGTGCATAGTGATCACCAAATCCTCTGGACGATCAGCAACCGCTTCATTGATTGTCTTCGCAAATGACTCACGCAGTTCATCTTCTTCTCGGCCAAAGGCTTTGATTTGTTCATGCCCTTTTTCAGAAAAGAACACGGCCCATGCTGTATCATCCAGCTGTAGATAACGGCAGCCTGCATCATAAAAAGCACGGATGGCTTTCTTATACGCTTGTGCCACATCATGGTGGAATGCCTCTAGGCTGTCGTATACTCCTTCTTCAAGCTTTCCACGGAAAAAGAGCATATTCGGACTTGGAATCGTCATTTTAGCTGTATGATCACCAGCGATGCTGTGAAGGAATCGATAATCCTCCAGCATTGGATGATCGGTAAAGTCGATCTTGCCCGTTACCTTGATGCCCCGCGCTTTTGTCGTCGTATTGTGGAATTGAATACCTTGATCCGCTTCAAATCCTTCGACTCCATCTAATCCCTCAAGAAAGTCAAAATGCCACCAAGCACGTCTGAACTCTCCATCTGTGACAACCTCTAATCCAATCTCCTTTTGCTTCTCGACAATACGAGTAATTTCTTCATTTTCAATTTGTCGGAGCTGCTCTGCTGTGAGTGTACCGTCTGCTTTTTGCTTGCGTGCTTCCTTGATACGTTCTGAACGAAGTAAACTGCCTACTTGATCTGCGCGAAATGGCGGTTTCGTTGTTTTCTTTCCAATGGTTTGTACTTGTGTCATGCTGAATCCCTTCTTTCTACAGGTTAAAAATCAAATAAAAAAGCTCTTCCTTGGATAAGGAAGAGCATCATATACTGAGAGAACTCTGCCTTATCTTCAAACAAGCATCTGCTTGCTTAAGGAATTAGCACCATTCTGTTCCAAGGAACAGCGGTTGCCGGGTTTCACAGGGCCAGTCCCTCCACCACTCTTAATAAGGTTACCTTTTGATTCAATTTTCTTAATAAACATAATTATTCAACTTTTGCGAGAGAAAGTCAATGGTTTTTACAGTTAATTTTCTACATGAACAAATCAGCGACGAGAACACCTGCTAGTCCGACAAGTGACAGAACGGTCACCATCAAGGTCCACGTTTTAAAGGTTTGGGCCATAGACAGGTTAAAGTATTCTTTATAAATCCAGAAACCCGCATCATTCACGTGAGAGAACGTAATACTGCCGGCACCTGTTGCGATCACCATTAATTCTGGGCTTACACCTGTCAATCCAATCAAAGGAGCAGAAATGCCAGCCGCTGTGAGACCCGCGACAGTGGCTGATCCTAAAGATACACGAAGGACCGCGGCAATCAGCCAGGTGAGAAGCAGTGGAGAAAGTGTGCTTCCTTGCATGACTCCTGCAATGTATTGATCAACACCGCTATCAATGAGCACCTGTTTAAAGGCGCCGCCACCTGCAATAATTAATAAAATCATTGCAATAGAACCGATAGAATCTGTGATCGATTTCATCACATCCTGCATGCTCTTGCCTCTGCCAAGTCCAAACGTGTAGATAGCAAGAAGCACGGAGATTAACAGTGCAATGGCCGGTTCGCCTAAAAACTCAGCGGTTGGCAGTAATGGAGAGGACGGGAAGAAAATTTCTAAAAATGCTCTGAATGTCATGAGCAGTACAGGCAAAACAGCGGTGAAAATGCTAATGCCGAAGCTTGGCATTTCTTCTTCTGTAAATTCCTTTGGATTAAACAAGTTCTTTGGAATATGTGCGTGTAACTGATCTTGTTTAAATAGTTTTGTAAAGAGAAGTCCGCCTATTAAAACAGCAGGAATCGCTAAAATAATCCCAACTAATAAAGTTTGTCCCATGTTTGCTTGAAAGACATTTGCAATGGCAGTCGGCCCTGGATGAGGAGGGAGGAAGCCATGTGTGGTGATGAGTGCAGCGACGAGGGGCATACCCACATAAAGCACAGGAAGTCTTGCAGCTTGTGCGATCGTAAAGACTAGTGGAATTAAGATAATGAATCCGGTTTCATAAAATAGAGCAATTCCGATTACAAATCCAGTCAGCATCGTTGCCCATTGAATTCTTCCAATACCGAATCGGTCAATGAGTGTCATCGCAATACGCTGAGCTCCGCCAGAATCAGCCATCAATTTACCAAGCATCGCACCAAAACCGAGAACGAGTGCGAGGTGCCCGAGCGTACTGCCGAGTCCTTTTTCGACGGAAGCAATCGCTTCAAGTGGTGACATTCCTTCTAAAACAGCAACAATTAAAGAAACAATAATCAAAGATATGAAAGCGTTTAACTTAAAGACAACCATGAGTAAAAGCAATAATAAAACGCCAAGTCCGATAAACACTAACGACATCATCTTTCCTCCTTTGTGGTGCATAAGGGAGCGCGAAAACACCCCCTATGCTTTATCCTTCAAGTATGTCTACAGCTTCTTTTAACGTATCCCTTGAACCAACATTTCCCGGGAAAATCACATAAGACATAAAAGGGAATTTACTATCTTCGCCTGTTTGCCAAACGGGAATGCCTGGTCTGATCTGCCCTGCTACGGTTGCGCGTTTCACGTGAAGTCCTCTAGTTCCAATATCGCTGGAGGTAATGCCACCTTTGGCAATGAGATACTTAGGACGAATTGTGAGACGCTGGACAATGCTTGTCACAGCATCACTAATTTTTACAGAGAGCTTTAATTCTTCCTCCTGACGATCATCCCCAAGATCAAGCCGTTCTCTTCTTGTATAAACAGCCACAGATTGACCAGATGCTAATAATGCTTCAGTTTGCTGAATCACGCGGTCAATTTCTTGTTGAAATGCTTCAGGCTCTAGCACGAGGTGTGTATTGAATTCAATAAAAGCTACCTCTTTATTTTGTTGAAGCGCTTTTAATTGATCTGTTGTCTTCTTCACATGAGACCCAATCATAATGAGACCACCGTGCGAGCTTTCTTCCTGTATCAAGTCATGTCTTGTTAATAAGGCACGATCCCCTATACCGCCAAGAACTTTTGTAAGCGCCGCCGCACTTCTGAACATGAGTTGCTTTCCTGCTTGAATGGCCTCAATGAGAGCGGTGACAAAGACTTTGACATCGTCATAGTCCACAGCGTTTACAACCACCTTTTTAAAATCGGTCACACTCAAGAGCTGTTTTTTTATTTGATCAATCCGTAAAGCCCGTAGATCATCTAACGAAATGTAGGTGGTGTTCTCTTTCGTGAACAATCCGTCTGACTTTTCTTCAATCCATTCTCCTAGATGAGATGACTGAAAGCCGAATGTGCGATCTCGTGCAAATTCTGTGTCACCAGCAGGAATGAATTCGTGTCCTTCTTGGACGTAATGAATATTGTTGATCGTCAAGCGTCCACCTTCTTGGAAAAAAGGAAGAAGGATTTCTCCATCGAATTGGCGGGAACTTTGTTGTTCAATCGTGGTTCTGAGTACTTCAGTTTCCAGCGGAAAGTGTCCACGAAGAGTGGAATCTCCTCGGCTGATAATGATGAAATCCTGATCAACCCGTTCCGCTACCTTTACAATGGTTGAAGCGATTGTTTCGTGCACAGCCGCCGTTTCCTTCTCTGTCATACTGCGAGAGTTGGTCAAAATAAAGAACATGCGGCTGTCTTCAAGAAAACCGGCTTCGATGCTTTCTTCTGACCAATCGGTGAAAACAGAGACGCCATGTACGGTTTGAATCCCTGTTGGATCATCATCTAATACAATGACTTTATGATGAAAGCTGTTCAGTGCTT
Organism: Bacillus sp. SIMBA_005; assembly: GCF_046535585.1. NCBI lineage: Bacteria > Bacillati > Bacillota > Bacilli > Caryophanales > Bacillaceae > Bacillus > Bacillus sp. SIMBA_005. Next base: position 306,157 of record NZ_JAWRWI010000002.1, on the reverse strand, counting down.
GTTCGTATGCTGATTGAATAATCTTTACATCCGTTTTCGGAAGGGCATTCAGTATGTCAGTGCTTTTCTTCATGACTATCTCATCCTTTCTTCACTTCGACATGAGCCATTTTTTCGTAATATTGAACGATGCCGCCATGGTCAAGCCCAGATTTTCCGTCCGCTTTGAGCGCGTGGAAAATTTCGAGCAGCTGGCTAGAAAGCGGGAGAGGAACGCCGATATCATGAGCAGTTTCCATCACATTGGTTAAATCCTTTAAGTTGATGTCGATACGTCCGCCTGGTTCAAAGTTTCGTTCTAAAATGAGAGGGACCTTTGCATCGAGAACAGCACTTCCTGCCAGCCCACCGCGAATGGCTTCATACATTTTGTCAATGGCAATGCCCGATTTAGCAGCAAGAACGAGCGCCTCGGACATAGCGGCAATATTTAAGTTGACGATGATTTGATTGGCGAGCTTCGCTGTTGTTCCGCTTCCATTTGTGCCAACTAATACAACCTCTGTGCCCATCGCAAGCAGGACATCCTTCACTTGCTTAAAGATGGCTTCTTCGCCGCCAGCCATGATGGCAAGTGTTCCGTCTATTGCCTTCGGTTCTCCGCCGCTGACAGGCGCATCGATAAATTCCACCTGATGCTGTTTTGTAAGAGCAGCTAAAGCTCTAGAAGTAACAGGGGAAATTGAGCTCATATCTACGACAATAGTGCCAGGTTTAGCTGTAGCTAAAATACCATGATCACCTGAAACAACTGCCTCTACATGCTCTCCTTTAGGAAGCATTGTAATAATGATATCGCTTTCAGTAGCGGCATCAGCTGCTGAAACGGCACCTTTTGCTCCGGCTTTTTGTAACGCTTGAATCGCTTCCTCATTAAGATCGAACACAGTCACAGTATGACCGGCTTTTAATAGATTGAGTGCCATAGGCTTTCCCATAATACCTAATCCAATGAATCCAATTTTCTTTGTCACATGGAACGCCTCCTATAGAAAACCCTTACAAAAAGCGCTTTCTTTTTCATTTGTTAGTATATATACTATCTTTCGTTTTTGATAGTAGTAAATAAACTATTGTCCATTTAATGTACATGACGTGTTAGGAATGTGTCAACGGAAAATATGAGAAAAGTCACAAAAAAAGACCGGAATCAGCTCCGGTCTTTTGCGTTCATGTTTTATTTTTAGCTACGGCTAATCGAGATCTTTTCACATTTTCTATGGCATTTGATCCTAGTTCTAAAACAGCGGCGACGTATAGTACATCAATGATCACAAGCTGGTTAATACGGGAGATCATGGAGTCAGATCGATAGGTTGTCTCCCTAGAGGAACTGAGCAGATGAAAGTCAGATCGCTTTGCGAGCTCTGATTTCGGATAGCTGGTGATAGAGGCAACCTTTGCTCCCTTTTCTTTAGCAAATTGCACGGCATCAAGAATTTCTCTACTCTCTCCTGAATGGGAGATCGCAACGATAAAATCGTGTTCCGTGGCGTGAGTTGCAATCATGTTCATCATATGCGGATCGCTGCATAGACTCACTTCAAAACCAAGCTGGAGGAACTTATGATAAGCATCCCCAGCAATAAAGCTGGATGCACCGGCTCCGAAGAAGACGGTTTTATGTGCCTGATTCATTTGTTCAATGAATTGCGTGACGGCATGGTCTTCTAATATATGTTTCATGTCTTGAATAGAGTTTGTTGTTAACTCTATGACCTTATGTTTAATGTCAGCTACACTATCGGATGCCTCGATCTCACCATATATGGACTGGGGTGTATTGGTTGCTATATCCTGTGCGACATGGACACGAAACACTTGGTACGATTCATAGCCAATTTTCCGTAAAAACCGAAAGATCGTCGTTTCACTTGTATTGCATTCAGCAGCGAGTGCACTAATGGAATGAAGCACAACTTTCTGAGGGTTTTCTAAAATGTAATTGGCAATCTTTTTCTGGGTTGGAGACAAACTATGAAACGTCGTCCGAATGTGACTAAAAATATTCTCTTCTATGATAAACACCACACTTCATCTAGCATTCTACATTAAGCATACAGGAACTTATGAAAACGGTAAACAAACCCGAAGTGGAAAAAGGAAGAATAATATGGGAATATTGCTTCTTTTAGTTCTTTTGTCATGGTATACTCAATTGGTAATAGACAAAAATGGGGGTTTTTACTATGACAATGAAAAAAGGCCTAACGATCAGTCTGCTCATTTTTTCACTGATTGTTTCGTTGTTTGCGCCAGTTGGATCTGCGGATGCCAAACAAGCAAAAAAAGCGAAAGTAAGCACACACTATTATAAAAAGAAAAAAACGTTTAAATATGCACAGGTGAAAAACCTAAGTAAGGCGCATATGAAAACCATCAATCGTGATTTAAAAGAAGACATCGCGTTCTCTTATTCTACTTACTTGTTCTTAAAGGACGAAGCGAAAAAGGAAGGCTTTGGGAAGATCACGTACGAAAGATCGTTTAAAACGAAATTTAACAATGGGAAGAAACTCAGTATCTTAAACTATGACTACATGAATGATGGTGGAATGCACGGCGATACGATGGTTTCCAGCATGAACTATGTGCTAACGAAGAAAAAGGCAAAGCAAGTGTTCTTGACAGACGTTGTGAAAACAAAGAAAAAGCGTACGAAAGTAAGAGATTATATTTATAACTACACAAAGAAACATAAAAGCAAATTCTATGCGAACCTGAAAAAAAGAGACATTGAAATTAACTACAACACGCAGTATTACTTCACGAAAAAGGGAATTGCTGTTGTCTTCCAACCATATGAGATTTCACCTTACTATGTAGGAATTCCGATGATTCAAGTTCCTGCAAAGGTATATAAATAAAAAAACGACCACTGTATCTGGTCGTTTTTTGCTATTTACTCAATCAAAAAGAGCCCCTTATGAGGCTCTTTCTTTAGATTTATACTTGTTTAGGTGCCTCGTTTAGTGGGTGACGGCGTTTTCCGTTGTAGTGGCGGCGCATACGAAAGATTTCAAACTCCGAAAGCTCTGCGCTTTTTCGTTTTGGTGTGCGGTTATCTTTTTTGAAAGAGAATAGTAAGTAGCAGCAAAGTGAAGCGATAATCAATAAAATCATCATATGACATTCCTCCAATTCATCCTATTCTTTAAGTGTAGACAGGGTGAGTGATGTTTATAACTGAAAATAAGCAGCAAATCGGTTTAGTTCTTAAGGTTTAGATGATCTGCTAATTTAGGTCTAAAATACTGGTTGTTTTTAACTATTATATTTCCAGTTATTGCACTCGTCAAGAAGAATTTTTCTGGGGTTGTCTCTATTAGTACGAATAAGTGTCATAAAAGTTTCAGAAAATTGTAAACTTTTATTAAAAAACCGTTCCCGAACAGGAACGGTTTTAAACATATCTATGCTTTTTCTTCAAATAGACGGGCGATTTCAACGATGACTTCTGTTGCTTTCACCATGTTCTCGACAGAAATAAATTCATATTTACCGTGGAAGTTTTCCCCGCCAGTAAAGATGTTTGGCGTTGGAAGACCTTTATATGAAAGTTGGGAGCCATCTGTACCGCCGCGGATCGGTTCGATCACAGGTGTCACTGAGCGGTTTTCCATTGCTTCATGGGCAATATCCACAATGTGTTTCACCGGCTCAATTTTTTCTCTCATATTATAATATTGATCTTGAATTTTGAGATTGATGCTGTTTTCTCCGTAAATGGCTTTTAAGTCATTTGCTATTTTTTCAAATAGTGCTTTGCGATCGTTAAATTTGTCTTTATCAAAATCACGAATAATATATTGCAGCTCTGCTTCTTCAACTTCTCCTACAAACTTCGTGAGATGGAAAAATCCTTCGTAGCCTTCTGTGTATTCCGGAGATTCATCAGAAGGAAGCTTGTTATGGAAGAGCATCCCAATCTTCGCAGCGCTGACCATTTTGTCCTTTGCTGTCCCAGGGTGGACGTTGTTTCCTTTAATGGATACTTTCGCACCTGCTGCATTGAAGCTTTCATATTGCAGCTCCCCGAGCGGTCCTCCGTCAATTGTATACGCATAGGAAGCGCCAAAGGCATCCACATCAAATTTGTGCGGCCCTCTGCCAATCTCTTCATCTGGTGTAAAGGCGACGCGAATTTTTCCATGCTTGATTTCTGGATGCTCGATCAGGTAATGCATGGCAGTCATAATTTCTGCGATACCAGCTTTGTTATCTGCACCAAGCAAGGTTGTACCATCTGTTGTGATCAGCGTATGTCCTTGATACTTTTGTAAATTTGGAAACTGTGATGGAGATAAAACGATATGTAAATCTTCATTTAAGGTGATGTCGCCGCCTTGATAGTTTTCATGAAGCTGCGGTTTCACATTCTTGCCAGTGAAGTCAGTCGCTGTGTCGATGTGAGCCAGGAAGCCAATAGTGGGTACGTCTTTTTCTGTGTTAGACGGGATCGTTCCCATGACATAGCCGTTTTCATCCATTGTCACTTCTTGAATTCCGATGGACTTCATTTCTTCAACTAGCTGTCTCGCTAAGTTCAACTGTCCTTCAGTCGATGGGCAGCTTTCCTTATCTGCATCCGACTGTGTATCTACCTTCACATAACTTGTGAATCGCTGAATCATTTCTTCTTTCATGTATACGTCACTCCTTTTGTAGAATACGTTCATTTTATCACGTCTTGAATGCGCTTCATAACAAGAAAGGCTTTCTCTGGCAATTAGAGAGGAAAAAGACCTACTTTCATTTTGTGATGTGTTGAATGGTTCTTTAGGGTGATTTTTTTGGGTGTCTTTTTATTTATAATGAGGACATATAAAATCATCCATTTGTACGTTAAATTGGGAGAAAGGGGTGCGAAAGTTGGATTCTAGTCAAACGCTGGCACTCGCTCAAAAGTTTCAGGAAGCAGCTGAGGAGATTCGGCAGTCAAAGCAGCTGCTTGTGAATCGGCTCAAGGCAGTAGGATCAGGCTGGCAGGGAGAAGCAAGGAATAAATTTGATCAAAGCTTTGAGGAAACAACGGCACGCTATGATCAATTCGAAAAGGATTTGCTTGAAACAAGTCAGGAACTGCGCGATGCAGCAGGTAAAATCGAGGAACGGAAAGCTGAAATAGCCAGAATGGAAGAGCTTGAGCGAAAGAGACGAGAAGAACGGAGAGAAAGAAACCGAGAAGGGAGATGATGTGATGGCACGTGACATAGTGGTTGATCCAGATCAGCTGACAGGGCTGGCGAATGATGTTGTAGGCGAACTTTCTGTCATAGAAACGAAGCACCGCGATTTACATAGTGAACTGGATGGTCTCATTTTAGGCTGTGATCCTCGGTATAGAAGCTGTTTTTCAGGCGTCGGGGATGCATGGGGAGCAGGACAAGCGTTGATCAGTAAATTGAGCAGTGATGATATTGCGATTCGTCATGCAAAAGATAAAATGGTCGAAGCAGATGATATTTTACGGAAATTGTACAGTATCTATGATCAATATGGTACACTCACGAGCTTAGCTGGTATTGTGATGATGCAGGCGAAATACTACGGGCTTGGGATGACGACCTTCATTAAAGACAATGGCCGTTATGCAGCGCAGCATTCAAAGCTGCTGCTTGATCTGACCAGCCGGGTAGAAGGAACGAGATTTGACCGACTAGCAAGGATTTGGCTGAGTAAAAAAGAATTATTAAAACGATCAAACTGGTCGATGGCTGATTTGGTCCATAAGAAATTCACAAAATTTTATCCTGACGATACAGTTGCATTCACGAATAGTGTCCGTGACTTTACAAAAGGAAGTATCAATTGGAAGGACACAGCTGCGATCAAGTCTGTTTTGAAAAATGGATCAAGATTCGCCAAAGGAAATGCCATCATTGCAACGGTTGTCACTGGCGCAACAGAAACGGTCGGTTGTGGTTTGAAAATTGCCGAGAACTATGCAGAATTCGGTGATCAGCCAGAAGTCCTTAAGCGTGAAAATGCGAAGGCTGTTGGAAATGCAGTGAACAATACGGTCTTTATTGCTGGCGGGTCTGTCGCAGGTGCCGTTGTCGGAGGAGCTCTTGGAAGCTTTGCGGGACCGATTGGAACCGTCGTTGGAGGAGCCATTGGTTCCGCAGTCGGTGGATTTATAGGAGAAAAAGTTGCCAAGCTGACATCAGGCTTTGCTGAGCAGGTTGCAGTGAAATTAAAGGACCCAATTCATGCGGTCGTGGATAAAGGGAAACAAGCATTCGAGCTGGCGGGTCAAGGTGTGAAAGCAGTTAATGACACCATTGATCAGGCAAATCAGGTGATACATAAAGGGATAGAAAAAACAAAAGAAACCGCAGATTCGCTCATAAAAGGTGCAGGCGATTTCTTTAAGGGTGCATTTTCTTTTGGATAAGGAGAGATCAAGTTGGATCAGCTAAGTCTAAGTATTGAGGAACTCATCTTTAGTTTTTACAGTGAAGGCTATTTTGAACAAGGCATGTCCTTAAAGGAAGCCTATTATCCTGATGTAGAGGACGAGCGCCTAGGGTTTTTATTTGAAATTGCATGTCGCTCTTTGCTCGCAAAAGGTGTACTTGAATTTCGAAACAGACAATATCGTTATAAAGCGGAATACCGTCATTTCATCCAGGCGATGAATGACGCATCTCACACCGTCAAGGCGTCTCGATTTGGGGATGAAGATGAAGAAGTCAGTACCTCCTTTCATACGACACAGATGGGCGTATATGCGCACCATACGCTGTATGATCAACAAGTCCATCAGATTCAAAAACTGAAAGACGACCAGCAGGCAGAGAAGCAAGTGACAGCCTTTTTCAACATAAAGATGAGTGATCACCCTGAATCTGTCATTACCCTGCAAGCAGAGGAATTTGAAAAGCTATTAGAGCAAGCAAGTGAGGCGAAGAATGAGTGGCCCTCCTTCCTTCATCGAGCAGAGAACGGAGAACTCGTGCAGGCATTTGTTTCTGATGTACAGAAGAGAAAAGGAAAGATGGACTCCCTAATGAAGGTCGTCTACGACAAAAATAATACGCCTGATGTGGAATCCATGTTATTTGTCATTCCAGGTGAGAAACAGTCGTGGCTTGTGTCGGGAATAAAAGAAAGTGAATTTCGCGTGGAGACGGCTCATAGAGACGGATTACGTTCTATATTCTAATGGAGAAAAGGAGAATGACGCTTGAATCCAAGTGATGTAATAGAAGTGAGAAGCAGGAACTTTCTAAGGGTATGGGCATTCTTAGCAACGGGCGGCTTCTGTATCATCGGTATTTGGCTGTTTTCAGAAGCTCTTACATTTGAATCGAATTATACATTGTTTTTATTTTTAGGCGGACTATTAGGCATTTTCTATGGCTTGATCTCTTTTTTGATGATTCTACCGGCTTTTACGAAGAGGGGAAACGTGATTTTTCGCATTCAGCGTGGGAAAAATGGTGCTGTTCTGCATCGAGAGCGGACGATCCCTTTTCATGACATTCAATCCATTGATATGCGCAGGCATCGGTACAGTGTAAGAGGATTTCTCTTCATGGATGTGCTCATTCGGACAATAGATGGGAAATTGATTAAGATTCCAGCGTACAGTATTTTAGATGAAGAAGTATTCGAGCAAACCGTCAAACAAGAGATCTACCCACATTTAAATCAGGCAGCCCAAGAGAGCTGGAGACAGCAGCATGGTCAGGTCGAAGAGCAGATTAACTAGGTAGTATTTTCCAATATTCTAAAGGATGAGGCGCCACTTTTTCGAAAAAATCGTGTATGATGTCAGTAAACACTGAACACTCGGAGAGGTGATGAGAGATGGATAAAGAGATGGTAATCGACCTCGTCACAGAACAAATGGCACGGATTCGAAAAGAAAAGAATTATACGCAGGACCGCATGGCTGAGGTACTTGGTTTATCGAAACGGCATTTGCAGCAGGTTGAAAAAAACAGGCTTCGCCTCAATTGGACGCAAACTGCGGCCGTATGTGCATTATTCAGGGACAGTGACATTTTAAAAGGGACACTTGGGGATGATCCGCTTGAGATTCTGGAAGTTGTGGCACATGATGAATTGCATCTATCGGTGGAACGTACAATCGGCGGAAAGGTTTGGTGGCGGACGTCTATCAAAAAAGGCACATTTCGTCTTCAGCAAAATGTGCTGAGTCAGCATTACCGCATCTTAGATGATGAGAATTATCGCTATTATAGTTCATTTAATAAAGAAGAAGCGAAACGGCGCTTAGAGGAATTAAGTCAGCTGTCTTCTCCTTATTCTTAAGCAGCTGAAAAAAGGAAAGAGAGGCACCCGATTAATAGGGGCCTCTCTTTTCTGTGTTTTATACTTTTAGGGTGTTTTTCGCCCGAATAAAGGCAACAAGCTGTTTGATTTCTTCATCATTTAGGGGAACGCCGTCTACAAGGATTGTTCCTTCTTTTGCTTCCGTCAGTTCAATTTTGATATCAGAGATTTTACGTTGTATCTCTGGCTCGTCCGTTCTTCCAAGTAAAAAATCAATGGACGTATCATACAAATCAGCCAGGCGCTTCACTGCTTCAAGCGAAGGTCGTCGGTACCCAGATTCGTAACCGGCATAGGTGCTTTTGGCGATACCTAGGCGATCTGCCGTATGCTGGAGAGACCATTTTTTCTTTTTTCTAAGAGTGGTTAAACGATCGAGTATCATTACATGAACGCTCCTTTATATACAACAACAGTATATCATATTTTGTAATAGAATGTACGCGTTATGCGTAATAATTTCTTGATTAATTCGCGTTATGTGACTATAATGGCAATGAAGGTACGCGTAAAGCGTATATTATAGAATAGCACAAGCTGGCTTATAATATGTGTGACAAACGAAGTAATTTTACTGAAAGAGGTGGACCTGTTGAAGAAATTATTGCTTTTAACCACTGGAGGGACAATTGCATCTGTAGAGAGTGAAAATGGTTTGGCTCCAGGTGTTAAGGCTGAGGACCTTTTAAGCTATTTAAACGAAATTAATGCAGATTACACAATGGACACAAAGTCCCTAATGAGTATAGATAGTACAAATATGCAGCCTGAATACTGGGTGGATATCGCAACAGCCATTTATGAAAATTATGATCAATATGACGGCTTTGTCGTCACGCATGGAACCGATACAATGGCCTATACATCAGCAGCACTATCTTATATGCTGCAAAATCCGGATAAGCCAATTGTCATTACAGGCTCACAAATTCCGATTACGTTCAAGAAAACAGATGCAAAGAAAAACATTACCGATGCGATTCGCTTTGCATGTGACGGCGTAGGCGGCGTGTATGTTGTCTTTGATGGCAGAGTGATTCAAGGGACACGCGCAATCAAATTAAGAACGAAAAGCTATGATGCATTTGAAAGTATTAACTATCCATATATTGCATCGATTGAAAACCATCAAATTGAATACAATAGCAAAGTAAAAAGATCGTCAATGAAACCGCTTAAATTAGACGCATCCTTAAACACCGACGTTTGTCTCTTGAAATTGCACCCAGGTCTAAAGCCTGAATTCTTAGATGCAATCAAAGGTGTATACAAAGGAGTCGTCATCGAAAGCTACGGCAGCGGCGGAATTCCTTTCGAAGGAAGAAACCTTTTAGAGAAAATCAACGAATTGCTCGAAGAAGGCATTTCTGTTGTCATCACAACTCAGTGTCTTGAAGAAGGAGAAGACATGAGCGTGTATGAAGTAGGACGCAAAATCAATCAAGAACTAGTGGCACGTTCACGAAACATGAACACAGAGGCCATTGTGCCGAAACTCATGTGGGCACTAGGTAAAACAACAGACCCAAGAGAAGTGAAAAAGATTATGGAAACGCCGATCGCAGAAGATTTAGTGATTTAACTATTCTATAGAAAGCAGGTCATATCAGATGGTTCAAGCAACTTATCGCTATGAGAAGGATTTTCTTGGAGAAAAAGAAATTCTGGCAGACGTGTATTATGGAGTTCAAACCCTTCGTGCAAAGGAAAATTTCCCGATAACTGGATACCGCATGCACGAGGAACTGATTAGAGCCTTTGCCATCGTGAAAAAAGCAGCAGCTCAAGCCAATATGGAGGTTGGGCGTTTATATGAAGGAATTGGAAATGCCATCGTACAAGCATCTGATGAGGTCATTGAAGGCAAGCTACATGAGTACTTTATTGTAGACCCAATCCAAGGCGGCGCAGGAACGTCGATGAATATGAATGCCAATGAAGTAATTGGAAACAGAGCGCTAGAAATCATGGGACATCAAAAGGGTGAATACATCCATTTAAGCCCAAACACACATGTAAACATGTCACAATCAACGAATGACTCGTTTCCAACAGCGATCCATATTGCTGTATTGAAGCAGTTAGACATTCTGCTTGAGACAATGCAAACGATGCAGGACGTATTCCAAAAGAAAGCGAAAGAATTTGATCATGTGATCAAAATGGGACGTACGCATCTGCAGGATGCTGTTCCAATTCGTTTAGGACAGGAATTTGAAGCTTACAGCCGCGTGCTCAGCCGCGATATTAAGCGGATCAACCAATCAAAACAGCATTTATATGAAGTCAATATGGGGGCAACAGCAGTTGGGACAGGCCTAAACGCAGATCCTCGTTATATTGAGATCGTCGTGAAGAAGCTAGCCGATATTTCTGGTCTTCCACTTGTAGGCGCAGAGCATCTTGTGGATGCGACGCAAAATACAGATGCTTACACAGAAGTCTCTGCCGCATTAAAAGTATGCATGATGAACATGTCTAAGATTGCCAATGACCTTCGTCTAATGGCTTCTGGTCCGCGTGCAGGTCTTGCTGAAATTGCATTGCCAGCTCGTCAGCCAGGATCATCCATTATGCCTGGGAAAGTCAATCCAGTCATGGCAGAGCTCATTAACCAAATCGCATTCCAGGTCATTGGGAATGACCACACCATCTGTCTTGCCTCTGAAGCAGGTCAGCTTGAGTTAAATGTGATGGAGCCTGTTTTGGTCTTTAACTTACTTCAATCTATTAGTATAATGAATAACGGATTCCGTTCATTCACAGATCATTGCTTAGTGGACATTGAAGCAAATGAAAAACGTTTGAAAGAATATGTAGAAAAAAGCGCAGGCGTGATCACTGCCGTGAATCCTCATTTAGGCTATGAAGCAGCGGCTAGAATCGCAAGGGAAGCCATTTTGACAGGGCAATCGATCAGAGATCTTTGCTTGCAAAATGATGTGTTAACAGAAGAAGAACTTGATATTATTTTGAATCCATTCGAGATGACAAAGCCTGGCATTGCGGGTGCAGAGCTCCTAGAGCGATAATAATATCAAAAATTTTATTTTATTAATATGTAGAATTGCCTGTGAAATAGAGAAAAACAGGCAATTCACTTTCTTTCGAATTGACACACTTTTTTCACAATATTTTGAAAACGCTTAACGCGTACACAAAGGGAGGAAACACAATGAAATCACCACGTCTGCCGTCTATGTTAGAAGTCGTGTCTGTACTTGGCTTGTTTTTAGCAATTGTTTTATCTTTTACTCTTTATTTCAAATTGGATATTCAACTAGCATTGTTTATCTCATGGTTTATGGTTATCGCATTAGGTATTCGATTGGGGCATTCCTATAAGGATCTTCAAAATGCGATCACAAAAGGGATATCGAATGGTTTAGAAGCCATTTTAATCTTAATTGCAGTAGGTGCACTTGTTGGTACATGGATTGCAGGTGGGGTTGTACCTACGTTAATCTATTATGGTTTAGAGTTTATTCATCCTAATATCTTCTTATTAGCTACACTTGTCATCTGTGCACTCATGTCCGTTGCAACAGGAACCTCTTGGGGGACGGTTGGAACGGCAGGGATTGCGATGATCGCAATTGGTGAAGGGCTAGGTATTCCACTTCCGATCGTGGCAGGTGCCGTCTTATCTGGTGCTTATTTTGGAGATAAATTATCCCCATTATCAGATAGTACAGTGCTCGCTTCCTCTCTTTCAAAAGTGGACGTGCTGGCACATGTTCGAGCGATGATGGTTTTATCCATACCAGCCTTTGTCATTACGGCCATTATGTTTACGGTTACAGGCTTTATGTATGGTGGACGCAACATTGATCAAAATAAGGTAGAATTTTTGAAAAATGCCCTGCATGATACATTTACCATTAACATTTGGATGGTCATCCCAGCAGTAGTGGTTGTATTACTGCTCGTATTTAAGAAACCTTCAATGCCTGTTATTGCCATTGGTGCTCTTTTAGGATCTATTTGGGCAATGGCTTTCCAAGGAATGAATCCGGCAGATGCGATTGGTTCTGCATACAATGGCTTCTCTATTAATTCAGATGTAGATTTCTTAAATACGCTGTTAAATCGTGGTGGTATTGTGAATATGCTTGGATCTTTAGTGGTCATTATTCTCGGGCTTGGGTTTGGTGGCGTACTTGAATATCTAGGCGTTCTAAAAGTGATTGTCTCTACTTTTGAGAAGAAATTATATAATGCAGGAAATGTAACCCTATCTACACTTGTTGTAGCATTCTTTGCCAATATTTTTGGATGTGCAATGTACGTTTCATTAATTCTTACACCGAAAATTATGGAAAAAAGCTACGATAAATTGAAAATAGACAGACGCGTTCTATCTAGAAACGCTGAAGTCGGTGGAACAATGACGTCTGGTATGGTCCCTTGGTCAGATAACGGGATTTATATGGCGGGAATTCTAGGCGTATCCACATTCTCTTATTTACCATTTATGTGGTTGAGCTTTGTTGCCATTGCTCTTGCTATTATTTATGGATATACAGGGAAATTCATCTGGTACGTTAAGAATCCACAAGAATCAGAAGAATCGGCTTCATAAGCCGTTTACAAAAGCCGCTCCTCAACCGAGCGGCTTTTGTTTGTCCTGGGTCTTTATAGCTATATGTGACATGTAACAAATAATCAGGATTTAAGACCCGCTATAAAAGAGGTCTTAAGGGGTAATGAGAAGCAGAATGAAAGCATATTTATCCCATAAAAAGGGTACAAATCCCTATTCAAACGTGAGTCTTTGAACCTTATAATAACAATAATGGAAAAAGTGCTATTCACCTTACGCTCGTTTAGATGAAATCTAAGCAGCGTTTTTATTTTTTGTCAGGAGGAGGAACCCATAATGAGCTTATCGGATATGCTGTCTGCCCTAAATGGTGGCATTACAAGTAAAAAAGCAGAAATCGAAGAAAAAATCGCTCGACTGAAAAAGGCGAAAAGTAAGGTCGAACGTGAACAAGATGCGGCAGAAACAGACCTGAAGCAAATCAAGCAGCCAAAGCTTGGGACCTCTTGGAAAGGTGAACGAAGCCAGGATTTCAAATCAGAGCGGAATGAAGCACATGATGCGCTGCAAACGATTGTAAACGATAAGTACCCGCGTTACGTGAGCCGTATCGAATTCAAAATCAGTACGCTAGAAGCTGAACAAGCAGCGTTATCCTTTGCCAGTTCCCTAGCTGGAGACGCCGCACGTCTTGCTGAAAAAGGAGAAGACGCAGTAGAGGACGCCAAACGCTTGATCTCAAAAGCATGGAGCAGCTTATAAGCCCCTTCATGCTGAACAAACCTGGAGGATATCAAGATGGGACAAATTAAATTAAACTACCAAACAGTTATGGATCAACTAGATGAAGTCTCCCAAGCAGTCGAAGCATTAACGATGAAAAAAGCAGCAGATAAAGCAGGTGAAAACAGCCTTGAATTTGTAACCAAGTGGACGGCACGCGAGGCAGAGGTGAACGAAATGGTCTCAAGTTTTAAAGAAGCCTTAACCAAAAATGTCCAGGACACGCACTCGAATGTGAAAACCTTAAAAGAACAGGACGAAGCGATTGCGGCAAAATAATGGCAATCATTTTTCTAATGGGTTTCATGGTATGATGCGAAATATAGATCTAAGGACTCATATATAAAACGGGATGTACGACCTTGTATTATTCCGTTTTTCTTCCAAACACGTCACTAAAAGGACACCTTTTCCCTATTTAAGACTGAGGCTTTTCACCTTATACTATACTTAATGAAAGCCAAACGATAGAAATGCCAGGTTTGGAAAAACCAAGTGAGTCGATCATTTCCAAGGCTCTGATCTGTGCTTTCGTATGAGGTGCGATAGAGGTGGATGACATGAGTTTATCCGAGATGCTACACCATCTGCATATGGGAATTGAAAACAGACGTGCAGAATTTGATGACATGATCTCTCGGTTAAAGACAGCCAAAAGCAATATTCGAACAGAACAAGATCTTGCGCAGTCTGACATAAAGGAAATCAAGAAGCCTGCTTTAGATTCGTCATGGAAAGGTGAGAGAGGAACCGACTTTCATCGCCACCGAAAAGATGCTTATCATGTCATGCATGACATCGTGAACAATGAGTATGAAAAATATATCGCAGAGATTGATCAAAAAATCTTGCACTTTGAATTGAAAAAAATGGAGCTGGCTGTTGCCAGTAACTTTGCCGGAAGAGCCCAGGACGTGATGGAAAAGGGTGAGGATTTTGCACTCGATGTTAAACATCTGATTGAACGGGGCTGGAAGGCTCTTTAAAATAATAAAAACAGCCGTCTCATTAGCGAGCGGCTGTTTTTTTGTTTAGTCACATCCACCACCACTATCCCCGGAATCTCCTCCGCAGGAGGCATCAGAAGCGTGATGAGTATAAGAATCAGTATAGTTACTTGATGTTGAACTGTGATGTGAAGAACGCTTAGCAGACGTACGCTGATCCTTTGATGTGAATAAATGGGCAATGATTGCTCCTAAAGAAGCCAATATCATCATAATAACAAACATAAAAGAACCCATGATGCATCCCTCCTCTTGTTTTCTATTCATACGAATGAGCCATATCGTGGTTCCCGACTTGAAAGAAAAACTGGGCAAAGAGTTCTACTTTCGTTTATGATGATAGGCAAAAGTAAATGCCAAGGGAGGGGTTTTCCCAGAACAGCTTCCCTTTTCTTTGCTGCTAATACATGCAGAAGATCAAATGCTCACAACAGAGACCATTCATCTGCTTGCCATCGAAATGATTGAAATGTGTAAAAAAATGAACACCCTGTCAAAATAGATATCAGCTAGTAACCAATTTCTGTTATAATCATTCGATAGATAGAGAGAAAGCAGGATTGGTGAATGAAAAAAACATGTATGTTGATGACGGTTGGTCTTTTGGCGCTGCTCATTTCGGGCTGTATGGGAACGAAGGAGCAAACGGAAGGAAACCAGCAGGTGGTCAAAGAGGAAAAGGGTCCATTACAATTAAAAGAAACAGAAGAGATTCAGCAGGCAGAAGCGATAGAGATTGATACACAGAGCTGGATTGAGCAAGAGGAGCCGGTAGAGCTTCCGATTTTGATGTATCACAGCATCTCCAGTGGTAACTCGCTGCGGGTACCAAAGCGCGAGTTTGCGGCTCATATGAAATGGCTGAAGGACAACGACTATGTCACGCTGTCGCCAGAAGAAGCGTACCGCGTCTTCACAACAAATACGAAGCCAAGTGAGAAGTGTGTCCTCATTACATTCGATGATGGATATACCGATAACTATACAAAGGCATTTCCGATTTTAAAGCAGTATGGAATGAAGGCAACGATTTTCATGATTGAGCAATCCATTGGCCGTCCGAACCATTTAACGGATGAACAGATGGATGAAATGATAGCAAATGGGCTGTCGATCGAGAGTCATACAATACATCATTTAGAGCTCAATCGTTTATCAAAGGAGCAGCAGAAAGAGGAATTAAAAGGATCAAAGGCATTCTTTGATCAACGTTTTTCTCAGCGTACGCGAATGGTCAGCTATCCTGTCGGGCGCTATAACGAAGACACGCTAAAACTGGCGAAGCAAGCCGGTTATCAAATGGCTGTCACCACTGAACCAGGACATGCGAAAAATGAACAAGGCATGATGTCCTTGCACCGCGTCCGCATTTCACCGGGACTTTCACCAGAAAGCTTTGGCAGGCTGGTAGAAGGGAATTAACGATAAATGTTTCACATGAAACAATTTACGACAAGTTTCATCAAAATGAATCACCGCATATACACCTTCACAGGATATGTCTTGGTTTCAAATGTCATGACAAGAGACACTTAGATGGACAGAACTTTCATGACCATGGGAGTTCTGTTTTTGAAAAAAATACTGCATTGTCATTTAATGAATCAATCAAATCCTACATCGTATGAAACTCCCCAAAGAAAGTCACCAAGTATCAAGCACTCCAATGAAGTAACAATCAAATTTGCTCAGCATCGCAAAAACTTAAGAAACACTACATAGAAAAACCAATTGAGAAAAGAAAGGGAGAGAGGTATATGTCAAACTTTTTTGGAATCGATCATGTTCAACTAGCTGCCCCAAAAGGCAGTGAAGAGAAAGCTCGTTTGTTTTTTGGCGAAATTCTAGGGATGAAAGAAATACCTAAGCCTAGTAATTTAGCTAAACGAGGAGGTGTCTGGTTCCAATGCGGTCATCATCAGCTTCACATTGGCATTCAGGAACATTTTCAAGCTGCAAAGAAGGCTCATCCAGCTTTTCTTGTAAAGAGTCTACCGGAATTAAAAGAGGCATTATTGAAGCATCACATTCGTATAAGAGAAGATGAGCCATTGGAGGGAGCCAATCGGTTTTATGTAGAAGATCCTTTTGGGAATCGAATTGAGTTTTTAGAGAGAAGAGACTAGAAGACAAAAATAAGGCTGTCGAGGAAATCTCGACAGCCTATTTGTTTATTGATAAACGGGATATCCCGTTATTTTAATATCTTTCCCTAGTGGTTCTACTGAGAGCTGATCGAGTTCAATGGCATCACTCATGAGGCGTATGCCTTCGCCTCCGAAAAAGGAAGGAGAAAGTCTTCCGCCAATGAGTTTGGGTGCCATATAAATGACCAATTTATCTACAAGCTGCTGTTCTAAAAATGAAGCATTGATCTGGCCGCCGCCTTCAATCATGAGGGAGGAGACATTTCTTTCTCCCAGCGTTTGAAGCACTTCTTGCAGAGGCACCCGCGTCTCGCTGTCTGTTACAAAGACGCTGACGCCGGCTGCTTCTAAAGCGTCTCGTTTTTCCTCATCGGCTTGCTTTGTTGTAAAGATCCAAGTAGGTGCCATCTGATCAGTGACGATCTTTGCTGTCAGCGGTGTTGATAGCTTAGAGTCTAAAACAATTCGAATCGGATGATTCCCATTTGGAATCCGTGCAGTTAGTGAAGGGTCGTCATGAATAACCGTTTGAGCACCGACTAAAATCGCATCATTGATACTACGGATATGATGAGCATCATAACGGGATGTCTCAGATGTAATCCATTTGCTGTCAGACGTAGCAGACGCAATTTTTCCGTCTAAGGTAATACCTGCCTTGAGCGTCACGAAAGGTGTTTTTTTCGTAATAAAATGATTAAACACTTCATTCATGAGAATGGATTCCTGTTCAAGTACGCCTGTAATCACTTGGATGCCAGCATCTTGTAAAATGGCGATTCCGCGGCCAGCGACAAGCGGGTTCGGGTCAAGAGCCGCCACGACAACCGTTTCGACGCCTGCTTTCACAAGTGCCTCCGCACAAGGACCTGTACGGCCATGGTGAGAACAAGGCTCGAGGGTCACATAAATGGTGGCTCCTTTTGCCTTGTCTCCGGCCATTTTAAGTGCATGAATTTCAGCATGTGGTTCACCGGCTTTCATGTGAGCACCGACACCAACAATCTCATTCTCACGCACAATCACAGCCCCGACGAGCGGGTTTGGAGATGTCTGACCTTTCATTGCCCGTGCATTTTCAAGTGCTAGATTCATATATCGCTCATGATGTGGCAATCGTACGCACCTCTTGATCCGCCTTCATGTGACCTGAGCGGTTAATTTTTGTCTGCAAGTATTTTTCATTAAACTCCGAGACATCACCCCAAAGCGGAATACGTCCAGAAAGAGATAAACCTGCATGGCTAATGGCATCTGTCTTTTTCGGATTATTGGTAATGAGTCTGACTGGCTTTGTACGAAGTGTTTGAAGAACCGCAATGGCTTCTTCATATTGACGCGTGTCATCTTCAAAGCCGAGAGCTTCGTTCGCTTCTACTGTATCGTAGCCATTTTCTTGAAGGATATAAGCCATGGCTTTCGTGAAAAGTCCAATACCGCGGCCTTCATGGTTGGCTAAATAGAACAGGGCACCTGCACCATTGTCCTCAATCATTCGCATGGACTGCTTCAATTGGAATCCGCAGTCGCAGCGCTTGCTTCCAAAAATATCACCAGTATGGCAGATGGAATGCATGCGGATAAGAGCTTCGTCAGCGTGCTCGAAATCTCCATACACTAGCACGCTTGACTGCTGATGATCGGCAAGCTGGCGGGACGAGAGGCTTTCGATTAAAGCTTCATCTGACAATGGCTCTAATCCGTCGTCTTTTAACCATGAATACCAGTTGAACATCACCGTTCTGCCGTCTAAATTCACTGGCAGTTTAATGGGTCCAGTGATATATATATACCCGTCTTCTTGCTGTACTCGTTTGATTTTATCTTTTAAAATGGCTGTTTTAAGATCTGTGTGTTTGTCCATATTCTGCACCTTCTTTTTTGTCTGTTTCTTCAATCTGTAAACGAACGAGAACGCCAAATGGATCAACAAATTCGTTACTTTCCCCTATTGTTTTCACTTGAGTGCCTGCTTTTGTTAGGCGCTCAACGACGGACTGTCTGTCTGCTTCTTGTGGGAATACGAGTGTATAGCTTCTAATTCCTGAAAAACGTGGATCAATGGCTCCTTTTCTTCCGCGTCCCCATGCATTAAAGGCAAGGTGGTGATGATAGACGCCACCTGCAATGAATAAGCTTGCTGTGGGAGCCATTCGGATATGAAAACCGAGCGTATTGACATAAAAGGAATCAGCTTCTTCTGGGTTCAGATGGAAATGTAAGTGTCCCATGACTGTCCCAGCTGGAATTCCTTCCCACGTCGTATCAGCGGCTTCTTGCAGGAGACCATCTCCATCAAGAGGTGCATTTCCGCCACCTTTCAGTTCTCCATGCTCACCTACCCAAACGTCCTCAGGGCGATCAGCATATATTTCTACGCCAATGCCGTCAGGGTCACTTAAATAAATGGCTTCACTGAAAAAGTGATCGCTTGCTCCAATTAAAGGATAGCCTTTTTTGATCACATGTGCCAGCCATGTGCCCAGGTTTTTTCTGGTAGGTAATAAAACAGCAAAATGATAAAGGCCTGGCTCATGATCAGGCTTCTCCTTGAGCTGTGCATCTTCTTTTAACAAAAGGATTGGTTCCTTTGCATTGCTTCCAAGAGTGACGGTGGATTCCGTCTGTTCTAATAAAGTAAAACCTAAAATGTCTGTATAAAAAGGCAAAGAACGCTCAAAGCTGGATACATGTAATTCTGTTACACCTAATCTTACCTGCTCTATTGTATTCAAAGCTCGGTCATCTCCTTCATGTTATATGCATCTGCATGTTCAATGGTTTATTGAAAATTGATAAAAATGAATACCTTGTTACTTTTAGTAACTAAACTATATAATAGTTAGTGACTTATTTCAAGTAATTAATTATGTTATAATGAAAAAAAGAGAGAAAAGCGGGAGGGAGTAAGGTATGGCTCAAGTAGATGGCTGTCCAATCACAGATGCCATGGAGATTCTAGGCAAGAAGTGGGTCATTCTCATCATCAATCAGCTTCTGACAGGCCCTAAGCGTTTCTGTCAGCTTGAAAATGAAATGAACATCAGCGGCAGATTATTATCTGAAAGGCTGAAGGATTTAGAGGCTGAAGGACTCGTTGAGAAAAACGTATACCCTGACATTCCAGTACGGATTGAATACGAATTAACAGCGCAAGGGAAGAAAATAGAGCCGATTATTCGTGAAATGTATGCTTGGTCTTTAGAACGTAAAAATAGCAAAAAAGTGGAACATGTTCCTTCCTAATCGATTTCGATCAGTCTGTCTGATCGAAATTTTTTTGTGCGATTTTCCAGAAATCTAAGTCAATAGTATGAAAAATGATGTTGACAATAAATTCACCCATCATATAAGATCAAGAAGAAGAGGGTTCTTTTCCCTGTAATGGAATGGAGGTCATGCCATGGAATCATGAATGGGACAGATTGCCTAAAACACGTGTCAAATCATCATTTAGAAACAGACATCTTTGGCTTTTAGGAAGCAAAGATTTATTTTTTCAACTCAATTGATAATGATTATCATAATCATCTATAAGTGTGTTCAAGCGCTTATGAAGGTTATTTTTTTTATTGTCTGTTGAGAATAATTATCAATATCATTTAGGAGGGTTCACATGAAAGTCATTCGTTCAACATCACACGCATTATTGTTCTTTAGTTTTGTTCTATTATTTGCTCTAGCTCCGATTAGCTCAGCCTCAGCAGCAGGCTTAGCAGATGGTCAACATTCGGCACAATATGTGGTATGGAAGGCAGATAGCGATTCGACTTCAACAGCAAATACGTATTTTGAAAAACCAGCAAAGCTTGTCGTGAAGGATGGAAAAATCAAAGCACAAGTCACGTTAACAAATAGCTCTTGGATCACTAGCTTTAAAACACTTGAACAAGGTGTCTACAAAGATGCGAAAGTGATCAGTACAAACACAGCTGCGAATAAGAGAACAGTAGAATTTAACGTGAACAGCCTGACGGAAGTCGTACCAGCAAAAGTGAGCGTGACTGTACCGGTCATTGGATATACAGGTAATTACGACATCCGTCTCAAGTTTGATGCAGCATCTGTTCAATAAAAAGGGAGGAAATTCGCTTGATGAAAAAAATGATGAGGCTATCAGTCTTCATGACCGCTTTATTATTGGCACTCATGCTGCCTTTTTCAAACGCACAGGCTGCCACGTTAAAGGATGGTACATACTCCGTCAACTATACTGTGCTCAAGGCTGAAGGAAATGCGGTCTCCATGGCAAATGACTACTGGCTGAAGCCAGCAAAAATGATTGCAAAAAATGGGAAGCTGACAGTACAAATGACCATTAAAAATAGCAGCTGGGTGACGGAATTTAAAGTTCCCGGAAATGGCGGCTATGTCGATACAACGGTTCTCTCAACCAATAAAAAAGCCAACACAAGGATTGTTCAGTTCCAAGCTCAGAGCTTGTCTAAACCAATCAAATCAAAAATTCATGTCACTGTAAAATCTGCTGATTATGATCATGATTATACCATTCAGCTGAAATTTGATGAGAGCAGCATGAAATCACTTTCGTCTAACAGCACAAACAAAACAGCGGGTGAAGCAGAAAAGCAGCAGCCATCAAAAGAATCAACGAAAACATCTGATTCATCCACGACAAAACAAGAAGAGAATCCTCAAACTGGTGATACAAACCAGACAGGGTGGCTCCTTGTGCTTGCTCTATGCTCAGGCGGATTTTTAGCAAGAAAGTGGATCATTAAGCATTAAGGAAGGAAGTGTCACCATTTGAAACGTCTTTTTCATCTAAAGGCAGCCATTCTGCTCGTTTTATTCAGTTTATTTACTGCATTTCAGATTCCTCAAGGAACGGCTCAAGCTGCATCATTTGTTGATGGTGAATACACGGTCGGATTCACCATTTTAAAAAATGGCAGTACAGAAGCGTCCATGATGGATACGTATACAGAAAAGCCAGCTAAGCTGATTGTGGAAAATGGCAAGACGACTGCCTATGTCACACTGAAGCAAAGCAAAGAGATTACAGATTTCAAGGTTGAACAAAATGGCGCCCTTGTCACCACTGAAACCGTCAGTGAGGATGAAACTGCCAATACACGTGTAATCAAGTTTGATGTTGCCGACTTATCAGCCAAATTAAACGGCTGGGTGAAAATTTACTGGGATTTAGGCGGCCTTATCTATGACGAAGCATATGACGTACAGCTTGCATTCGATCAAAGCAGCCTAACGCTCGTTACACCTGCAAAGCCAGATGATAACGAAACAAAACCAGATGACCAAAATGGCACAAAGCCAGGCGATAGCGAAACAAAGCCAGATGATAACGAAACAAAGCCGGATGATCAAAATGGCACAAAGCCAGACGATCAGCAGACAACACCAGGCACTAACAATGGCACAAAGCCAGTGGAACCTACGCAAAATCAACTGAAAGATGGCGAGTACCGCATCAATTACAGTGTGCTCAAAGGGGATGAGGATGAGGCATCTCGGATGAACCAATACTTCTCACATCCTGCATCCTTAACCATCAAAAATGGGAAGCTAACCATCTCCTTTACGGTGAAGGACGATACATCTGTCGCTTCCTTGAAAACAGAGAAAAACGGTTCTTTTCAAGAAGTGAAGACTGTCAGCACAGATAAAGCAAAGAACACAAGAGTGGTGTCATTTGATGTCGCTGATTTGAAAAAAGCGGTCAAAGGAAAAGTACACGTTGTAGTAGCAGCCGCTCACTATGAGCAAACCTACGATATTCGTTTTCAATTCGATGCAAAGAGTATCGCGCCACTTAAAGGCGGACAGGTAGAGGAAGAAACACCTGCTGCACCAGAAACACCAAAACCAAACACACCATCACCAGAAACAAATAACGGCGGAGCTCCTCAAGAGACGGCTCAGCTTAAAGATGGTGTATACAAGCTTCCTTTCTCAATGAAGAAAGCAGACAAGGATGAGCTTTCTCGTATGAACGATTACGTCGTGAGCCCTGCGACATTGGTTGTGAAAAATGGCCGCCATTTCGTTTCTTATACAGTGAAGAATAGCTCAGCTATCACGTCCTTCCAAGTAGGATCAGGTGGAAAGTTTGAAGAGACGCTTGTTGCAAAAACAGATCAAAAATCAGATACACGAGTGATTCAATACGAAGCCAAAAGCTTAAGCACGGCTCAGGCAGCACGCGTGAAAATTGATATTCCAGCTGCGAATTATCATGAGCAGTACGATGTCAAACTTATCTATGACACAAAAGGAATTGCTCTTGGTGAAGGAAGTGGGATTCGATCGATCATCGGAGACGATGAGAGTATCGGCTTTGTCAAAAATCCAAATGATCGCGATTCTCAATCAAATCAACCAAATCAACTTGAGAATTTAGCGCCAGAGGAAACAGGCGCAGAGCAGCTAACATTTACTCCATCAGATGACCAAACCAAGTCTGAGACTGGACAGTTGAATCCAAAAACAGGAGATACCTCTCTTCTTTGGGTGTATATTCTTTTATTCGGCGGGTCATTATTCGTACTCGTCAGAAAGTATCAAACAAGAACAAGATAGATGGTTTAGTTGAAGTGAGATGCGCCGAGATCATCGACGCATCCACTCTCTTTTTTCGAAAGGAGGCTTTTGTTTTTGAAGCATCGAATGTTATGTGCCTTGATCGCTGCCCTTAGTGTGTGCGTGATCTTATCGGGCTGCTCACAGTCAGCTGCAAGCTCAGCAAAAGGCAAAAAAAGCGTAGAATCAAGTGAACGCATTGTGGCAACAACTGTAGCTGCTGTGGAGATCATGGATGCCTTAGAGATCGATCTTGTCGGGGTGCCAACAAGCCAAAAATCCTTGCCAGCTCGTTATAAAGGACTGCCGGAAGTCGGCAATCCAATGAGCCCGGACATGGAAATCATCCAATCACTTCAACCGACAGATGTCCTGTCTGTGACAACCCTTCAATATGATTTAGAGACACCCTTTCAGCAAGCAGGTGTCCCTACCACATACTTAAATCTCGAGAGCATGGCTAACATGGAGAAGGCGATCACGAAGCTCGGAGATCAGTATGACAGAAAGAAACAAGCTGAGCGCATTGTGTCTGATTTTGAGCAAAAAAAGAAAGACATACAAGAGAAGACGAAGGGAAAACGAAAGCCATCCGTTCTGATTTTGCTTGGTGTACCAGGCAGTTATTTGGTGGCGACAGAGCATTCATATATTGGTGATCTTGTACGTATCGCAGGCGGGGAGAATATTGTCAAAGGTGAGAAAATGGAGTACTTGGCTTCCAATACGGAGTATTTACAAAAAGCCAATCCAGATATCATCCTCCGGGCCGCACATGGGATGCCAGATGAAGTCGTCCGCATGTTTGATCAAGAATTTAAAACAAATGACATTTGGAAGCATTTTCATGCAGTCAAGCAAGATCGAGTGTATGACCTCGAAGAAAGCTTATTTGGGACAACGGGCAATTTAAAAGCAGCTGAAGCATTAGATGAACTAACGCGTATGCTGTATCCGTTATAAGTGACGAATCTGAATGATAAAAGGACGTTTAAGATGAAAAAAACAGGGATTTTATTTCTGACAGTCAGTGTCTTACTGGTGTGCGTGTTTATTTATTCCGCCATTACTGGGAGCATTCATGTCACCCCGATTGAATTATTGGAAGGGCTCATCACCGGTCAACATGCACAGGTAGAAATCATTAAAGATCTCAGAATTCCTCGCATACTCATTGCCATGTTTACAGGGGCCGCCTTATCTGTCTCCGGTGTACTGCTGCAGTCGGTCATGAGGAATCCATTAGCTGATGCCGGCGTCATTGGAATTTCATCAGGAGCCAGCTTTTTTTCTTTAATGGCAATAACAGCACTTCCTCAATTTTATTTCTACTCTCCTTTATTTTCGGTGTTAGGCGGAGCCATTGCGTGTTTCCTCGTATACGTTCTGTCTTGGAAGGGTGGATTAAGCCCCATCCGTATGATTTTGGTTGGGATCGCCATCAATGCCATGTTTACTGGAATGGCTGAAGCATTTGTGACCATTTGCAGTTATTTCAATATCACGATCAATCAGTCAGGACAGTCGAATCTCACGATGAAAACGTGGGGGGATGTCCGTTTAATCGGAGTCTATGGCGTCGTCGGCCTTGTCGTAGCCCTTTTCTTTAGCAGATGGTGTAACCTCTTGGCTCTTCAGGACAAGACAGCGAAAAATTTAGGATTGCGTGTGACCAGAATGCGCCTTTTGATTTCCATCACAGCTGTATTGCTTGCGGCGGTGACAGCAGCGGTAGCGGGCGTGATTGCCTTTGTCGGTTTGCTTATCCCGCACATTTCAAGAAGACTTGTCGGGTCGGATCACCGGGTACTCATTCCATTTTCTGCGTTAAGCGGGGCGTTGCTGATTCTGACGGCTGATACGCTCGGCAGGACGCTTGTCGCGCCAAATGAAATTCCTGCTTCTACGATCATGGCCGTGATTGGCGGGCCATTTCTGATCTTTTTACTAAGAAGGGGGGATCGTCTCCATGGACATTCGTGAGGTGTCATTCTCATATGACCAGCAGAAGGACATCCTTCAATCGGTCACAACACAGATTGAAAAGGGAAAAATCACAACCATTATCGGTCCGAATGGCTCAGGGAAATCCACACTGCTTTCATTAATGGCGCATAACCATGCGCCAAACAAAGGGCAGATTCATTTAGACGGCCAAGCGTTGAATGCGTTTAAGCCAAAGGAGCTGGCAAAAAAGCTGGCGGTCGTCCATCAGCAAAACGAAGCGCCACTTGATTTAACGATCGAGAGGGTCGTGGCATTCGGCAGAACGCCGTACCAGACGATGCGAGGTGGAGACAAGGAAGAGGATGAGAGAGCGATAGAGTGGGCACTTTCCAGTACAAAGCTAACGGAAAAACGAAAGGTGCCGCTCGCCTCATTGTCAGGTGGTGAGCGGCAGCGAGTATGGATCGCGATGGCACTTGCGCAAAAAACACCAATCCTTTTCTTAGATGAACCGACAACCTATTTGGATATCTACTATCAATTTGACATTCTTGAGCTGATCCGTGAGCTCAATGTCTTACATGGACTAACAATCGTTATGGTGCTGCACGACATGAACCAGGCTGTCCGCTACAGTGATGTCATCATTGCGATGAAGAATGGCCGGATTATGAGTGAAGGACAGCCAAGCGATGTGTTAACAGAAGAGAATGTGCGGCACATTTATGATGTGTCTGTCACGATTAAACAGGATGCAGAAACAGGGATGTACATCGTGCCTGTTGGGATATAAGCTGTGCAAAAAGCAGGTGAGGCAGTGTGAAAAGAGGAAAACGGGTCTGGCAGCGTGTGCTGACAATTGTCTGTTTAGGTGTATTCATTTATAGTGGTTCGGCCATTGGCTTAGAACTGTTCGGCTATTATCAAAATCGTCAGGTGCTAGCAAAGGCTCAGACGATGTATGGACATGAGCAAGGAATGAATGAAAATCGGGAGCCGGGGACCATTCGTACGTCATTTGATGAACTGCGGAAGGTAAACGACGACATTGTCGGTTGGATCAATATGAAGGACACGATGATCCAGTACCCAATTGTCCAATCTCGCGACAATGCGTTCTACTTAACCCGTAATTACTTAAAAAACGACACCAGGGCAGGCAGTATTTTTATGGATTATCGCAATGACGTCTTGCATGAAAGCCCGAATACTGTGGTGTACGGGCATCGAATGAGGGATGGGTCCATGTTCGCTGGACTCACAAACTATTTAAAAAAGGATTTCTTCGATGAGCATCGGACATTTCAGTACGATACGTTGTATCAAAGCTATGAGGCGGAGATTTTTGCCGTGTATGAAACAACGGTGGACTTTGATTATATACAAACTGATTTTCAAGATCTCGGCGAATATGCGCACTACTTGCAATCTGTGCGAAAAAAATCAATCTACCAAACGAAGACAGACGTGTCCACAGATGATCTCATTCTCACTCTATCGACCTGTGATCATGTGCTTGCACCGAAAAACGGGCGTCTCGTGGTACAGGCAAAGCTAAAGAAAGTTTACTAGAAAAGGAGAGACAGGCGGTTGAAATTTTCACATGTGATCTTCATGGGACTTGTCTTGATGCTTCTCCTCGGCGGATGCAGTCAGGCAGCACCTGTAGAGAAAGGGAGCGGTCAAGGTGCGCTGAAGATTAAGGACTTTGCCGGCAGAATGCTGTCGTTTGAAGAATCCCCTCAGCGTATTGTCTCATTGTCCACTGGGGACATGAGCATCCTATATGCCTTAGGCGGTGAGGTGGTCGGTCGTCCGGCCGCCGAATTACCAGACAGCTTACAACAGGCTGCATCAGTCCAAACAATTGGTACAACACATCAATTTGATGTAGAGCTCATCACAAGCTTAAAGCCCGATGTTGTACTTGGGAATGAACAATTAAACAGCAAGGACATCTCTACAATAGAAGGAATTGGTTCACAGCTTCTTTTGACAAGTGCCAATTCTGTGAAGGACATCCAGCGCCAAATTACGTTATTCGGAGATTTGCTAGGGAAGCAGCAAAAGGCAAAAGAGCTTAACGAGCAAATCGATCAGCGGAAAAAGCAGGTCAAACAGCCTCAGAAAAAAGTGAAGACACTCGTTGTGTACGGGGCACCTGGCACATATATGGCGGCTCTTCCTCAATCCTTAAGCGGAGATTTACTACACATCGCTGGAGGGACGAACATTGCTGAGAATGAACCAGCACTCGAGAAATTCCCTCAATACGCTCAAATCAATGCAGAAAAGGTCATCGAAGCTGATCCTGATCTTATCCTGCTCATGACCCATAGCAATCCTGAAGATGTGAAAGCGGGCTTTATGAGTGAAATGAAACAGAATGCCGCATGGCACGATGTATCAGCCGTCAAACATGGACACGTCGAGATTCTGCCTAGTGATCTATTTGGAACGAATCCAGGCGCAGATGTGATCAGAGCGATTGATGAGCTAGAGAAAAGATTGAAGCGATTGTCATCATGAAAATGAATGCAGAATTAGATTTTCAAAAAAGACAGTCGAGGCGAAGATGGCTGATACCCGGACTATTCATCTCGTTAGTTGTAGGTGCATGCCTAGGGCTTGCATTAGGTTCTGTTCAATTATCACTGCAAGATTTATTCGCTGCTTTGACGGGATCAGGTCAGCCTATCCATGAGAAAATTGTGATGGATTTACGCCTGCCGCGCGTTCTCATCGGTTTCATCGTTGGGGCCTGTCTCGCGGCATCAGGGGCGATTTTACAAGGAGTCGTCCGAAATCCACTCGCTGACCCTGGCATCATCGGTGTGACGGCTGGCGGCGGATTGGCTGCTGTGCTCAGCATGATTGTGTTTCCGCAATTCACGTATTTGCTGCCAGCCGCTGCTTTCCTTGGCGCTTTATTAGCGGCACTTGTGGTGTATATGCTCTCATTTGATCAAGGGGTTTCACCGCTGAAGCTGATTTTGGCGGGAGTGGCAGTCAATGCCCTGCTTGGGGCGGTGATGAATGGGTTTATGGTGCTTTATAGTGAGCGTGTGCAGGCAGTCCTGCCCTTTTTATCAGGAGGATTAAATGGACGGAGCTGGCATCATCTAACCTTCGTGTCGCCTTATGCGCTTGTTGGGCTGTGCCTTTGTTTTTTTGCCATCAAGCCGGCAAATCTTCTTTTACTTGGCGATGAATCAGCTCAGCTGCTCGGTCTCAGAGTAGAGCGCACCCGGTTTTTCTTAATTGCACTGGCGGCACTTTTAGCTGGTGCAGCAGTAAGTGTGAGCGGCCTAATTGGCTTTGTCGGACTGGTCGTTCCTCATTTTATCCGTCTTTTAATTGGAGATGACTATAGGTATCTGCTGCCGATCTCGATGCTGGGCGGAGGCGTGCTTGTGGTTTTTGCAGATACAGCGGCAAGGGTATGGTTTACACCAGTTGAACTGCCTGTCGGTATCCTGCTTGCCTGCATCGGTGCACCTTTCTTCCTCTATTTATTAAAAAAGAAAGGGAGGGGTTAAGTTGGATGTGATCGCTATGGATGACGTGAGTCTCAGTCAAGGAGGCTTTCAGTTGTCCTCTATATCAGCAGCTGTTCCTAAAGGAAGCGTGACAGGAATTATTGGACCAAATGGATCAGGGAAGTCGACTTTTATCAAAGCAGCCGCACGTCTTACGTCAATCGAAAGCGGCACGATATACATTCACGATATACCGCAAAAAGAGATGACAGCTCAGGAGATTGCAAAGGAAATCGCCGTTCTCATGCAGACGAGAACAGCCATTCCATCTATGACCGTACGGGAGCTGGTCGCACTTGGACGCAGCCCGCATCGTTCGATCTGGAAAAAAAGCTCGAAGACAGATCAAGAAGCGATTGAGTGGGCGCTTGATGTGACCAATAGCCGTATCAATGAAAATAGAATGCTGCATACATTGTCTGGCGGAGAAAGGCAAAAAGCGTATATTGCGATGGCACTCGCTCAGAAGACAGAGACGATTATTCTGGATGAGCCGACGACTTACTTAGATATTGCGCATCAGCTTGATTTACTAGAGCTGCTCAAACAGCTGAATAAGACGCATGGAATCACCATTTTAATGGTTCTTCACGACCTGCAGCAGGCAGCAAAATATTGTGACCGCCTTATTGCGATGAAACGTGGTCAGGTTTATCAAATAGGGACACCAAAAGAAGTATTAACAGAAAGCTTTTTCAAAGAGGTTTTTGAGATTCAGGCTGACGTTCACTTAGACGGTGAGCACCCGCTGATTATTCCAATCGCTTCGATCCAACAACAAAAGGGAGATGAACAAAACATGATCATTGTAAACAACCAGGTTAGAGTAGAAAAAGGCAGTGCCGACCACCTCGTCAAGCGTTTTAACAAGCAGGGACAAGTAGAATTCATGGAAGGATTTTTAGGTATGGAAGTATGGGTCACACAGCAGACAACCGATTACGATGAAGTGACTATTCATACACGCTGGAATCGAAAAGAAGACTTTGTGAATTGGACAAAATCTCAGGCATTTGGTGATGCGCATGCTCATGGAAAAGCGAAACCTGAAGGCCTATTAAAAAATAAAATTACGTACTATGAAGTGCAAGTCACTAGACCAGCCTTACAGAAAAAAGCCTAAAAAAGAAACACAGCGCTGCAGCTCACGTGCAGCGCTATTTTTTATTTTCTGTCACATATTTTTGACAAAGTATTCAAACAACTGACACAATACCATCCAATTTTTAGGTAAAATTTACTTTATTTTTGAAGCGTATGGGTGTAAAGTACAGGTATAAATAACTAACCGAATGAAAAGCAAGAGTAAAATTTCACCGAGTAAATCATTTCAAATAGGCTATTATTTGTGAACCATTGAACAAATAGTGAATATTTTGTGAAGTGATGAGCATAAGCGTTTCCAATCATTCGGCATGTGAAAGTAAGGGAGGATGTAAGGCTGTGAGTGAGCTGTTTTTAGCAAGATTTCAATTTGCTTCAACGACATTATTTCATTTTATTTTTGTTCCTATGTCAATAGGTTTGGTGTTTATCGTTGCATTGATGCAGACCCTTTATGTTGTCAAGAAAAAAGAGATTTATAAAAAAATGGCGAAGTTTTGGGGTCATCTATTCTTACTCAATTTTGCAGTAGGTGTAGTGACAGGGATTCTCCAAGAATTCCAATTTGGGATGAACTGGTCAGATTATTCAAGGTTTGTCGGTGATGTATTTGGTGCACCGCTTGCCATTGAAGCACTGCTTGCCTTTTTCCTTGAATCTACATTTATTGGACTTTGGATATTCGGCTGGGATCGTCTGCCGAAGAAGATTCATTTATTGTGTATTTGGCTTGTTTCCCTTGGTACGATCTTTTCGGCATTTTGGATTTTACTCGCCAACTCATTTATGCAAGAGCCAGTTGGGTTTGTCATTAAAAATGGCCGTGCAGAAATGAATGACTTTGGCGCACTTGTAACAAACCCGCAGCTTTGGGTTGAATTCCCGCACGTTCTGTTTGGTGCGCTGGCTACAGGTGCATTCTTTATTGCAGGAGTTAGTGCCTATAAAATGATCAAAAAACAAGAAATTTCCTTTTTCAAAAAGTCCTTCCAGATTGCCATGGTTCTCGCTTTAATTTCTGGCTTAGGTGTGGCGTTCTCTGGACATGATCAAGCGAAGCACTTAATGGAATCACAGCCGATGAAGATGGCGGCAAGTGAAGCCCTTTGGAAGGATAGTGGAGATCCAGCGGCTTGGACACTATTTGCCAACATTGATACAGATAAAAAAGAAAACTCTGCGGAGATCAATATTCCGTTTGCTTTAAGTTACTTGGCTTATTCGAAGTTTAGTGGAGATGTGCCAGGCATGCTGACACTTCAAAAAGAATATGAAGCAAAGTTTGGTCCTGGAGACTATATTCCGCCAGTAAAAACAACCTTCTGGAGCTTTAGAATCATGGTTGGTGCCGGCATGTTGATGATTTTTGCCAGTATGATGGGCTTGTACTTGAGCTTTAGAAAAAAACTCGAAACGAACAAATGGTTTTTACGCTTCATGGTAGGGATGATTGCGTTCCCGTTTATTGCGAACTCAGCTGGCTGGATTATGACCGAAATTGGGCGTCAGCCGTGGACGGTCTTTGGTATGATGACGACGGCTCAATCGATTTCGCCAAACGTATCGTACGGCATGCTGTTATTCTCAGTCATTAGCTTTACGACGATTTATCTGATTCTTGCCATCTTGCTTGCCTACCTATTCATTCGAGAAATTAAAAAGGGTGCACATTCGGAAGAGGATACAGATCAAAAGGATGAAACGGACCTGTCTACAGATCCATTTGATGGAGGCGCATATCATGGCATATCTTAACGAGATTTGGTTTATTCTTGTCGCAGTATTGTTTATTGGATTTTTCTTCTTAGAGGGGTTTGATTTTGGAGTTGGGATGTCCATGCAGCTGCTTGGAAAGGATGCACACGAACGCCGCATTTTAATTAACACGATTGGTCCTTTCTGGGATGCGAATGAGGTCTGGCTGATTACAGCTGGGGGCGCTATTTTCGCTGCTTTCCCTCACTGGTATGCCACGATGTTCAGTGGATACTATATACCGTTTGCGGTTCTCCTCTTAGCACTTATCGGGCGCGGTGTCGCCTTTGAATTCCGAGGGAAGGTTGAGAAAGCCTCTTGGATCAAAGCATGGGACTGGGTCATCTTCTTTGGCAGTCTGCTGCCGCCGTTTTTACTCGGTGTGCTCTTCACAAGTATTTTACGCGGGATGCCAATTGATCAAGACATGAACATGTACGCTGGTTTTACGGATTTTGTGAACCTTTATTCAGTGATTGGCGGGTTAGCTGTAACGGTTCTTTGCCTTCTGCACGGATTGATTTTCGTTACACTTCGTACAGAGGGTGATTTAAGAGATCGTGCGAGAAAGCTTGGCAAGCGTGTCCTGCTTATTGCGCTGCCAGTTCTTGTCCTATTTGTTGGTGTATCTATCATGGAGACAGACATTTATACGGTACGCCCGATCATCACCATTCCGTTAACTGTCCTCATTGTGGTTTGTTACGTAGCGGCTCTATTCTTTATGAAAAAGAAACGTGATGGCTGGACATTCCTATTCACAGGTGCGGGCATCATGGTGACAGTGACGATGCTTTTCACTGCATTGTTCCCGCGCGTCATGATTAGCTCAATCAACCATACATTTGATCTGACCATTCAAAACGCTGCATCTGGATCTTACTCACTAACGGTCATGACGATTGTTGCCATTTCTTTGCTGCCCTTTGTGCTTGGGTATCAAATTTGGAGCTATTACGTCTTCCGTAAACGTGTAAGCGGTAAGGAGCCAATGACCTACTAATGGATAAACGTTTGCTTCAATTAAAAGGAATGAGAGGGCTTCTTGCCCTCTTAGGTATTGTGTCACTCATCCAAGGAGCAAGTATTATTTTCCAAGCACAGTGGCTGGCACATGCCATTACTACGCTGTTTGACGGGAAAAGCCTTTCGCAGGCAACGCCTTATGTCCTGCTGTTTCTTGCTGCCTTTCTGGTGCGGCACGGTCTCACCTTGATTCGGGAGAAGGTCATGTTTACCTACTCTTCCCGAATTGGAGCAGACGTCAGAAAACAGCTGTTAGACCAACTCTTTCGTTTAGGTCCTGCTTTCACAAAGAAAAAGGGTACAGGAAAGCTTGTCACATTAGCGATGGAGGGGATTGCTCAATATCGTCAGTATTTACAGCTGTTTTTACCGAAAATGGTGAACATGGCTGTGATACCGGCAATGGTTCTCATCTATGTTTGGACATTAGACGAAACATCTGCCGTCATTTTAATCGTGACGCTGCCAATTTTAATTGTCTTTATGATTTTGCTAGGTCTTGTCGCTCAGCGTAAAGCGGCCAAACAATGGAGATCGTATGAGAAATTATCCAATCATTTCACTGATTCTCTCCGCGGCCTTGAAACGCTTCGTTACTTAGGCATTAGCAAAAAACACTCCCGCAATATCGGAGAAGTGTCAAAGCGATATCGAAAGGCGACCATGAGCACGCTGAAGGTCGCATTTCTTTCATCGTTTGCGCTTGATTTCTTTTCCATGCTATCAATTGCAACCGTCGCTGTCTTTCTTGGCTTGCGATTGATTGAAGGAGAGCTTCTGTTATTGCCGGCTCTGACGGCGCTCATGCTGGCACCGGAATATTTCCTGCCAGTACGTGAAGTGGGGAATGATTATCATGCCACACTAAATGGAAAAGAAGCGAATGAGGCGATGCAGGTCATTTTAGAAGAAAAGGGCTTCCGCATGCAGGAGACACAATCAGTGCAGTTGAACGAGTGGAATGAACAATCTGCGCTCACCCTGCAAGATGTGAGTGTCCAGCATGACGAGCATGCCCCTTATTCGATTCAGGATGTAGACCTCACTGTCAAAGGGAAGAAAAAAATCGGGATCATTGGTGCCAGTGGTTCAGGGAAATCGACGTTGACCGATGTGCTCGGCGGCTTTGTTGAACCGACCTCAGGTCAAATCACGCTAAACGGCCAGCCGCTTGTTCATTTACAGATGAAGGAATGGCAAAAGGAAGTCGTCTATATGCCGCAGCACCCTTATTTATTTCACATGACATTAAGAGAAAACATTCGTTTTTATGAGCCGCATGCAACAGATGAAGAAGTGGAAAGAGCTGCCAGTGAAGCTGGCTTATCTCAGCTCGTAGCGCAGCTGCCAAATGGGCTCGATGAGGTCATTGGAGAACAGGGAAGAGGGCTAAGCGGGGGACAGGCACAAAGAATTGCGCTTGCGCGAACGGTGCTGGGCAAGCGGTCCATTATGCTGTTAGATGAACCAACGGCGCATCTCGATATTGAGACAGAGTATGAATTGAAGAAAACAATGCTTCTACTGTTTGAAGATAAACTTGTGTTCTTAGCGACACATAGGCTCCATTGGATGCCAGCCATGGATGAGATTATTGTCATGGATCAAGGAACGATTGCAGAAATGGGTACACATGAATCATTAATGCAAAGAAAAGGCGTGTATTATCAATTGGTACAGGAGCAAATGGGGGCGGTCACACATGGTAAGTAAAGGCTGGTTTATACCTTATATCAAGGAGAATCAAAAGCTGTTTGCGCTGGTTTTATTTCTAGGGGCAATTGCAGTATTCTCTGCTTCTATGCTGATGTATACGTCAGGATTTCTCATTTCAAAAGCTGCCACAAGACCTGAGAATATACTTATGGTCTACGTCCCAATTGTAGCTGTCCGTACCTTTGGTATTTCGCGCTCAGCTGCCCGCTACGCAGAAAGACTGGCGAGCCACCAGCTCATTTTGACCATGATTGAAAAAATGCGTGTCCGTCTGTATGACATGGCTGAACGAAGTGCGAAACAGACAAAGCTAGGTACAGGTGAAATGCTTGGGCTCTTGTCAGATGATGTTGAGAGACTGCAGGACGCCTATTTAAAAACCATCTTTCCATCCATCGGTGCGCTGCTTTTATATGCTGCATCCATTGGGGCACTTGGTCTATTCTCGTGGCCTTTTGCTGGCTTGATGCTGCTTTATATGGCACTTCTCGTATTTGTTTTTCCATACGTCACAGTGCTAGTGAACCGGGCGAGACAAATTCAAATGAAAAAAGGCAGAAATGAACTGTACAGCCATTTAACAGATGCCGTCATGGGTGTGAGTGACTGGTTGTTTAGCGGCAGGCAGAAAGATTTTGTTGATGAATATGAACAGAAAGAAGCGCAGCTGTTAGCGCTTGAAGCAGCCAAGCACCGATTTATCCGTCTGCGCCAATTTATGGCACAGCTTATCATTGGAGGAGCTGTCGTGCTTGTCGTGTATTGGAGCGGTTCAGTTGTGCAGTCAGGCTCGATGTCACACACCCTGATTGCAGCCTTCGTGCTTGTGCTTTTTCCGTTAACAGAAGCCTTTCTTCCACTCTCAGATGCAGCAGGTGATATTCCAGTCTATCAGCATGCTGTCAGCAGATTACATCATTATGAAAAGCTTTCGTATGAAGGAGAATCTGAGCGCAAGACAGCGGATCAGTCAGCTGTTTCTCAAAATGAAGCTGTTTCTTTTGATCGAGTGTCCTTTGGGTATGATTCGCACCAACACGTGCTAAAGCACCTGTCATTTTCATTGAAGCAAGGAGAATCACTCGCTCTCTTAGGAAAAAGCGGTGCAGGAAAATCGACTATTTTGAAGTTGTTAGAAGGAGCTGTCGTGCCAAATCAAGGAGCTGTCAGTATCCAGGGGAAACCGGTCGAAAGCATTCGAGAGAACGTGTCCACCTATGTGTCAGTACTCAATCAACAGCCGTATTTATTCGATACCTCTGTTTTAAACAATATTCGCTTAGGCTCTCCAAATGCGACAGAGGAGCAAGTAAAAGAAGCAGCGAGACAAGTACAGCTTCACGATACAATCGAATCATTGCCAGAGGGGTATCACACCGGTGTGCAGGAGACAGGAATTCGTTTCTCAGGCGGAGAAAGACAACGGATGGCGTTAGCACGGATTTTGCTGCAAAACACCCCGATTGTTGTATTAGATGAACCCACCGTTGGACTTGACCCACGCACAGAGCGTGAGCTGCTTGAAACCATTTTCCGTGTGTTAAAAGGAAAAACGGTCATTTGGATTACCCACCATCTCACTGGCTGTGAGGCATGTGACCGCATTATGTTTATTGAAGATGGACAAATTGAAATGCAGGGGGAGCATCAGGATTTACTGAAAGAAAACCCACGCTATCAAAAATTGTATGAGATGGATCGTCCGTTTTCTACAATATAAATAGATGAAATGACAAGAACGTTCGGACAGAGATTTCTGCCCGAACGTTTTGTGGTTTTAAGGGTTTACTTTTCCGACACCAGCATTTGATACCACTTCTGATTTGACATTGTTCACGTTAAGCAAAGAGTAGTTATAAGGAGGGTTGTACGTACCTGTAGAAGACGTTGGCAGACTGCCTGAGCTGTTAATATATGAGTTGTTGATGACATGCCATGTACCGACCTGGCGGCTGTCCCAGCTGCCGATCGCATTTTTTGTATTTTCAAATACGTTGTGCTCAATTCTCATTTTTGCGCCCATGCGAGAGTTGATCGCTGTCGTATGGATACCTTTATAGTAGTTGTTATACACATGACCTTCCCCAAAGCGCATAGATGGTACACGAGAATTCAGGTTTTCAAAACGGTTGTTGTGGAATGTGATTTTTCGGTTGTAGTTGTCGTTATCAGAGCTGCCCATGAGCATCGTTTTCCAGCTGTCATGAACATAGTTCCATGAGAAGGTAATATAGTCGGAGTCATTTTTCACATCAAATAATCCATCATAATCATCTTTACCAGAGTTTAATGTATTGTACAATTCATTATGATCGACCCATACGTTTTTAGAAGCGCCTTCGATTCCGATGGCATCCTTGTCACCGATGTTGCTGTGATGGATTTTCAGGTTGCGGATGATGATGTTATTGGCACGCCATACTTTAATGCCAATTCCATTAAATTCACCTTTCGTGCCTTTGCCGACGATCGAGACATTGTTTGTATCTTTCACATCGATTTTATTGGCAGATGTATTAGAAGGGGTTATCGTCCCGTCGACAACAATTTTTAGCTTTTCGTTTGTTCCTTTACTTTTGAGGGCAGCCAATAGTTCATTTCCAGTTTTGACTGTGACGGTTTTACCGCCTTCACCGCCTGTTGTACCGCCATTTAATGTGGAGAATCCTTGTTGATTAAAATTGGCCATAATAGAAGGGCTTTCGGGATACTTTGCTGCCGCTTTTGCCTCCCCATTTGGTGCAAATAATGAAGTCACGAGACCAACCGCTAACACACCAGCTAACATTGGAACTTTTTTCTTCAAAGTCAACATCTCCATTCATTTTTGTTTTAATGTAAACGTTTCCAAAAATAAGCTGCAATTCAACTGCTCCTCCTTTCTTCGCTTGTATCGCCTTTTTCGGAATGTAGGAAGAGCATAGCATGCAAAAAGGTATCATCGGCTAAGAATTGGCGCTGTGTATTCCATGATTTTCTAGAAAACTAAGGCCATGATTATTTTATTTTCAACTAAATGAGACAAGGATCATTGACGATAGGTATTGGGATGACCTAGTGATTATGGGGGAGAGCATCTCCGCTTGATAGAAAATCAGAACGCATCATTTTGTTAGAGACGAAGGAATGTCATAATCATTACATAAGAAAAAACTGTTTATTCAATGCTTCAAATACAACAAGCTAAAAAAATAAAGTGTATTTTGAACGATATCGTCATACGTGTCGTCTCATGAATAAGAGAAGAAAAAGGAAGGAGGGGTGTGTTTGGAGCAGACAGAAGAGACATTGATTCAGCGGGCAAAACAGGGGGATGATGCTGCATTTACAGCCCTATATCGTCATCATTATTCCTTTCTTTACCGTTATATAATGAAGCTCACCCTTCAACAAGAGCTTGCAGAAGAAATCATGCAAGAAACGATGCTGAAAGCGTACATGAAACTCTCTTCATTTAGAGGAGATTCCTTATTTTCAACATGGCTCATATCCATTGCATCTAGACAATTTTTGGATCACCAGAAGAAAAGGAAACGTGAACAATTGAGGGAAGGAAAGGCGAATCAAGAGACGATACGCCGTTTTAAATGGGAGGTTCAGCAAAAGGGCTATACATGGCATGAGATGTGGGATGCTCTAAACGAATTGAAGGCTGAGGAGAGAGCACCGATTATTTTGCACTATTATTATGGCTTTACTTATCCAGAGATTGCTTCAATGCTCGCGATGAGAGAAGGCACTGTGAAGTCGAGGGTTCATCATGGATTAAAGAAAATTCGAAAGGAGTGGTCTCAGTGAAGGAAGATCAATTCACAGAACGTTTAAAGGAAGAGTTACAGCAGCTAGATGAACAAATTGAAGTGAAAGAGCCAAGTGAACAGGCTGTCATGATCATGCTGAAGCAGGCGAAGGAACAAGAGAAAAGGCGTTTTAAACAAGAAGTACTGGCGTACGTTCTCATCAGTCTGACCATTCTGGCACTATTTGTCGCTGCCATCACCCATATGCCTATCATCTTCATTCTTCTTCAAGTAGTGAGTGTGCCGCTCTGCGTCGTTGTCGGCATCAAGGAATATCAACATATTAAAGGAGGGTCTTCCTTATGAGTCAGACGGAGATGATCATCTTATTGTGCGCATTGCCGTTACTATTTGCGCAGGGCTTTCTTTTATTTATGGATGCAAAGAAAAGAGGACGTTATAAGTGGTTTTGGGGCATTGTCGGTTTAATTAACTTCCCATCGTCTTCTATTTTATATTGGCTTTGTGTCGTGTACCCTGATCGAAAAAAAGAGGAGAAGATCCGAAAAGATTGAGCAGACGGCCTATAAAACTTTAGGCCTTTTTTTCGTGTTGAAGATCAACTA
Organism: Bacillus sp. SIMBA_005; assembly: GCF_046535585.1. Lineage (NCBI taxonomy): Bacteria > Bacillati > Bacillota > Bacilli > Caryophanales > Bacillaceae > Bacillus > Bacillus sp. SIMBA_005. The sequence goes on along the minus strand of NZ_JAWRWI010000002.1, from coordinate 267,359 downwards.
GAAATCATTCATGGTTCATCTAATTGTCAAAGAGTGCGGGATATATAACGTCTAAATCATGATTTCTAGCTCAATAGTCATTCTGTAAGAGATACTTTCTAAAAACGATTGCGGCGGCTGCTTGATCCATCTCAAATCGGCATCATTTTCATCTGTTATCAGTATTGATCAGTTTTTACAAATGGTGTTAAATTAATCTCAATATGCGTTAGAAAATCTAACAGGATAAATGTGTGAAGATATACAAAGGAGGCAGATGAGACATGTTGACCTTAGATCGAGCAGCACAAACAGCACAAAGCTACATCGACCGTGTGTTAGAAGAGGTGGAAAAACGAAATCCTGGTGAGGAGGAATTTCAGCAAGCCGTAAGAGAAATTCTAGAATCACTCGTTCCTGTTTTTGCAAAGCATCCAGAGTATGAAAAACAAGGCATTTTAGAACGACTCATCGAGCCTGAGCGGCTTGTGGTATTTCGCGTACCATGGGTAGACGATGAGGGGAAAGTACAAGTCAATCGGGGATTTAGGGTTCAATTCAATAGTGCCATCGGTCCTTATAAAGGAGGCATTCGTTTCCACCCATCTGTCAATGCAAGCATTATTAAGTTTTTAGGATTTGAACAAATCTTTAAAAACGCACTGACTGGTATGCCGATCGGTGGAGGAAAAGGTGGATCAGATTTTGATCCTAAAGGAAAATCGGATGGAGAAATCATGCGTTTCGTCCAAAGCTTTATGAGTGAACTCAGCCGATATATTGGACCTGATCAAGATGTGCCAGCAGGTGATATTGGCGTAGGGGCACGCGAAATTGGCTATATGTTCGGGCAGTACAAGAAAATGCGTGGTGCTTATGAGGCAGGTGTGCTTACAGGAAAAAGCCCTGGATTTGGAGGCAGCTTAGCGAGAAAAGAAGCGACAGGCTATGGATTGGTGTACTTTATGGAAGAAATGTTAAAAGCGCATGGACTTCAATTTGAAGGACGTTCAGTTGTTGTGTCTGGTTCAGGAAATGTGTCTATTTATGCGATGGAGAAGGTCATGGAGCTAGGCGGTAAGGTCGTTGCGTGCAGTGATTCAAGCGGAACGATTTATGATCCACAAGGCATTTCATTAGAAACAGTGAAACAGCTGAAGGAAGGAAGCAATCAACGAATTGGGGCATACATAGACATTCACCCGCATGCTGAATTGATTGAAGATTGCGAACAAATTTGGTCTGTTCCTTGTGACATTGCGCTTCCATGTGCAACGCAAAATGAAATATCTGAGATGCAGGCACAGCAGCTTGTGGAAAATGGTGTCATTGCGGTAGGAGAAGGAGCCAATATGCCCTCTACTCTAAAGGCAGTCAAAGTTTTTGAACAGAATGATATTCTTTTTGCGCCGGCAAAAGCGGCGAATGCTGGCGGGGTAGGTGTCTCAGCACTGGAAATGGCGCAAAATAGTGCAAGAATGTCTTGGACTTTTGAGGAAGTAGATGATCAGCTGAAACAAATGATGCAGACGATTTATCGTCAGTGTACAGAGACAGCTGATGAATATGGACACTCTGGAAACTTAATAGTAGGAGCAAATATTGCAGGATTTCGCAAAGTGGCAGATGCGATGATCGCACAAGGCGTGATTTAACTCCTGCTCTCCCGCACCTGTTTATTTCATGACAAGATGGGGAATCTTCCTTGTAAGAATGACAATAAGGAGGCGCGGGAGAAATGAAAAAATGGCTGAAACAAATTTTTAAATGGGCACCTGTGATTTATCCAGTGGTGAGAAAAATATATAAAGAGCGGAAAGCATCTAAACGTCGTAACGTATCAGCCGGATAATCCGGCTTTTTTTTATGCATACATACCAATTGCGCAATGAATGAAAAAAAAGATAGATTTGAATGATCCAAGTCATGCCTCACTCCGTTAAGTACATAACAAACGGAAAGAGGAGGCAATAACAGATGAACATGAAAAAAGCGATTTTAACCATCCCGCTTAGCGCAGCATTACTATTTCCGGCAGCTCATAGCGCAAGTGCACACGAAGGGCATATGCATGGAGAGGCAAAGAAGACATCTTCGTCACAAGAGGTGTCAAACAAAGCAACCGATCTTCGAGCAGCTCTAGACCAGCTGTTTTCAGAGCACGCTTATTTAGCAGTCATCACGATGCAAAAGGGAATTGATGGCAGTAAAGATTTTGATCAAGCAGCGGCAGCGCTAAACGACAACACAAATGATTTATCGGATGCCATCGCCTCTGTGTACGGAAAAAAAGCAGGGAAACAATTTAAAGACATTTGGTCAAGTCATATCGGCTACTTTGTTGACTATGTGCAAGCAACGGCAAAGAAAGATGAAGCAGGTAAAAAGAAAGCCATGAAGCAGCTTGACCAATATCGCATGAAACAAGCCGATATGCTCGATCAAGCAACAGACGGCAGATTGAAAGCTAGCGAACTAGAAGAAGGCTTAAAAATGCACGTCAATGAACTGTTAAAAGCGTTTGATAGCTACACTGAAAAGGATTTTGATACGACCTATGAAACGGTTAGAAAATCTATTCATCATATGTTTGAAGTAGGCAAAGGCGTATCGTGGGCGATCACAGATCAATTTCCTGGGAAATTTGATCACAAATCAGTCGACACACCAGCCGCAGACCTTCGTGAAGATTTAAACTACTTGTTCTCAGAGCATTTGGCGCTTGCGGTCGTTGCTATGCAAAAAGGAAATGATGGCAGCAAGGACTTTGATCAAGCAGCTGCAGCTTTGAACGAAAACACAAATGATTTATCAGATGCGATTGCCTCTGTTTATGGCAAGGATGCAGGAAAACAATTTAAAGACATTTGGTCAAGCCATATCGGTTATTTAGTTGATTATGTCAAAGCGGATGCATCAGGAGACAAAGAAGCGAAAGAAAAAGCTATGAAAAACTTAGATGCGTATCGAATGAAGCAAGCGAAATTTTTAGATCAAGCGACAGATGGACGTTTGAAGGCAGCAGATTTAGAAGCTGGCTTAAAAATGCATATTGATGAACTGATCAAAACATATACGTCATACCATAATGGCGATTATGATCAGCTTTATCCAACAGTGCGAGAGGCGTACGGTCATATGTTCATGGTTGGACAGGATGTCGCATCAGCAATTGTTGATCAGCATCCTGAAATGTTCAAATCCAAGATGCCTAATGAAATGCCTAAAACAGGTATGGGAGGTACAGCCGGTCCTCTAGGTATGTCATATGAAGCCTTTGCGGGATTAATCGCTAGCTTGATCCTAGCCGGTGGTGCAATGGGTGCGTTCTTCCTTATTCGCCGCAAGACATCAAATTAAGCTCGTAAAAACTAAAGGGGAACGTGCACATTTGTGCCGTTCCTTTCTTTAAAAGGAGGCAGACTGATTTGAAAAGATGGGTGTTTGGTCTTCTGATGCTGCTCACCATCACGGGCTGCGCATCACAAACAATGGATGATTCGTCATCTGCAAAAACAACCACATCTCCTGAAAAAATGACAACAAACCAAGCTGCAAAACAGTCTCATGCAAAAAGCATGTTAAAAGACGAACCGTCCGGTATTGTTCCAGCTGAAATTGCGATTCCAGCGATTGATGTCAAAGCAAAAGTAGAGAAAACCACTTTATCTAAGGATGGCAGTATGGGCGTTCCAAAAAATACGGACAACACAGCTTGGTTTAAAGATGGTCCAAAACCAGGAGATAAAGGGAATGCCGTCATGAATGGTCATGTTGATAATAAATGGGGACCTTCTGTTTTTTATCGACTAAAGGAGCTAAAAAAGGGAAATAAGGTGATCGTGACGTCCTCATCAGGAAAAAAGCGAACCTTTGAAGTCATCAAAGTGCAAAGTTATCCACGTGAAGAAAAGCCACATGCATTTTTCGGGTATGCCTTTACACGGAATCTCAATTTAATCACATGTACAGGGACATTTGATCATGCAGCAGGAACTCACGAAAAAAGATTGGTTGTCTTTACGCAGCTGACCTCTTCATAAAAAAGGCGATGACACGAAGGTGCAGCGCCTTTTTTTCATTTCTTCCAAACGGTCCTACAAAAAAAGATTCATAGGTCATTAGAAATAGTTTGTTGTATAAATAGGGGCGTTTGTCATATAAATGAGTTGGCAATTTTTATTTCTTTTCAGTAGAATATGAGTAATGAAGAGAACTGCAAGCGTATACAACCTGTCCAGACAAGGCAGATTCTCCACCCTTACATAAGGAGGCCGATCTGATGCTGAGTAAAAGACTGGCGCACATTTTAAGTCAGTTAATGGCAGCGGAGAACCCGCTCACAAGCGCTGCGCTTTCTGTCAGCTTACAAGTGACAAGCCGCACCATTCGTACAGACATCAAGGAACTGAACGACCGTCTCGCTCCTTATCAAGCGTCTGTAATAGCTGTTCGAGGAGCTGGTTATGAGCTGTTGATCAACGATGAGAATGCCTTTCGCCGTTTTATGAAAGAAGAGGTCGAACAGGAAGAGCCGCTGGCTGTTCTGCCGGAGGAGCGTGTTCGGTTTATTTTAAAAAAGCTCCTTCTCGCAGAGTCTTATGTGAAACTGGAAGACTTACAGGAACAGCTGTTTATTAGTAAATCGACGATGAGTAACGATATGAAATGGGTCAAACGCAAGCTTGAGCCTTTTGATCTGAAGCTAGAAGCAAAGCCGAATAAAGGCTGCAGGCTCAAAGGATCGGAGATGAAAATCCGTTATTGTATGTCAGAATATCTATTCAGTGAACGGCGATCTTACCAAACGATGCTGAACACAGCAGTGACCATTTTGCCGAAACATGAATTGGAATTGATTCAGAAAACAATCATTGATTATATCAATAAAGAAAGAATGAATCTATCAGACATTTGCATGAATAATTTAATCGTTCATGTTGCGATTGCCTGCAAGCGGATTAGGCACGGGAACTATGTATCTGTCTTGCCAGAGGAAATCAATGAGATTCCACAGGCAAAGGAATACAAGGTCGCTAAAAAAATAGTGGAATGCCTTGAAGGACTGCTGGACGTTTCTTTTCCACAAGAGGAAATCGTCTATATCGCCATTCATTTATTAGGAACAGCCAAAATGGTACAGTCCTTTTCATCGAGCGGTCAAAAACAAATTGTGGATGATGACACGAGCCGTCTTGTTCAGCTCATGCTGAAAGCCATTGACCAAAAATTGCAGCTGAATTTAGCGGGAGATGCGGAATTGCTGATTGGGCTCAGTCTGCACTTAAAGCCAGCCATGACCCGGTGTAAATATGGGATGAACTTAAGAAATCCGATGCTGGATGAAATAAAGGCGGGGTATCCACTTGCCTTTGAAGCAGGAATTATCGCCAGCCGGGTGATTGAAGAAGAAACGGGTCTATGTATTCATGAGAATGAAATCGGATATATGGCGCTTCATTTTGGTGCGGCTTTAGAACGGAGAAAGATGGAGATTCCACCGAAGCGATGTCTCATCGTCTGTGCGTCTGGTGCAGGAAGTGCAAGACTGCTTCAAGATCGTCTGCGGTCACAATTTGGGTCGAAGCTGACCATTTTAGGCACAGCAGAGCTTTATTCGCTTCCGCATGTCTCTTTACATGCGCTTGATTTGATTATTACAACGGTCCCGATTCAGATGGATATACCGATTCCCGTCATACAAGTGAATACGATTTTGGGAGGCGGCGACTTTTTGAAAATTGAAGAAGCCCTGACGAGTGAAACAAGAGTGACATTGGCCTCTCAATATATGAAAAAGGAATTGGTTTTTACAAAACGCGCCTTTCAAACAAAGGAAGAGGTCATCACCTTTCTCACGGAAAAAGTCATCGACATGGGCTTAGCATCAGCAGAGCTTACATCTTATGTGATGGAAAGAGAAGAGGCTGCTCCCACATCCTTTGGGCATTATACAGCCATTCCGCACCCTATGACGCCGCTGACAGAAGAGACGTTTTGGGCGATATGTACATTAGAAAAACCGATCATATGGGGAGAGAAAAAAGTTCAATTTGTGTGCTTGCTTTGTGTCGAAAAAGAGAATGCAAAAGATTTAAAAGGGATGTACCGTCTGCTGGGCGAGCTTGTGCACAATGTGAAATTCATTCAGCACCTCATCGCCTGTGATACATTTGAAGACATGCTCGATATCATGTATAAAAAGACCCCTTCGTACAAGAATTAACTGTGTGATCTTAACTTTTTCCGCTTCCTAAAGGAAAAAGTATAGGTGTTTATGAAAGCGGTTTCATAATATGATGAATGTGTAAAGAAAAGCTACACACTTTCAAAAGGGGGCGTTTACACATGAACATCTTATTGGTTTGTGCAGCAGGTATGTCAACAAGCTTACTAGTCACAAAAATGGAGAAAAGCGCACAAGAACAAGGAAAAGACTATCGTATTTGGGCAGTATCTGGAGATTCAGCAAAAAATCATATTGATCAAGCCGATGTGCTTTTATTAGGACCACAGGTTCGATATTTATTACCACAAATGAAAAAGCTCGGAGAAGAAAAAGGGATTCCAGTCGACGTCATCAATACCGTGCATTATGGCGTATGTAATGGGGCTGAGGTTTTAAAATCTGCTGAACAGTTAGTGAACGGATAAAGGGGGCGGAAGGGATGAATGGATTCAACCGATTTCTAGAAGAGAAGGTCATGCCGTTTGCAGGGAAGATTGCCGCTCAAAGACATTTACAAGCATTGCGTGACGGAATTGTTTTAACCATGCCTCTCATTATTGTCGGTTCACTGTTTCTCATTTTAGCCAACCTTCCGATCCCAGGATACAGCGATTTTATGGCAAGTATCTTCGGAGCAGAATGGGCCACGAAATTATCCTATCCTGTTAATGCAACCTTTGACATTATGGCACTTGTTGCAACTTTCGGGATTGCCTACAGGCTTGCTGAAAAGTATGCAGTGGATGCCCTATCATCTGGTGCAATCGCTGTTGCAGCATTTCTTTTGGCGACACCATATCAAGTTCCTTTTACACCTGAGGGCTCAACAGAAGCCATCCTAGTAGGTGGAGGAATTCCAGTCACATTGATGGGCAGTAAAGGGTTATTCGTTGCCATGATTATTGCCATGCTTTCAACTGAAATTTACCGATTCATTGTCCAGCGGAATATCGTCATTAAGATGCCTGATGGTGTACCGCCAGCAGTGAGTAAATCGTTTATCGCACTTATTCCAGGTTTTGTGGTCATCACACTGATCTGGGTCGCTAGACTTTTGATTGAGATGACACCATTTGAAAGTATTCATAATATTATCACGGTCTTAATTGGCACACCGCTTTCCATTCTTGGTGGAAGCTTAGGCGGAAGTATTGTCGCCATAGGCGTGCAAATGCTCCTCTGGGCTTGTGGTATTCACGGAGCAACCATTGTCGGCGGCGTCATGGGACCAATTTGGCTCGGTGCGATGGATGAGAACCGTCTCGCATTCCAAGCAGGAGAAGTGCTGCCAAATATCTTCACAGCGCAGTTCTTTGAAATCTTCATCAATGTCGGCGGAAGCGGTGCAACGCTTGCCTTGGTGCTGACGATGATCTTACGTGCCAGAAGTAAACAAATGAAACAGCTTGGCCGACTTGCCATTGGGCCAGCCATCTTTAACATCAACGAACCGATCATTTTCGGAATGCCGATTGTCATGAACCCAATGCTTTTGATTCCGTTTATCCTTACGCCAATCATGATGATCATTACCACATATATCGGAATGAGCACAGGGCTTGTGGCAAAACCGGCGGGGATTGCAGTTCCATGGACGATGCCCCCTATCATTTCAGGCTATCTCGCCACAGGAGGCAAAATCTCTGGCGCTGTCATGCAGCTGATTAACCTGGCGTTGTCATTCGCTTTATACTACCCATTCTTTAGAATGTGGGATAAGCAGAAATTAAAAGAAGAAAGTGAACTAGAAACAAAAGCAACAACTGATGAAAATGTCGTCAGCATGTAATAGAGGGAACAAGGGGGATGCGGCCGATGGAAATGGAACAAATTGTGTTTCAACTCATCTTACACGGCGGGAATGGCAGAAGCTCCGCGATGGAGGCCATTACATGTGCAAAGGAAGGAAACTTTGATGAGGCGAAGCAAAAATTGCAGGAAGCACAAGACGCGTTAAATGAGGCGCATCACGCACAGACAGAGCTGATCCAAGGAGAAATTAGAGGAGAAAAGACCGACATCAGTCTCTTAATGATCCATGCACAGGATCATCTCATGAACGCAATGACTGTTAAGGAGCTTGCGGCGGAAATCATCGAGCTCCATGAAAAAATGAAGCAACTTGGAGGTGTCAATTCATGAAAGATGGAATCAAAATTGTCACAATAGGCGGAGGATCGAGCTATACGCCTGAGCTTGTCGAAGGATTTATCAAACGATATCATGAATTGCCTGTAAAGGAATTATGGCTCGTGGATATTGAAGCGGGTCAGGAAAAGTTAAACATCGTGGGTGCTCTCGCGAAACGCATGGTCGAAAAAGCCGGGCTTCCGATTGAGGTACACCTGACACTCGACCGCAGGGAAGCCCTGAAGGACGCAGATTTTGTGACAACACAATTTCGTGTAGGACTGCTGGAAGCACGGGCAAAGGATGAGAGAATCCCGCTTAAATATGGTGTCATCGGTCAGGAAACGAACGGACCAGGTGGCTTATTTAAAGGTCTTCGAACCATCCCAGTCATTCTAGACATCGTGAAGGATATGGAAGAGCTTTGTCCAGATGCATGGCTTGTGAACTTTACAAATCCAGCCGGCATGGTCACAGAAGCTGTGCTGCGCTACACGAATCTAAAAAAAGTAGTCGGACTATGCAATGTCCCAATTGGGATAAAAATGGGGATTGCCAAGGCGCTTGATGTAAATGTTGAACGGATCGAGGTACAGTTTGCAGGCCTCAATCACATGGTCTATGGATTAGATGTGTATTTAGACGGGGTCAGCATTATGGATCAAGTGCTCGAAGAATTAGGAAATCCGAATAGTCAGTGGTCTATGAAGAACATTGAAGCGAAAGACTGGGAACCTTCTTTTGTGAAAGGCTTAGGGGTCATCCCATGTCCATATCATCGCTATTACTATAAAACAAAAGATATGCTGGAAGAAGAGCAAAAGGCAGCCCAAGAAAAAGGAACAAGAGCAGAGGTAGTCCAGCAGGTTGAGCACGAATTATTTGAGCTCTATAAAGATCCTGATTTATCGATTAAACCACCGCAGCTCGAAAAAAGAGGCGGGGCATATTACAGTGATGCGGCATGTAACTTAATCAGCTCCATCTATAATGATAAGCATGACATCCAACCAGTCAATACAGTAAACAGAGGGGCGATTGCCAGCATTCCGGCTGATTCAGCGGTTGAAGTAAACTGTATCATTACGAAGGACGGACCAAAACCAATTGCGACGGGTGATCTGCCTGTGGCTGTGAGAGGGCTCGTTCAACAAATCAAATCATTCGAGCGTGTGGCAGCAGAAGCGGCAGTCACAGGAGATTACGAGACGGCTCTTGTAGCAATGACGATCAATCCGCTTGTCCCATCTGACGAAATTGCAAAGCAAATTTTAGATGAAATGCTCGAAGCGCATCGTGAATATTTACCGCAATTCTTCAAATCAGTCAAAGCATAAAACAAAATGGCCCCTTTATGGGGTCGTTTTTTTATCATGGCCCCATATGGAAATTCAAGAAAGAAGTGTATGATAGTAAAAAACAACATGTATGGCTTCAAAGAAGGGACGGTTTGAGTATGGTTGCAATTGGTTTAATTCTTTACGGTTTTGTCGTTCAACCTCTGTTGAGTTATGGCACAGTGGTCTTGTTTTTGTATGGCATCATCGCTTCATTTATTGGTCTTATTCGTCATAGACAGTATGTGTGGATGTATGTTCTTCGCCTGCTCGTTTGTTTTACCATTCCAGTAACCAACCTGTTGATGTATTTCGCAACAATTGGTGGAGATGAAAGAGACTTTGATTTTCAGCCGATGCCGTTTGTTTATTATCTTGTCTTTTTCATAGAAATCATCATCGTCTTTTTACCAGAGATCTTTTTACTAATTGAAAGAAAGCGGAGCATCAAAGGGAAACAGTGGATATATGCAGGGGCGATTGTGGGGGTATCGGTCTTATTTTGGTGCACGATTTGATGGGAGGCTGACTGGACATCTAAGTCTATTTCGCCTTTTTACTGCGTAACCTTTTTCGTCTCACCTTTACAAAAGTAATAGAAAGAACAAAGATAGAAATTCCGAGAAACTTAAATAGAACACGGGTGTGGAACGGTGAATCGTCGAAACCTGTAGCGATGATCATCGATCCGATGCAAATCCCAAAAAACGCTAGTAGATAAGTAAAAAACATACCATCACTCCTTATATGTGTGATTACCATTATAAGGTATATTGGAGAGGTAAATAAACAAAAAAAGAACCCTTCATGATTGAAAGGTTCTTTTACATGCTTAAGCTTGTTTGACGACCGAGTCGACTTCTACTGTCCAGCCGAAGATATCTGGCTGTGTTCCTTTTTGAATACCCGTAATGGCCTCATACAATTTCTTCGATACTTCACCTGTTTGACCATCTTGAATCACATATGGCTGATCGTGATAAATTAATTCCCCGACAGGAGAGATGACGGCCGCCGTTCCAGTTCCAAAGATTTCTTCAAGCTCGCCTGATTGATGTGCTTCAATTAACTCATCAATCGAAATTTTACGCTCTGTCACTGGAATTCCCCAGTGTTTTAATAGCTCGAGTACAGAGTTACGTGTGATGCCTTCTAGAATGCTGCCGTTCAATTCAGGCGTCACGATTTCGCCATTGATTTTAAAGAAGATATTCATACTCCCGACTTCTTCAATGTACTTTTTCTCAACTCCATCAAGCCAAAGAACTTGTGAAAAACCTTTGGTTTCAGCAACTTGCTGTGCCTTGAGGCTTGAGGCGTAGTTTCCAGCTGTTTTGGCATTACCTGTTCCGCCTTTAACGGCACGGACGAATTCGTTTTCAACGGCAATTTTGACCGGATGGATGCCTTCTTTATAGTAAGATCCCACTGGAGATAGGATAATAAGCAGCTTATATGTGCTTGACGGCGCAACGCCTAAATATGGTTCAGTGGAAATAATGAATGGACGGATATACAAGGAAGTGCCCTCTGCATCAGGTACCCAATCCTTATCAATGCGAATGAGTTCATTTAAGCCCTCTAAAACCGTTTCTGTATCAATTTGTGGGATGCACAGGCGGTCATTGGATCTGTTTAAGCGTTCCATATTCTTTTCCGGACGGAATAAGAGAATTTTCTGATCCTCAGAAACATAAGCCTTCAAGCCTTCAAAAACAGATTGCCCATAATGGTAGACCATCGAAGCTGGGTCCATTGGAATGGCTTGATAAGGGATAATTCTTGGATCATACCAGCCTTGATCAATGGAATAATCCATCACAAACATGTGATCTGTGAAGATTTTTCCGAATTCAAGTTGATCAGATTGAGGTTTTGGTTTTTTTGTTGAACTAAGTTCAACGCGGATGGGTTGTTTTGGCATCGTAAATCTCCTTGCTGTTTGATTATTTGAAAATTCTAATAATATGAAATAATTATGATTCTATTCTATACCTTCACAAAATATTAGCAATAGGTTTTCTGGAATTCAGACAAGAAAAATCTGTTAAAGCGCTTTCCTTCTCTCTGCCGTCAGTCTGCCTCATGTCACCCCTTTTTAATAAAGAAATAAAATCCAAATACATTATTAACTGATTAATCTGACAATTTAAAAGCGGATAAATTTCCTGTAAGATATTCTTTCAACCATACACCTTTTGACCAGTACATTGCAAGGGGCATTCTCATATTTTAATCCTCTTTTTTTTAACCGATAAAGAAAGAAGAGAAGTGAAAGGAGCAAACAACAAGATGAAACGAGCGATACCAGGCATTTTCCTTATTTTATTCATGACCGTGATCAGCTTCGGCTGTCAAGCGATGACAGAGGAGGCGGGCGCTAAGCAAAGCACAGCCTATTACGTAGCGACAAACGGAAACGATAAAAACCCAGGAACGAAGCAAAAACCTTTTCGCACGCTGAAAAAGGCATCAAGTATGGCAAAAGCCGGGGCAACTATATACGTGAGAGGCGGTACATACAAAGAAAAATTGATTGTCCGCCATTCAGGTACAAAGAAAGCACCTGTTATCTTTCAAGCTTACGGAAAAGAAAAACCTGTCATTAGCGGGGCTTCACTAAAAGGAAATCAAGCAGATGGTGGTCTTGTCACGATCGATCAAAAAAGTTACATTACCCTCAAAGGGCTGACGGTGGGACATCTCAAGACAAATAAGGAAGATCTGACTCCAGTCGGTATTTTTATCAAAGGAAGCGGGAAAGGCGTCAAACTGCTCAACAACCGAGTGTATGATATTCAGACGACACACAAAAATGGGAATGCGCACGGTATTGCGGTCTATGGAACAAAAGCTCCTGCGGCTATTGAAGACATTGAAATCAAAGGAAACACTGTTGAAAAATTAAAGCTTGGCTTCAGTGAAGCGCTTGTGCTCAATGGGAACGTCAATAAGTTCCGTGTGACACATAACACCGTCCGCCATACTGATAATATAGGGATTGATTTAATTGGTTTTGAAAACGTAGCACCTTCTAAAAAGTACGATCAAGTCAGAAATGGTGTTGTATCAAGAAACAAAGTGTATGAGATTACGAGTGTAGGAAATCCAGCCTATGGCAAAGACATCTCCGCTGGTGGAATTTATGTCGATGGCGGGAAGGACATTGTGATTGATCATAACATCACACATCACAATGACCTTGGGATTGAAGTCACAAGTGAACATAAAGGAAAAATGGCAGATCGTATTCGAATTGAACACAATCAAGTGTATTTGAACCGTTATACAGGCATTTCAATTGGCGGTTATGATAAAAAGCGAGGCGGAACAATAAATACGACGATTTCACATAATATTTTATACAAAAATGACACAGCCGGCTTAGAAGGCGGTCAATTGTTGATGCAATATCAAGCCGTGAACAATCGTATCAAGAGCAATATCATGACAGCGAGTGCCTCGCATTACTTAGTTGTGAATCTTTATGGAGTGAACCAAAAGAATACCTTCGAAAAGAACGTATATGATGACCGCAAAGGTGCGAAGGCATCACAGTGGGTATGGCGCGGGAAATGGATGGAAGGCTACAAAACGTATCTCTCTAAAAGCGGCCAAGATAAAGGATCAGCACACCTCAATCCACAATTTGTGAATGAGAAAAAATATGATTTTCGCCTGAAGAAATCATCACCTGCTAAGAAAATCATCGGAAGTTAAGCATGTCTGAGCCACAAGCTTATTGTTTTAAATTTTCAAAAAAATCATTGACATTGATGTGACATCACATTAAAGTAAAGAAGACATTTCAACTGAAACAAAATTTCATAACGGATCTCTTATCAAGAGAGGCAGAGGGACTGGCCCTATGACGCCCGGCAACCGTTTCTACTATAGAAATTGGTGCTAATTCCTGCAAAGCTGTGACAGCTTTGACAGATAAGAGAGGAAGAATTCCCGATACATGATTCATGCAACGGTGATCACGCCTCTCTTTCCAAGAGAGGCTTTTTTTCGTCTCTTTTTCAAATGGAAGAACAGTTTACTGGCGTTTTCCCACATTTTTACCTAGTTTTCCGATGTGAAAAATAAAAAACAACTTGAGGAGGAACAGCAATGAAGCGTAAGTATTTTACTTCATGTCTTATATTATTAACGGTATTGACCGTCCTATTAACAGGATGCGGCACTGGATCAAGTGCAGGCTCAAAGGCAAATGCGAACGAAAAGGTCTCCTTTGACAATGTACCGAAGCGATTTGCAAAGGGACAGGGAGCGAAAATTAAAGTCATCCGTAAAATCGGAGGAGATGATCATACAGCACAGTTTTTAGCTGGGACGAAGGCAGAAGGTGAAGCGCTTGGCTTTACGGTAGATGTCTACACCGCAAATGGAGATACAGCGAAGTTCCATGACGCGATCTCTCAGGCGCTGGAAGAAAATTATGATGGCTTTATCATCTCTCATGGGGATGACGAGGCGACCGTCGCTGACGTGAAAAAGATCACAGCGAAGGGCATTCCAGTCGTAGCGTTCGATTCAAATCCTAAGCTGAAGGACATCAAAGGAGTCACAGTCACGTCTCAAGATGACGAACAATTAGCGAAAAAATCACTAGATGCACTCGTGTCTGATTTTAAAGGAAAAGCAAATATTGCGTACCTCTGGGTAGATGGATTCCCGCCAATGGTGAGACGGAATAAGGTCTATCAAGAAACGCTCAAACAACATTCAGGGATCAAGGAACTTGACCGCTTTGGTATTGCCTCCTCTGATACGTCTGTTCAAACACAAAATGCAGTGGCAGCGATGCTGAATAAATATCCAAAGGGTAAGCTTGACGCTATTTTTGCCACGTGGGATGCCTTTGCCATTGGCGCAGCAAGAGCGCTAAAGGAAGCAGGAAGAACAGAAGTGAAGATTTATGGGATTGATGTATCAAATGCTGATCTTCAAGAAATGACAGCAAAAGACAGTCCATGGAAGTACACAGCAGCGGTAGATCCGAAGCTTATTGGCGCAGTTGACGTGAGAATTCTTGCGAAGAAAATAGCGGGTGAGAAAACCCCGTCTTCCTATGACCTTGAGGCCTCTCTCATCTCACAAAAACAGCTTCAACAATCAGGAAAAGCCATCAATATGGTCAATCTTGCGGACGAAGTGAAGGGGTTCGGCTCATCGACTGCCTTTGAAGAAGATTGGATGAAGACCTTGAAGAAGCATTATACAAAATAAACACCGTGCACTCTCTTCTATAGAGGGTGTTTCGTTTTTCAGATGATGATCATGAGAAGGAGGACATCTATGACTTCGCCGCTAGTTTGTATGAAACATATTTCGATTGAATTCCCAGGAGTAAAAGCGTTAGATCAAGTGAATTTCACATTAAAAAAAGGGACAGTTCATGCACTGATTGGAGCAAATGGTGCTGGGAAGTCCACGTTAATGAAAGTTCTTTCTGGCGCTCATTCGCACTATGAAGGAAGCATCCAAATTAATGGTCAGGCGGCATCGATTCAAACCCCAAAGGATGCGGTCTCATATGGTGTGCAGACGGTTCATCAAGAAGTGGATACAGCTCTCGTTCCCTACTTAAGTGTTGGTGAGAATATGATGATGCATCAGATTGAGAAAAAAACATTTGTCGACTGGAAAGAGCTGCACCGTAAGGCAGCGCAACGATTAAAAGAACTGGACATCGACATCTCCACAAAACGCCTTGTGAGTGATCTAACCCTTGCGGAAAAACAGATGGTGCTTATCGCCAAAGCCGTTTCAATCAAATGCAGCATTTTAATCTTAGATGAACCAACAGCTCCGCTAAGTCATACAGAAACAAACAAGTTATTTTCAATGATTGATCGGCTGAAACAGAATGGAACGGGCATTGTGTTTATCTCTCATCGTATGCCTGAAATTTTCACCATCTGTGATGAACTAACAGTGATGCGAAATGGAACCGATGTCGCAGCTCATCTTGTTCAAAATACAAATCCGCAGCAGATCATTGAAGAAATGCTAGGTGCGCCATTAGAGGAGCAATTTCCGCCCCGTACACCTTTGAAGGATGCACCTATTGTCCTTGAAGTGAAGCAGCTAAATGACCAGCATAAATTACGCAACATTCATCTTCATGTGAAAAAGGGAGAAATTCTCGGAATTGCAGGCCTTGTCGGTGCTGGAAAAACAGAATTGTGTAAAGCTCTTTTCGGCGCCTCAGAAAAAAAGACGGGGACTGTAAAGCTTCATGATCAAATCGTTCGCATCACATCGCCTCATCAAGCCGTGAGAGCTGGAATGGCCCTTGTGCCAGAAGAACGGAGAAAGGAAGGGATTCTAACGGAAGAGAGCGTGGGCTGGAACTTAACGGCCGCAAGTCTTCGTTCATTCTCAAGCGTGTTCAGCTTCTTACATCGTTCGAAGGAACAGCGGAAAGCAGACGAAATCGTCAAACGACTTGGTGTTAAAACCCCATCTCTTGAAGCGAAGGTGAAGCATCTATCCGGTGGAAATCAACAGAAGATTGCCATCGGAAAATGGCTGCTTGCTGAAGCGGATGTCTATCTCTTTGATGAACCAACTAAAGGAGTAGATGTTGGAGCGAAAAAAGATATTTTCACGCTGATTGCAGAGCTTGCCGCCCGCGGGAAATCTGTGATTTATGCGTCAAGTGAGCTATCGGAGATTGCAGGTATCGCAGACCGCGTTTATGTGCTGTATGATGGCAGCATTGCCCGGGAAATGACGGCTCCAACGACTGAGGAAGAGCTTTTATATCATTCAACAGGAGGACAATCATGAGTGAACAACAAATTCCAGCCCCTGTACAGCAAACGAAAAAACAGCGGCCATCCTTTCATCTATTTGATTTCTTTTATCGATATGGCACGATCTTAACCATTGCTTTATTGATTGTGGTATTTGCGGCATCGAATCCAGCATTTTTACAAACAGGGAATATCATCAATATTTTACGGTCTATCTCCATTGTGACCATTATTGCGGTGGGACTTACCATCTCATTGGCAGTCAACGGCTTTGATCTATCAGTCGGATCAATCGCAACGTTATCGAATGCAATCGTGATTTCTATGTTTGTGTGGTTTTTGCAAAACCCGTTGGTTGCGATCCTATCAGCGCTAGCGGCTGCCCTTATTGTTGGTTTACTCAATGCCTTGATGATTGTCAAAATGAAAATTCCAGATATGCTCATGACATTAGCCATGATGTTTATCATTCAAGGTTTGGCTCAAACGTATACGAAAGGGGCGACTATTTCTGAAAACATGGTGCTGCCTGACGGTACATTCTCAACGGGTACAATCCCCGCCTTTTTCAGCAAAATCGGACAGGTGCCATATATCATTCTTTTAATGGCAGTCATTGTGCTATTTGCACATATTTTCATGACCTACACAAAGCACGGACGATTTATGTACATCATTGGAGGAAATAAGGAAGCGGCTCGATTGTCCGGTATTCATGTGAATAAATATAAAATCGCGGCATATCTGCTCTCGGCTTTATTTGCAGCAATCGGTGGTATTGTGCTGGCATCAAGGGTGATGACAGCGGAAATAAATGCGGGCACACCTTATTTAATGGATGGCGTAGCGGCAGCTTTTATCGGTTTTTCCGTCATGGGAGCAGGAAAACCAAATGCATTTGGTACTTTTATTGGGGCTGTACTCATCGGAATTTTGCAAAATGGGCTTGTGATGATGTCTGTCCCTTATTACGCGATGGATATTGTGAAAGGCTCTGTACTCGCGCTTGCGCTGGCGTTGACGTATTACAAACAGCGAGGCTGACGACGTATTTTTTAAAACCTTTCGAGTCTCATCTCCGTCTAGTAAACGGAAAGCGGTGCAGCCGCCGTTTCCCAAAAGGAGATGACAAATAGAAATGAATATGTCAGCAACTCATGTAGAAGATTTGAAAAACGTCATGGAAGACTGGAAAAATGAATTATTAGTATATAAATTTGCATTAGATGAAATGGATACGAAGTTTTCAATCATCAGCCAGGAATATAATTTAATCCATGGGCACAATCCAATAGAGCATACAAAATCACGGATCAAATCCTTTGAAAGCATTGTAAATAAATTAGCAAGAAAAGGATGCGACATCACAACACAATGTGCCAAGGAGTATATTCATGATATCGCAGGTGTCCGCATCATCTGCTCCTTTATTCAAGATATCTATAATATTATGGATGTATTGAGGCAAAGAGAGGATCTGAAAATCCTTGAAGTGAAGGATTATATTCAACATCCAAAACCAAATGGCTACAGAAGTCTTCATTTAATTGTGGAGATCCCTGTGTACTTAACGAATCGTGTGGAACATGTAAAGGTTGAGATTCAGGTGCGGACCATAGCGATGGATTTTTGGGCGAGTCTTGAGCATAAAATCTATTATAAACTGCAAAACGATGTCCCTCATCAGCTAACCGATGAACTGAAGGAAGCGGCTGATATAGCCCATTACTTAGATGAAAAAATGCAAAATATTAAACGAGAAATCGATTAACGCATAAAAAAGAGCAGCTGCGATATTCACAGCTGCTCTTTTTCATGTTTAAGGATTGGTGCCGCGGTCTCTCTTTTGAATGATATCTTGAGATTGTGCAGATTGGCTGTCTTTTTGGATGGAAACGCCAATGGAAACACCTGTTATCAAGAGTGTCAAAATCGCACTTGTGATAAGCCATTTTTTCATCTTACATCACTCCATATCTGTTTTTAAGGACAACGCCTTGTTCGAGAAATAAGTGGATTCTTCATGAAGTCCAAGATCTGTTAAGTAAGCAGCTGCATCCTGACAGATGGCTTCAAGATCGACAAGAAAATTCATAGATTCTAATTGATTACAATAAGACTTGATTTGCTCTATCATGTTGTCTTGCTGAAGCATAAGTGTTTCTAAAATAGATAATTTAAGTGAAATGTTTCGTTGTTTTAAATTTTCTGCTTTTTGAAGTGAAAGCTGTACATAATAGTGGAACAAACCAGGCTTTTTCAGCTTGAATAGTGCTTTTGTGTAGGCATACATGGCCAGTAAGTAGCCGCCTGGAGAAGACGTTTCAAATGTCTCAATTAATAAAGCTTTTTCTAGGAGCGGCACAGCTTCATTGTATTCATTTCTAAGACTTTTAATAAAAGCTGCATTGCAATACGCATGACCAAGCAAATCTGGATCTTCCATTTGTTCTAGTGAATGAATCACTTTTTTAAATAATGACTCTGCCTCATCATATTTTGATTGATCAGCATAATTCAAAGCGAGCATCATTTGACAGCTGATTGATTTTTTCACATAACATGGATCTGCGTCATAAATAGATGAAGCCATTTTCAAGTGGTGTATGGAGAGGAGCGTGGATCTTATATTATAGTAAAGACACCCTGTTTTATAATAAAATTCTGCTTTTTCAATGTCATCGTGGACGAGATCTAATTTATCCTCTGCCAATTTTAAAAGGTGAAATGCTGTATCCTGATTGCCTCTGCGCATTTCATACATCCCTTTAAAGAAATAGAAATAGTAGCTGAGCATGTCATCTGTACGGATTGCATTTTCATCAACAAAAAGACTATGATCCAGCGAAGCTGTATCTTCAATGAGATCCTTAAAACGGTACTCTAGCAATTGATAGTAAAGTAAGACGTCTTGATTCTCTTCCATGCGATCAAACGCTTGAAGGATTTCTTCTTTTAGCTTGATCGCACCTTGTATTTCTCTTTTTTTCATCATGACATACCAGTCATTTAACATATTCGCTACATCAACGGACGACAAAACACCTGTTTCTGCCAATTTATATCCTCCTTTCTTCATCTATCCATCTCGTTCGATTTCCGTTCATCTGAATTCACTTTCCATATTCAGTATCTTCTTATATTTTAAGCGCTCTCTCGCAATTTGTAAAACATGTTTTTTGATGTAAATTCAACCAATTGTGAAAGAAATAGGGATCAGGTGTCTATTTGTATACGCTTACATAAATTTAGGTAAAAAGAGGGTTTTAGAGAAGATATATTACGATATCAATAGAGAGAAGAAGATCATTCAAGTGTCTGTTTTTGTATATTAGAAAAAACGGTGGTTATCATGGTGATATCTCGTTTTATGTAAGATTATCTCACATTATGATTGTGAATCGCTCTTCTTTTAGAATAAAATGAGTTATTCGCAAAAAAGTAAAATTTAAAGAGACTATTGATCTAGTATTGTATGGATCTTTGGTATTGATAAAAAACATCACACACTATAGCTTTAGCGTGGTATAGTATTATTTGTATTGCGAATATTTAGACAAAACTGACAATAGGGGGCGTGTTTTATGAAAAAATCGATGTTACTGATCATGGGACTCATAGTTGTGCTCGTCATGGCAGCCTGTGGATCAAAAT
Source organism: Bacillus sp. SIMBA_005 (assembly GCF_046535585.1). NCBI lineage: Bacteria > Bacillati > Bacillota > Bacilli > Caryophanales > Bacillaceae > Bacillus > Bacillus sp. SIMBA_005. The sequence continues at coordinate 247,263 of NZ_JAWRWI010000002.1, read as the reverse complement.
CGGACAGCGGTTCGGGAGAAGGCAAAGGCACATATAAAATTGGGATAGATGTAACATATCCGCCATTTGAATTTGAAAAGGGCGGTAAAACTGAAGGAATCGACGTTGATCTGATTAACGCCATCGCGAAAGACCAAGACTTCAAAGTGAAACTTGAAGCGATGGACTTCTCAGGCATTATTCCGGCAATGCAGGCAGGTCAGCTTGATGTAGGGATGGGCGGAATGAGCATTACAGATGAGCGTAAGAAGAAGGTAGATTTCTCAGATCCGTACTTCGACGCTGGATTGACAGTTGTTGTGAAAAAGGACAGCAGCATCAAATCAATTGATGATTTAAAGGGGAAAAAGCTAGCTGTTAAAAATGGGACGACGGGTGCAAAATTTGCATCAGATAACGCAGATAAATATGGGTATGAAGTGGTTCAATTTAATGACAGCCCATCGATGTTCCAAGAAGTTTCAAACGGAAACGCAGATGCCTTAATTGAGGATTATCCTGTCATTACGTATGCAATTGCACAGCAAGATTTAAAATTGAAAACAGTTGGAGACCGATTAAATGGAGACCAGTATGGTATCTCTGTGATGAAGGGGAAAAACCAAGACCTATTGAAAAAGATCAATAAAGGTCTAGAGAACCTAAAGAAAAATGGTGAATATGACAAAATTATTGATAAATATTTGAAGTCATAATACAAGCGAGGCGCGTTCCGAGCGCGCTTTCTTTATGATGCGCCGTATGTGAATTAGGGAGGGAGAAACATGGACACGATTATTAATGCATTCCCGTATTTAATGGACGGTTTGCAAACCACTTTATATATCTTTGTTGTTGCCATCATTTTAGGATTTATCATCGGTTTAATAGTGGCATTATGCCGTCTATCACCTTTTAAAATCTTAAATTTCATCGCACTTGTCTTTGTCAATGCCATTCGAGGCACACCATTTATCGTACAGCTATTCTTCATTTATTTTGGTTTGAATACACTTGAATTCATTTCGCTTGATCGAGTGCCCGCAGGGATTATTACAGTAGCAATTAATGCAGGGGCTTATTTCTCAGAAATTATTCGTGCAGGGATTCAGTCCATTGATAAAGGACAAACAGAAGCTGCGCGCTCTTTAGGCTTTACAGGGGGGCAAAACATGCGCTTTATCGTCCTTCCACAGGCATTCCGCCGCATGCTTCCAGCAATTACAAACCAAGCCATCATCAGCTTGAAGGATACATCTCTCTTATCTATTATCGGAATTGCCGATATTATGCAGCGAGGACAAGTACAGGCATCGGCAACATTTGATCCTTTGAATGTCTGGCTCATTGTCGGAATCATTTATTTCGTGATCATTTATTTACTTTCTCTACTGGCTAGCTACGCAGAAAGGAGATTTGATATCAAATGAGTATGATTACGGTGAAAAATTTAAAGAAATCCTTTGGCGATCACGAAGTGTTAAAGGATATTAATGCAGTCATCGAAGAAAAGGAAGTAGTGTGTGTGATTGGTCCTTCTGGATCGGGCAAAAGCACGTTTCTAAGATGTCTCAATAAATTAGAAGATATTACAGCTGGTGAAGTCGTTGTCCACGGACATACGGTTACAGATCCAAAGGTGAATATCAATAAGGTACGTCAAGAAGTGGGGATGGTGTTTCAGCACTTTAATTTATTTCCTCATAAAACCGTTTTAAAAAACATCACGATCGCGCCGATGAAGGTAAAAGGCACAGACAAGAAGGCGGCAGTCGATAAAGCAATGGACCTGCTTGAAAAGGTCGGCTTAAAAGACAAAGCCAAAAGCTACCCGAACCAATTATCTGGTGGACAAAAACAGCGTGTCGCCATCGCAAGAGCCTTGGCAATGGACCCGAAAGTGTTATTATTCGATGAACCGACATCTGCTCTTGATCCTGAAGTCGTCGGGGATGTATTAGCAGTTATGAAACAATTAGCCGTCGAAGGCATGACAATGATTGTGGTCACACATGAAATGGGCTTTGCGAGAGAGGTGGGAGACCGCGTGATCTTTATGGATGGTGGATATATTGTCGAAGAAGACAAACCGGAAGCTCTCTTTGGAAACCCGCAGCATGAGCGTACAAAATCATTTCTTAGTAAGGTCTTATAAAAAAAGAGTAAGGGCATATGGATGCTCTTACTCTTTTTCTTTTATGGGGCATAGCCAGCCTCATTTCCTAGGAAATATTAGCGCTGGAAGAATTCGATCCATTCTTGGTCTGGCCCTCTGAAAAAGAAGTAGCAGTATCCATTTGGCAGCGTCGTAATTTCTTCATCAATCAATTCAATTTGCAGCTTTTGAATACGATTGAATTCAGCATGAATATTGTCTGTTGTAAAGGCAAGATGGTGAACCTTTCCTTCAGATGGCAGGTCGCTGCTGTACCCTTGGATGAGCTCAATTTCCGTTTCTGCCTCATCTTTAAAGCCGAGAAATGCAAGCTCAATCACTCCGTTTGTATGAGTGATGCGATCCTTTAATTTCATGCCCACGACCTTTTCATAAAAATCAATGGACGTATCAATATTTGAAACCATAATACCTGTATGATCTAATCGTAATGTCGTCAAAAAAAGAGCCTCCTCAATGGTGTGTTGATATTTTTCTCCTCATCTTATCATAATAGAAGTAACGTATACATTCATATGATAGGATAGAGAGAGTCAATTTAGGATAAGGATGACACAAATGAAAAAAATCTCATTAAAACAAACATTTGCAGAACAAGTGAATAAGGGATATCCACTCATTTCTAAAGATGCTGTATCGCATGTAAGCAGTGTGAAAGAAGGCGAGCTGATTGAATGGGTGGATGAGCGAGGCGCCTTTTTAGGAAAAGGATATTATGGTGTGCAAAATAAAGGGATCGGCTGGGTACTCACCTTTGATGCCAACGAAAAAATAGACCATACCTTTTTTGTCTCCAAGCTTGAGCAGGCAGCGAAAAGCAGAACGCATTTATTTCGTGATGCACAGACGACTGCTTTCCGTGTGTTCAACGGAGAGGGAGATGGCATAGGCGGGTTCACGATTGATCATTATGACGGTTTCTATCTCATCCAGTGGTATAGCGAAGGAGTGTATACATTCAAGGCGGAAGTATTGGGTGCACTTGAGCATGTATATCCAGACTATAAAGGCATTTATGAAAAGAAACGATTTGATACGTCGGGACAGTATATAGAAGATGATGATTTTGTAAAGGGAGAGAAAGGTGAATTCCCTCTCATCGTGAAAGAAAATGGCATGAATGTAGCGGTTTACTTAAATGATGGTGCGATGACAGGCATTTTTCTTGATCAACGTCATGTGAGAAAAGCAATTCGAGATCGTTATGCAAAAGGAAAGACCGTGCTCAATACATTTTCTTACACAGGTGCATTCTCCGTGGCAGCAGCGCTTGGCGGAGCGAGCCGGACGACAAGTGTAGATGTCGCGAACCGCAGTTTGAAAAAAACATCTGAACAGTTTGAAGTCAACGATATAGATGTGGACGGGCAGGATATTAAAGTCATGGACGTCTTTAAGTACTTTCCGTTTGCTGCGAAAAAAGGATGGACCTATGATCTTGTCATCTTAGACCCGCCTTCCTTTGCACGCACGAAAAAGCACACATTCAGTGCAGCGAAGGATTATAAGAAGCTATTAAAAGAAGCCATCCAAATCACAGCTGAGAACGGCGTCATTGTGGCATCAACGAATAGCAGTGCATTTGGTATGAAAAAATTCAAAGGATTTATTGCGCAGGCCTTTAAAGAATCAGGGAAAAGCTATCGTATTCTTGAAGAATATACCCTTCCTGAGGATTTCCGTACGACGAAGAATTATCCAGAAGGAAATTATTTAAAGGTTGTCTTCATACAAACATAAGAAAAAAGCCATTTTCCGTTAAAGGAAATGGCTTTTTTTATAAGGCAAACGACATGAGGATGGGCGCTGCACATAAAGTAATAATGGCTGAAATAATCATGGATACACTTGAGATCGTCCCTGAGACGGAGCTCATTTCAAATGCCTTCGATGTTCCTGCCCCGTGTGCACCTGTACCAAGCAGGACGCCCATGGCAATGTCATTATCAATACGGAAATAACGAATGATCATTGGACCGATGATTGACCCAAACAGTGCGGTTAAAATGACGAATACTGCCGTAACGGACGGCATCCCGCCAATCATTTCTGACACACTCATCGCTACTGGTGTTGTGACCGACCTTGGCACAAGACTTTCAATTAGGCCTGTATCCAAATGAAACAACTTCGCGATAAATGCCGTAGATAGGATCGCAATGACAGAACCGCAAGCCACATTCAAAATGATTTCCACTGCATGCTTCTTCAGAATGTGAAAATACTTATAGAGGGGAATGGCAAAAGCAACAGTCGCAGGCTGAAGCATATTCGTCAGCCATTTCCCGCCTTGATTGTATGCGTCGTAAGGAATGTTGACGATTAACAGAAAGACGACAAGGACAAGCGGTGTCACAAGTAATGGGGATACATAAACCTTCGGGTGTCGTTTATATATCGCTTTTGATCCGAGATATAAAAGAACCGTTAAGATCAGAAATAATGCGCCAATTAACATAGCTTTTTTCGCTCCTTTCTTTTCGCAATCATTTGCGTCATGATACCAGTCGAGAGCATGACGACAAAGGTACTCAGTAAGACGACAAGAACAATACTTGTACCAGATTGAGAAAGCAATGTTCCATAATCAATGACACCAACGGCTGACGGGATAAAGAATAGCAGCAGTTCTCCGAGCAGCCATACGGCACCAAGTTCAATCCATTTTAATTGAATAATTTTAAAATGAAGTAATAAGAAAATGACCAGAATGCCTAAAATCGTGCCCGGAATTCTTAAATGCAAAAAGGCCGCGAGCACATTCATCAATTTCGCAAAAACAAACAAAGCCATAATCTGAAGGACAGCAATCAGCGGCGTTTTGAGCAATTTCACTTTCTGTTCACTCCTTTTTCTATATAAATATTGTTCACTGTTTCACAAAAACATGACAACGTTCCATTTGATTAGCTTACTTTAAAGTGTACAGCACGTTCAGTTATAGGTAAAATACATATATCGAATAATTAGTATTCCTTTTGTCTATAGGAAGGGTGAGTCATGTGGACATTAGACATTTAACATATTTCTTAGAGGTGGCGAGGTTAAAAAGCTTCACAAAAGCATCACAATCTCTTTATGTGTCGCAGCCTACCATTTCCAAGATGGTCAAAAATCTCGAGGATGAGCTTGGGGTGCAGTTGTTTTATCGGAATGGCCGGCAGGTTGAAATGACAGATGCTGGACAAACGATGTATACCCAGGCGAGTGAAATCACACAATCATTTCAAAATTTAACGAGCGAGCTAAATGATTTAATGAATGTCAAAAAAGGGCATATTCGCATCGGGCTGCCGCCGATGATTGGATCGAGTTTTTTCCCGAACGTTATGGGAGAATTTCGCCAGCAGTATCCTGATGTCACATTTCAATTAGTGGAGCACGGCTCTATTAAAGTAGAGGAAGGGGTCGAAGATGGTTCATTAGATATTGGTGTCATTGTTCTGCCTGCAAATGATAAAATCTTTCATACATACACCATTATTAAAGAGGACATGAAGCTCGTGACGCATCCATCACATCCGATGGCAGGTCGAGATAAGGTTGATTTAGCTGATTTAAAGGAAGAGTCTTTTATTTTCTTTCGAGAAGACTTTGTTCTGCATAGCCGGATATTGAATGAATGTATGAATGCGGGTTTCCGTCCCAATGTTATTTATGAAACGTCTCAATGGGATTTCATTAGTGAGATGGTAGCCGAGAACTTGGGAATTGGCCTTCTGCCTGAGCGGATCTGTCGTGATCTTGATCCAGAAAAGGTGAAAGTCATTTCCTTAAATACGTCAATCCCATGGCATTTAGGCGTCATTTGGCGAAAAGACCGCTATTTGTCGTTTGCGGCAAGAGAATGGTTAAAGCATACGAAATCCTATGTATGGGGAGCAGAGTAAAAGGGAGGACGATACGGATGAAAACAAGCAGCGCATCTCATTTATTGGAGAAGGTTCGAGCGGAAAATCCACTTGTTCATAATATCACCAATCAAGTCGTGACGAACTTTACAGCAAATGGTCTGCTTGCTTTAGGCGCTTCGCCAGTCATGGCAAATGCCAAAGAAGAAGTGGCTGAAATGGCGCAATTAGCCGATGCGCTTGTGCTGAATATTGGCACACTGACCAAGGAGACGGTGGAGGTCATGATTCTGGCTGGACAAACTGCCAATAAAAAGGGGATACCTGTTCTATTAGACCCTGTCGGCGTCGGTGCGACAGCGTTCCGAATGAAAGCGGCAAAACAGCTGTTAGAGCAAGTGAACATGACCGTTGTCAGAGGGAATGCTGCAGAAATTGCTCATTTACTTCAAGTAGATGGCTGGGAGTCAAAAGGCGTGGATGCGAAAGCAGCGAACGGAGATGTATCGGCACTAGTCAAACAAGCAGCGAGGACACTTCAAACCGTTGTGGTGATCACTGGGAAAGTCGATGTGGTGTCAGATGGAGAGGACGTGTTGTCTATTTATAATGGACATGAATGGCTCACCAAGGTGACGGGAACAGGCTGTTTACTGACGTCTGTCATCGGGGCATTTTGTGCAGCAGGTGAAAGGCCGCTTCACGCGTCGGCAGCTGCTCTATTGTTCTATGGTGTCGCAGCTGAAAAGGCAGCTCAGTACACGCAGAATAAAGGGCCAGGTACGTTTCAAATGGAATTGCTCAATGCACTCACACATACAACTGGCGATGATGTGTTAACACTGGGGAAAATAGGGGGAATGTCACATGACAAAGGCTGATCAACAGCAAATCAAACAGCAATTATCGGTTTATTTTATTATGGGAACAGCGAATACAAGCCGGCAGCCGCTTGATGTTTTGAAAGAGGCGATTCAAGGCGGAATCACCATGTTTCAATTTCGAGAAAAGGGCGAGGGAGCCTTGCAAGGAGAAGAGAAGAAACAATTGGCTCGCCAACTTCAAGTACTTTGCCAAGAAGCGAATGTTCCTTTTATTGTGAATGATGATGTGCAGCTAGCGATAGATCTTGATGCAGATGGCGTTCATGTTGGACAGGAAGATACAAATGCAGAAGACGTCAGACAAAAAATCGGGAATAAAATATTAGGTGTGTCTACGCATAACTTAGATGAAGTGAAACAAGCCATGAAGGACGGCGCAGATTATGTCGGCATGGGTCCAGTTTATCCAACAGAAACGAAAAAGGATACACGTAGTGTCCAAGGAGTATCACTGATCACTGAAGTACGTCATCATGGTCTTCATATTCCGATTGTTGGCATCGGGGGTATCACATACGGCAATGCAGCACCAGTCATACAAGCAGGGGCAGATGGTATCAGCATCATCAGCGCCATTAGCCAGAGCGCTGATCCTAAAAAAGCAGCAGAAGAATTGGAAGCACTTGTTGCATCGGAAAAAGCATCTTTTTAATTTGTAGGAGACATGGATTGACTCAATTCATGTCTTTTCTGATTTCGGGGAAAATAGACAGGTGAGAAACAATTGTGTACAATCGAATTGTTCGATTGTTATCGAAATGAAAGGTAAATAAAGGAGAATGAACAATGGAAGTGCTCGATACGTATTTTCGCCGCTACGATGAAGCTGGAAAAGGGCAGGAGCAAATGGATGAATTGCTCGCATTGTTTTCTGACGATGTCATGATTGTCTTAAATGGTGCAGAGAAGCCTGGTATCCAAGCGTTTACACAGTTTTTAAACACATTTTTCCACGTGCATGAAGACATCAAGCATATGTGGGATGGATGGAAAAAAAGAGAAGATGGCAAGTATGAAACCAACTGGGCCGTTTGTGGAAAACTTTCGGATGGCCGTGTGTATACAGCAGAAGGAATTGATATTGCAGAACTAGACGACAAAGGAAAGATCGTTTATTTAGAAAACGTTCCGAAAAATCCAGAGTTATTTCAGCGCTATTAAAAAGCCGGCTCATCAGCCGGCTTCTTTTATTTGTCTAAAGAATAAGCCTCGATGGCTTCTTTCGCCGAAGTTTCTTTATCAAAAATAAGGTGGCGGCTGTACACCTCACTTAAATGCAGCGATTCTTGTTCTAAGTGATCTACAAGCTCAAAGACATCTAATATGGCTGCTAATTTTATGGTCGTTTGTCCACCTTCAGCATTATCAAAGGTTTCTTCTGGAAAGCTTTTTTGGACGATATCTTTTACTTTACGATGGTTTTTGGCTCGCACCAAAATGATTCGTTCTTCAAATATTTTATCGGGCATATTGCTTGGTGATGAGATGGATTCAAATAATAACTTGGCAGAATATATCTGAAGCATAAGTAATGTCACTTCTTTCTTGCAGTTTATCATTGTACAAATATGAGTGTCTCAACGTGTGAAATGATTTCCAGTATGTGTATAAAATGATAACATATGAATGACGTAGTGTAGGAGAAATAGATCAATAATAGGGGGATAGGCATGAAGAAAGTGATTGATAATAGAGGAGAAACGCATGAAATTTTGTTGATCATCGTCACCTTATGCTCTCTTATTACGTGTAGAAAATTTGCCAGGTTAGAAAAGTATAAAAATAAGTTGAAGGGTCAATTTATACCTTACTAAGGAAAAGAAGAACACAAAAAAGCCGGCTCCAGCGTGTAGACAAACCCTCGCATTCGGTGTCAGTCCTGCGTGCTGGTGCTCACGAATGTCAAATTCGCTCCGCGCCAGTACTCGTCCTTCCTAGGGCTGCAAAGGTTTTCTTCACGCTGAAAAGAAGACAAAGGGCTAAAATCAAGATCATTTTTAGCCCTTTGTCAACAATCTGAGGCCGGCATTTCCTTATGAATCAGTGTCCATATGCATTCCTGTATGTGCCTTTACTTGAATTTCCGTAAAGGTGTCTTCATCAGCTTTTTCAGAGGAGAAGATCGTGCCTAAGTAAGCGGCAAGGAATCCGAGCGGGATCGAGATAATTCCAGGGTTCGACAGCGGGATGAGCGGGTCTCCTGTAAAGATGGCTGCTCCCGATGGGTCCCAGACGCTTGGGCTGAGCGAGACGATAATCAGTGCGCTCAAAAGTCCAACTAAGCTCCCAGCAATGGCACCCGTAGAATTAAATCGTTTCCAAAAGACAGTGAAGATAATCAATGGCAAATTTGCACTCGCTGCCACTGCGAAAGCAAGTGACACAAGGAAAGCAACGTTTAACGATTGGGCAAATAATGCGAGAATGATAGAAAGAATGGCCACGCCTATGGAAGCAAAGCGTGCCGCCTTCACCTGTTCCCGTTCGCTCGCTTTCCCTTTGCGGATGATCTGACTATAAAAGTCATGCGCAAAGGCAGACGCAGCAGATAGGACGAGACCAGTAACGACCGCCAAAATGGTCGCAAAGGCAATAGCGGAAACAAAGGCAAATAACAAATCTCCTCCAAGGGCTTGAGCGAGCAGGGGAGCGGCCATATTTCCTGCTGCATCTGCTGCGGTGATCGCGTCTGTTCCAACAAAGGCAGCAGCACCGAAGCCAAGGAATACCGTCATTAAATAGAAAATACCGATGATCCACGTAGCGGATAGAACCGATTTACGCGCAGAAATGGCATCCTTCACCGTATAAAACCGGATCAAAATGTGCGGCAAACCTGCTGTCCCAAGCACTAGAGCAAGGTTCAAAGACAGGGTCTCTAAAGGCACATCATATTTATTTCCCGGGTGAAGAAATGCCCCACCGAGCGGGGTCGCTGTTTTCATCTCCTCAAACATCTTCAGTAGACTAAAATCAAACTTCGCAAACACAAGCAGTGAAATAATCAGTGTCCCAAGCATGAGAAGCACAGCCTTTGTGATCTGTACCCAGCTGGTTGCGATCATGCCGCCAAACACGACATAAATGGTCATCAGGACACCTACGATCAGCACCGCAATCCAGTAATCAATGCCAAGAAGCAACTTGATTAATGCACCTGCCCCAACAAGCTGTGCAATCATATAAAAAGTAGAGACTGTGATTGTGTTAAACGCAGCTACCCCTCGAATGGCAGGACGCTTAAATCGTGCAGCAATCATATCGGCCATCGTATATTTTCCTAGATTTCGAAGCGGTTCGGCCACAACGTAAAGAACGACAAGATACGCCACTAGAAAGCCAATGCTATAGAAAAAGCCGTCAAATCCATTTAAAGCGATCATTCCAGCGATCCCTAAAAATGAAGCGGCAGACATATAGTCCCCGGCGATGGCAAGGCCGTTCTGAAACCCAGTCAGACCTCCGCCTGCTGTGTAAAAATCGCTCGCATTGCTCGTTTTTTTCGCAGCAAAATATGTGATGACCAATGTGAGCCCTACGATCGCAATGAATAAAATAAAAGCGGTCATGCTCATTTGTCATCACCTCTTGATTCAACTTTTAAAGCGCTTACATATTTGTCGAACTGAGCAGCTTTCCTCGCATAAAGTCCACATAATACCCAGGTCATCACAAATTGTGTGAGGGCGAATAACCACGCCCATGAAATCGCACCAATTGCCGGCGTGTTCAAAAAGGTGAAGTAGGATGTAGCAACCGGAAGTGAAAAGTAAAAGAGAAAAAAGAAAATCGTCATCGGTACGATAAATCTGCGTTTTTCCTCAAGAAGTTTTCGAAAATCCTCTGAAGCGGCAACCTTCTTATAATGAACTTTTTTGTCTGCCATTGTTTCCTCCTTTGTACGAATTAGGGACAAGGTACTCCAATGCATATGAGACGATCTGGTTGTTTATGACAGTATATCATAAAAAAGGCACCCGAAAAGGGTGCTTTCTATCGATAATTTGCAAGAAATGTTTGTCTCGCTTTTTCATACGCTTCCGCATCAAAATGATCTCCGCATTTGTGGATGCACCAAGGCTCTTCTTGCCTCACAATGCCAACCTCATAGCCCTGTTGTATGAATTCAAAGGATTGCGAAACATCATAAAAATGAAAGCCATCAAAGAGATCCTCACGCCACTTCACATCATACTGCGTCGCCATGAAAAGACCATCAATCGCCGAAGCGTTCATGTAATCTTGCGCGTCTGCCTGTTGACGACCACTTTCAAATGAAAGTAGCTGATAAGTGTCGTGACGATATTCAATGACTTTCCCCCTGCAATCAGAACTTTCCCACCAGATCCCATTGTCAGGCACGCTTTCTGCACCTATGACCCCAATCATCCCAAGTGATGGATGCTGTAAAAAAAGCGGGATCAACTCAAGAAGCATATGCTGTTTGACAATCAATGTATCTTGATGAAGATAAATTTTAAACTGAGCTGGATGAGTGATGGCTTCATTATAAGCAGAGGTCATACTGGATGCATGTCTAATCGGCAAAACCTCCACATGATATCCATGGGGAGCGGGAAGTGAAGCGAGCTGCCGAAAGCAAGCCTGAAACATAGACTCATCATTTACACATAAAACAAACAGGATGGTGGGGTTACTCATGAAGCTGAACCGCCTCAACCACATATTGATAGGCGGTAGCGGCCTCATGAAAATCTGAACGAATGCCATGCTTCATGAGTAATTCATGTAAATCATTCATCACGCTCTCGTAGGAAGGGTGCTGTACGCGAATGGTTTCGAGTTCGCGAATACGAAAGCCTGCTGAATGAAAGAGTGCATGAATTTCATGAAGAGTGAAGAAACGTAAATGAGTTTGATCCATTAATCCTGCATCTGTATAAGTGAATCTGCCGGCTAATAATTCTAAAACGGTTGATATGTGACCGATATTCGGAATGGATGACAAGATGGCTCCTTCTTTTTTAAGGAAGGGTTTGACCTTCTTTAAAACGGCCCACGGGTCTAATAAATGTTCAAGGACATCTCCGAATATGATGCAGTCAAATTGTTCCTGTTCGTAAGGGAGCGTCATCTGTTCAATATTTCCGCATAGCACATGATCTAGCTCCTGCTCAGCCTCTTTTGCTGCATCCTCAAACGATTCAATTCCATAAATGGTCCGGTCCTTTTGTTTCAGGACTTTTCCAAGCTTGCCTGTGCCGCATCCGATATCCAATAAAGACGTCCATTCCGCGCGGATACGGCTGACAATGACCGGGTTCACGCCATGATAATACTGATCCTTTTTTTGGTGATAATAGGAAAGGGAATCTGAACTCACGCTCTACCCACCTCTCTGCTTTCTCAATGCTTTCATGCTTAATATATGGGTGGGGAGCTTGGTTTTATAACGAGAGAAGGACAATTTTCATGAATAGTGGCTAAAAAGGGATCATATAAAGAACGGGAAACGGACTGTCCTCCTAATATAGAAAGACAGAACCCCATGAGTGGAAGGGATTGGTATGAAGGGGTGTTCTACTGTAGCGTATCGTCATGAAAGGATTTTCAAAAGGTCAATTGACAAGTCAGAACTTTTAGCCAAAGCAGTCTGAAAGACAAAGGATAACGGCGTTGATTTACGGTTTGTTTATCATCTTCTGATCACCGTTGGATGTTAAAAAAGCTTGTATTTCTTCGATGGCTAGTCCCATTTTTTTCGCTTCCTGAATCAAATAAACCCACTCTTCGTCAACTCTTCTTTTCACTTGCGTATCCATAATATCCTCCAGTTCAATAAGACATATTCATCTGCAACCAATGACTTGAACAAACCGTCTAGTAACTGTACGTGTGGATGAAAACAGCGCAAAATAGATTTTGTCGAAAAATGATGACATTTAACCTATTTTGTAAAATCTATCACCTACCACGTTCCTAAAAAAATGACTAAAAAACCCATAAATATTGATTTCTTACTTCTAATAATAAACAATTGTAAAGTCAGTTAAAAGATTATAAATTAAAATAATGAAAAAGACCTAAAACATTTGGCTTATATAAACCAATTAGGTTGACATTTGCCATCGAGTAGAACAAATTTCATCTGTGCAGGACGTACATATTGTTCGTTTGGGAAGTTCTTCTCAAGATGGTATTCTAAGAGAAACAGAAACCACCAAGAAGGAATGAAGAAAGACATGTATAGCCTTTTTCAAAAGTATCAAGAAGTTGTCATGTATCTTGTGATGGGTGTGTGTACAACCATCGTCAACATAGTCAGCTTCTACTTATTCGTTGAGATGTTTTCCATGGATTATAAAACAGCTACAGTTGTTTCATGGGTCTTTGCTGTTCTCTTTGCTTATATCACCAATAAGAAGTATGTCTTCAAGCAAAAGGCTCGTGATACGAAAAGCCTTATGCGTGAGCTTTCTTCATTTTTTAGTGTTCGTCTCATGTCTCTCGGCGTAGATCTAGGGCTGATGATTTTATTTGTGAGCCAAATGGCGCTCAATGAAACTGTCGCAAAAATTCTTGTCAACTTTGTGATTGTGGTCGTGAATTATGTCGCCAGTAAATGGTTCGTCTTCAAGAAAACAAAAGAAGATGCGATTTAACACATGAAAAAAGATAGGTGATGTGAAATGAGCAGCAGGCCAGACGAATTATATGATGTCATATATCAGCAAACAGAAAAGCAGCATGAACAAGTGCTGAGGTTAGTCAAAGAATTGACCGCACATCCAGAATCGTTTTCGGAACAAGAAAAGGAAAAGATCAACCGAATGGACATTGCGCTTCAAACAGCAACGGACATTTTGGAAAACTTAATGACACCTGACACGCAAATGACCATTGTTTTAAGACAAGGGAGAATTCATGTTGACCTGACGAAAGCGTAAAAGAAGCAGCCAATTGTGAAAGCGGCTGCTTTTTATTATGCATCGCTTGTTTCCCGCAGTTGCTTTGGAGACATGCCGATTTTCTTTCGAAAAACTTTATTCAAGTAATTCGCATTTCTGTAGCCGCACTGTATGGCGATTTCTTCAATCGAGTATTTTGTTGTTTTCAATAACGTTTCCGCCTTTTCTAACCGAATATTGGTTAGATAGTGAATAGGTGTGAAGCCAGTGGCCTTTTTGAATTCCCTTGTAAAATGACTTTTGGATAAACGTGCCGCAGCTGCCATATCGTCTGGGCCAATTTCCTCGTGAAAATGATGGCTGGCAAACAAGGCAGCTTGAACGATGGGCTCGGGCCATTTCTCCATTTGTCCCTCAAGCTTTGGCAAATATGAATACAGTTCCATGACAAATTGATAAGCAAGGCTAGACCCCTCAAATGGATTGGTAATCCGTCTTTCACTGGCTTCATCATAAATGGTCTTGAGCAGGCGGATCGGTCTGGAATTCGGATGAAAACGCATGACCTGCTTTCCTTGGTCAATAAATTGGTCAAAGCAAAGATCGCAGGCTTCCCCGTAAAGCGTTAAATAGAGAAATTCCCAATGCTCACTGTCTTCTGGAAAATAATATTGGTAGGCACTTGGGCTTTTCACGAGAAAGGCCTGACCGGGCAATACTTTGAAACGTTTCTCTCCGATTTCAATCATGCCATGTCCAGACAGTGTGAGCTGAAAGATGCACTTGCCTTGATCCTTCCGCTCCACGCCATTCCAGCTATATAACGAAGAAGATTGAACTTCCCAGCCAACAGACCAGATTTGTGCCGGCAATGTCAAATCAGAATGGTGAAAACGAAATGCAAATGCTTCTTTCTTCAAATTGGAAACCCTCCTTCACAGCAAAAAACAACCTTTTTCTATTTAGAATCATGTTACACCTCATATCACATCGTACCATTCACAGCAAAAAAAGGGTATTCTTTAACGATTTTTTTACCATTGAACTGATGCTCCTGGGACAACTAAAATAAAAGTATCAGAAGAGAAAAGGGGAATGGATATGATCGATACGTTACGCGCGGCATTTCACCAGCAATTTGGAGATAGGGAAGAACTTCGCTATTTTTTTGCCCCAGGAAGAGTGAATTTGATTGGTGAACATACAGATTACAATGGAGGACATGTGTTTCCATGCGCGCTTACTCTCGGAACGTATGCTGCCTGTGCAAAGCGTTCAGATGGCCGCGTGAGAATGTATTCCTTGAACTTTGCTCGTGATGGTGTGAAAGAATTCAATCTTTTTGAAATCGCTTACGTAGAGTCGGACGGCTGGGCAAATTATCCGAAGGGTGTGTTCAAGCAGTTTATAGAAGCAGGAATGAAGATAGAAGATGGCTTTGACATTGTGTACAGCGGCAATATTCCAAATGGCGCAGGTCTGTCTTCCTCTGCCTCTATAGAGCTTGTCACCGCTGTTCTCATCAATGAATGGCATTCATTCAGCGTTTCAAATGTCGAACTTGCTCTTCTTTCACAGCGTGCAGAGAATGAATTTATTGGTGTCAATTGCGGGATCATGGATCAGTTTTCGATTGCCCTTGGAAAAGAAGATCACGCCATTTTGCTCAATTGTGACATCCTTGCCTTTGAATATAGTCCGTTTCGGCAAGAGGGACTGTCGCTTGTCATCGCCAATACAAACAAAAAACGGACACTGGCTGATTCCAAATACAATGAGCGCCGGTCAGAGTGTCAGTCTGCTTTAAATGATCTTCGAAAAGACATTGACATTACCCACCTATGTGAGCTCACTGTGGATGAATTTGAAGGGCATGCCCACTTGATAGAAGATGACATATGCCGCAAACGTGCAAGACATGTCGTGACGGAAAACGAGCGGACGATGAAAGCAGTAAATTTTCTGAAAGATGATAAAATGGAAGAACTAGGTGGGCTCATGAAGGCTTCTCACCTTTCTTTAAAGAATGATTATGAAGTGACAGGAAAAGAACTAGATGCACTAGCAGAAGCGGCTTGGCGTCACCCTGGGACAATTGGTTCCCGTATGACAGGTGCAGGCTTTGGCGGATGCACGATCAGTATTGTGAAAGAAGAGATGCTGGCGTCATTTATAGAAGAAACTGGTGCGATGTATCAAGAGAAAACAGGCATTCAAGCCTCTTTTTACACAGCTGGAATTGGAGGAGGCGCAAGAGAACTCACGAAGGAGGAAGTGTAATGACAATTTTAGTTTGTGGAGGAGCAGGTTACATAGGCAGTCATGCGGTGGCGGCTCTTTTAGCGAAAGGCGAACGAGTAGTGGTAGTGGATAATTTGCAGACAGGCCACAAAGAAGCTGTTTTGGAAGGAGCTGTCTTAGAGGAGGGAGATTTACGAGATCACGTCTTTTTAAGACAGGTGTTCAAAAGGCATCAAATAGAAGCGGTCATGCACTTTGCTGCAGATTCACTTGTTGGGGAGAGTGTAACAGACCCGCTTAAGTACTATGACAACAACGTCGGTGGGGCAACTGCTTTACTACAAGTCATGAATGAATTTGATGTGAAACACATCGTCTTTTCTTCAACTGCTGCTGCATACGGTGAACCGAAGCGGGTGCCGATCGTTGAAACGGATGAAACGAACCCAACGAATCCTTATGGAGAAACGAAACTAGCGATTGAAAAAATGCTGAAGTGGTCTAAAGAAGCGTATGGAATAGAATACGTGGTTCTTCGCTACTTTAATGTAGCTGGTGCCCATACAGAAGGACTTGTCGGAGAGGATCATCAGCCTGAGACGCATCTCATTCCAATTATTCTGCAAGTTGCTTTAGGAAAAAGAGATCAAATCATGATTTACGGTGATGATTATGAGACAGAGGATGGCACGTGTATTAGAGATTACATTCATGTGATGGACTTAGTAGAGGCACACATCTTAGCCGTTGACCGGCTGCGTGCTGGAAAAGGCAGTGCGACCTACAATTTAGGGAATGGAACAGGGTTCTCCGTGAAGCAGGTCGTAGAAGCTGTTAGAAAAGTTACGGGGCATGCTATCCCGGCACAAATGGCAAAAAGGCGTGCGGGAGATCCAGCAAAGCTGATTGCTTCTTCTGAAAAAGCGCTGCAAGAATTGGGATGGACACCTCAATATGCTGACCTTCACACGATCATTCAAAGTGCGTGGGATTGGCTTCAGAAGCATCCAGATGGCTATCAAAGTGAATAAAACGTAAAGGCAGGCAAGAGAGGGGACTGAGGGAATGGCGATTGATATTTTTGAAAAGCTGGAACAGCTGATTCAATACGGGATTAATAAAGAGCTGATAACATCACTAGATATCGAATATACGAGAAATCGACTGCTTGAGGTGCTCAGGCTCGATGAAGCGGAAGCAAGAACAGTTTCAGTCTCAGTAGAAGAAGACCTAGAAGACATCTTAATGCCGATGCTCGATTGGGCAGTAGAAACAGGACTTATCCCTGAGGGGACGGATACGTATCGTGATTTACTAGATGCGAAAATCATGGGCTGTTTGGTGGCACCTCCAAGTGTCATCTATGCAAAGTTTGAGGAAAAACGTCAGCAGGGAGGACCGAAGGCAGCTACGAGCTGGTTCTATGAAATGCAGCAGCATGCCCACTACATTCATACAGGCAGGATTTCCAAAAATGTACAGTGGTTTACACCAACAGACGATGGCGTGCTGGAGATCACCATTAATCTATCAAAGCCAGAAAAAGACCCTAAAGCCATCGCTCAAGCGAAGAAGCTCAGTCAAAAGCAATATCCTCTTTGTCTCCTTTGTAAAGAAAACGTAGGATTCGAGGGGCGGATTAACCATCCAGCGAGACAGAATCACCGGATTATTCCTGTGACACTCTCAGGTGAATCGTGGTTTCTGCAATTTTCACCTTATGTGTATTATAACGAGCACTGCATAGTGTTCAAAGGCAAACATGAGCCAATGAGCATCACCAAAAAGACCTTTGAACGACTGCTTTCCTTCATATCTATATACCCGCACTATTTCATCGGGTCAAACGCCGACCTTCCGATTGTCGGAGGCAGTATATTAAGTCATGACCATTTTCAGGGTGGTGCCCATGAATTTCCGATGGCAAAAGCAGAGATGGAAGAGGTCTTTTCTCTCAACGCCTTCCCAGATGTGCAAGCTGGTATTGTGAAATGGCCGATGTCTGTGATCCGCCTTCGAAGCAGTGAGCGGCAGCCGCTCGCAGATGCAGCAGACTTTATCTTACATGAGTGGAAACTGTATTCAGATGAAGAGGTGGGGGTCATCGCTCATACAGGAGAGACTCCTCACAATACCGTCACACCTATTGCGCGGCGCCACGGGGATGCCTATGAATTAGATTTAGTGCTGCGTAATAACCGTACAGACAAGCAGCACCCGGACGGCATTTTCCATCCGCACGAAGAAGTCCACCATATTAAAAAAGAGAATATCGGATTAATTGAAGTCATGGGCCTTGCTGTGCTTCCTGGTAGATTAGCAGAGGAATTAAGCCAATTAAAAGAGGCTTTGCTATCTGAAAGCCCACTTGAAGAAATCAAAGCCCGGCCTGCGATCATGAAGCACGAGACTTGGGCAAAGCGGCTGCTTGAAGAGAACGCCTTTACAGAGGAGAATACCGAAACCATTTTACAAAAAGAAATCGGCATTATTTTTTCTCGAATTCTCTCCCAAGCAGGTGTGTTTAAAAGAACTGAGCAAGGGAAAACAGCTTTTAACCGTTTCATTCAAACACTTCAAACAGGCAGGTGATTAGATGATTGAACAAGTAAGAGAGCTAATGGAAGAAAAGCAGCTCGATGGTGTTTTGATTCAAAAGCGAAATAACTTCTCCTTGCTCACAGGCGGAAGAAGGAATCACATTGTGTTAAATACGCCAGAGGGCGTGTGTCAGCTGCTCGTCTTAAAAGACGACCTCGTTCTCATTGTGAATCAAATGGAAGAAAAGCGGATCATTGAAGAAGAAATGGCGCACGTCGATCATCCGTATCAAGTGGTCACAATGGATTGGTATGAGGATGAGGCCCCATACATTCAAGAACTCGCAAAAGGTAAACGAATTGGGACGGATATTCAAATGGATGGATTCGAATGGATTGAACCGAATTTGTCGCATGTCCGCTCGATCCTTACTGCCTCACAGCTCAGACAATATGAAACGCTTTGTCATGAAACAGCGGTCATTGTAGAAAGTGTCTGTCAAGAAATCGTTCCAGGGCAGACCGAGCACGAAATTGCTTCGCTTGTTGCCCAAAGAGCTATTGCGCAAGGGATGACGATAGAGGTTCTGCTTGTGGCAACGGATGACCGGATCCATCAATACCGTCACCCGATTCCAACAGATAAATCTCTTCAAAAGCACGCGCTTGTTGTTCTCTGCGCGGAGCGGCACGGGCTCGTTGCAAATGTCACAAGGTCTGTTTACTTTGGTCAGCTTCCGAAGGAGCTTGAAGAGAACAAAGAGCGGCTAGCACGAATTGACACGGTCATGAATGCCGCCACACGTCCTGGGAAAACATTAGGTGATGTTTTGAAAGCAGGTATTGCTCAGTACGAAAAAGAGGGTTTCCCTGATAGCTGGAAAAAGCTTCATCAAGGGGGCAAGACGGGATTTGTATCTAGGGAAATCATTGCCGTTCCCTCATCGAAGGAAGAAATTCAGCTGCATCAAGTGTTTACATGGAACCCTTCGTTGCCTGGACTGAAATCAGAGGATACGATTGTTGTAGAAAAAGAGGGCAATCGCTTTTTAACGTATACAGGCAAGTGGACGTACATGGACATTGAACATGAAGGGGAGATCTATAGACGACCTGACATCTTAGTGAGGGATGAATAAATGCAGAGTGCCGGCGCTGAGCCGGTTTTTTGCTGGAAGTCTTTAGCGAGATTCCACTATTTCAGCATCATTACCAATTCTTACAGCGTATACACAGAGGATCGATACTTTCTTTTCTTGTGAACTTGCGTTAAAATGAGTAAGGTTTTTGTTAAATGTGGGGATGCCTATTTCGAAATTGTTTACCTAGATAAAATTTCATTAAGTTAAATTGAAATTTGACCAAACTTTTTTATTGTGGTAAACCTAAATTTGACAAAGTTCTTGATTGTTTGTCCTTTGCCTTCAACTCTCAACTTTTCAAAATCCTAGAAATTTATTGTGTGTGCAATAATATAAATTTATGTCGAATTTATGACATTTTAATAGAAATCTGTTGAAAAATAAATGAACTTTTGAAAAAAGGGAAGCTAACTCTAACAGATTTTGATAGCATTACAAAGGGAAGAAAAGTTTTCGAAGGCAGATGGCTTTTCACAATTATTCAGCAATTTATACATTATCTAAGGAAGGATGGTGATCTTCTTGTTCAGAGCCATTAAACCTATGCTTTTATTAGCGATGCTCGTGAGTGTTTTTTTATTAGGAGGTTGCAGCAATATCGCTGTTTTAGATCCTAAAGGACCTGTCGCAGCACAACAAAAAGACTTAATCCTTTTATCCATCGGATTCATGCTCTTTATCGTTGGTGCGGTATTTGTACTGTTTACCATCATTTTGGTTAAATACCGTGAGCGTAAGGACGTTGGAAACGCCTCTTATAACCCAGAACTACACGGGAATACGCTTCTAGAAGTTGTCTGGACAGTGATCCCAATATTAATCGTTGCTGCCCTTTCAGTTCCAACTGTAAAAACAATTTACTCTTTGGAAGAGGCACCTCAAGCAACAAGCCATAAAGATCCTCTTGTCGTTTATGCTACAGCTGTTGATTGGAAATGGATCTTCAGCTATCCAGAGGAAAATATTGAGACAGTGAACTACTTAAACATTCCAAAAGATCAGCCGGTTTTATTCAAAATCACTTCTGCTGATACAATGGCATCACTATGGATTCCTCAGCTAGGCGGGGAGAAGTATGCGATGGCTGGAATGGAGATGGAACAATATCTTCAAGCTGATCAAGTTGGCACATATGAAGGAAGAAACGCCAACTTCACAGGCGAAGGCTTTGCTCAGCAAAAATTCAAAGTCAATGCGATGACGCAGTCTGACTATGATAAATGGGTAAGCAAATCGAAAAAAGAAGCACCGAAGTTAACGAAGAAAACGTATGACTACTTGATGCTTCCTGATGCTGCAGATGTGCAGACATTCTCATCAACACATTTATCCTTTGCGAAGCATGGAGAGGATTCTGAATACGCACTCCAAGCACGCAAACGTTTAGGTTACCAATCAGTTTCTCCGCATTCCAAAACAGATCCTTTCGAGAATGTGAAGAACTATAAAAGAAAACTAGATAATGAATAAACTGACTAAGGAAAGGAGGAGGCCGTTATGCATTTGAAATGGGATGAGTTTTTTGTAACTGGAGACCCATTAATTCTTGGTGCGCAAATTTCTATCGCTCTTACTTCCATTGCTATCGTGTTTGTTTTAACCTACTTTAAAAAGTGGAAATGGCTCTGGAAAGAATGGCTAACATCAGTTGATCATAAAAAGCTTGGGATCATGTATATCCTTGCTGCTGTGATTATGTTCTTCCGCGGTGGGGTAGACGGACTGATGATGCGCGCACAGCTGGCGCTTCCTAATAATACGTTTTTAGATTCCAACCACTATAATGAAATATTCACAACGCATGGTACGATCATGATTCTATTCATGGCAATGCCATTTTTAATTGGTTTAATCAACGTCGTTGTTCCTCTTCAAATTGGTGCACGTGACGTTGCATTCCCTTATTTGAACAACCTGAGCTTCTGGACATTTATGGTCGGGGCGATGCTGTTCAACATTTCCTTCGTTATTGGAGGATCACCAAGTGCAGGCTGGACGAGTTACATGCCGCTCGCCGGAAATGATTTCTCACCAGGACCTGGACAGAACTATTACTTGCTCGGGCTCCAAATTGCAGGTATTGGTACACTTATGACTGGTATTAACTTCATGGTGACCATTTTAAAAATGCGTACAAAAGGTATGACGCTTATGCGTATGCCAATGTTTACATGGACAACATTGATCACGTCTGTCATCATCGTATTCGCATTCCCTGTACTAACAGTTGCTTTAGCACTTATGACATTTGATCGTTTATTCGGTTCTGCATTCTTTACACTCGAAGCAGGCGGTATGCCAATGCTTTGGGCGAACCTTTTCTGGATTTGGGGACATCCTGAGGTATATATCGTTATCCTGCCGGCTTTCGGTATTTTCTCAGAAATCTTTGCGACGTTCTCAAGAAAACAGTTGTTTGGTTACAAAGCGATGGTTGTATCGATTGTGGCAATCTCTGTTCTTAGTTTCCTTGTGTGGGTTCACCACTTCTTTACAATGGGTAACAGTGCAGCGGTTAACTCATTCTTCTCGATTACAACAATGGCGATTTCTGTACCAACAGGTGTGAAAATCTTTAACTGGCTCTTTACAATGTATCGAGGCCGTATCAGCTTTACTTCACCAATGCTTTGGGCACTTGGTTTCATCCCGAACTTCGTTATCGGTGGTGTCACTGGGGTTATGCTTGCGATGGCAGCTGCGGATTACCAGTACCATAATACGTACTTCCTTGTATCCCACTTCCACTATGTATTAATCGCAGGTACTGTCTTTGCATGTTTTGCTGGTCTTGTTTTCTGGTATCCAAAAATGTTTGGTTACAAGTTAAACGAAAGAATCGGCAAATGGTTCTTCTGGGTATTCATGATCGGATTTAACATCTGTTTCTTCCCGCAGTACTTCTTAGGACTGCAAGGAATGCCAAGACGTATTTATACGTATGGACCAGAAGATGGCTGGACTGCACTAAACTTTATTTCAACAATTGGTGCATTTATGATGGGTGTCGGATTCATCATCCTTTGCTACAACATTTACTACAGCTGGAGACACGCGAAGCGTGAAGTGTCTGGAGACAGCTGGGGAGAAGGACGTACTCTTGACTGGGCAACATCTTCTGCAATTCCGCCGCATTATAATTTTGCAGCACTTCCAGAAGTGACAACACCAGATGCATTCCATCATTGGAAGCAAAACAATGTAGACGTTCATCCTGAAAAAGAATTCAAAAAAATTCACATGCCGCACAATTCAGGCAGACCGCTTATCATGTCTGCATTCTTCGGACTTGGAGCATTCGGTCTTGTATTTGAATGGTACTGGATTGGCGTTATTGGCTTAATCGGTGTATTCGCAACAATGATTTTACGTTCATTTGAATATGACGATGGCTACTATATTCCTGTTGAAGAAGTGATTGAAACAGAGAAAAAGAATAAGGAGGCGCAGAAGTAATGGGACATAATGATAGCAGCTATGCAAATGCACCGCTTGAATATCAGTCTGAAACGGGACGTTTAAACATCCTTGGTTTCTGGATATTCCTTGGCGCGGAAATCGTGTTATTCTCAACACTTTTTGCGACCTACTTTGTTCTTCATGGCAGAACAGCTGGCGGCGTTTTACCAGCTGAGCTGTTTGATATGAAGCTTGTATTGATCATGACATTCCTGCTATTGGTTAGTTCATTTACATGCGGGATTGCTGTTCATGAAATGCGCCGTGGAAGTACAAAAGGGGTTGTCATTTGGACGATTCTCACACTGCTTCTAGGTGCAGGCTTTGTTGGCTTTGAGATTTTCGAGTTCTTCCATTATGTACATGAGGGTGCGAGCATCCATACAAGTGCGTATTGGTCTGCATTCTTTGTACTCTTAGGAACTCACGGACTACACGTATCCATCGGTATCTTCTGGATTACCGGGGTCTTGTTCCAAATTAAAAAACGTGGATTAACTCCACAAACAGCAGCGAAGATTTTTATCTCAAGTCTATACTGGCATTTCCTTGATGTTGTCTGGATTTTCATCTTCACAGCTGTTTACTTGATCGGATTAGGGGGGCTTTTGTGATATGGCTGGAAAAACACATTCCTCAGCAGAGCACGAACACTTCCCTTGGAAACACGTAGTTGGCTTCATTCTTTCTATCGTGCTAACCATCTTAGCATTCTGGATTGCCATTGGAGCTGAAATTGGCAGTTCTGCAAAACTATGGATTATCTTTGGTTTTGCTTTCATTCAAGCGTTCTTGCAGCTATTCATGTTTATGCATATGACAGAAAGCGAGAACGGAACTGTTCAAGTCGGAAATACATTGTTTGGTCTGTTTTGTGCGATTATTTTCGTTATCGGATCTGTTTGGATCTTTGCGGCTCACTACAGCCACGGAGAGAACAGCAAAGACGGTTATTCACCTTCTGCGCCAAAGCAATCTGAGCATTCAGAGAAATAATAAAAAAACCACTCATCTCTTAAAGGTGAGTGGTTTTTATCATGATGTTGATAACGCCTCCAATAATTGGTGCGTTGTTTATCTGGTGCTGCTGAATCTTTTGCGAATGAATGGAAGTCCATAAATGAGGAACGCTGCAACGTGTGCCAAAATGACGTTAATGGCAAAGAATGCGATCATGAAGGTATGTCCTGCTGGAGATAAACTGCTTGTCATGTAAAGACCGAAGAAAATCCACATAATCATAATAGGTGGAATAGAAGCTAGTGCAATTTTTCTGTTTTCAAGCCATAAAAACAGGGGTGTAGCCGTTGCAATACATAGGTACGCAAAGAACATATCCATCGTATCCAACTCCTTTGTAAGTTGATGTTCAATTCAAATGAGAGGTCAGGATGCAATTGTGTCTGTTTTTAGGAGATATTGTGAACATTTTGTTACAAGTATTATACCACAATTGACTTTGAAGTAAACGCAATTATTGGAAAATGGGCCTTATTCCGTAGAAAGCGGCTTTTTCCTTTTCTCTCCGTACAGCTTATGCTGGCATGATCATAGCTTGTTATATCACCACATAGGTCATTGAATTTTCCCCTTAATATCTGTAAAATAATCTTTTTAAAGGACTCATGATCGGTTGAATGGAAAGAGTATAGAGGAATTTTTTCCTATTGTTAGGATGAAAAGTATTTCATTTTTTGAAAAATGATTGGAACCTTTCGGATGTATCTTCCGTCATATTTAAGGTGAGTTGCTTTTGTGAAAATTTCAATCTAATATAAATAAGGGCTTTTATGTTGTGTAATAAGGGTGGTTAGTTCATGAACAAGCAGAATACATCTCCGTACTATCAAGGGGATTTAATTTTTATATTTTTAGCCTTCTTTGCCATTAGTGTCATTGCAATTTATGCTGCGGGTCAATTTGGGCAGTATGGATCTAATGCATGGACGAGGCAGATCATATACTACATGGTCGGCGTTATATGTATTGTAGCCATAAATTACTTTGATTTGGAGCAATTAGAGAAGCTAAGTCTTTATATTTTTATAGGCGGCATTCTGTTGTTACTTTTTCTGAAAGTCGCTCCTGCACAAATCGGAGGTCATGATTTTGCCCCAATTAAAAACGGTGCAAAAAGCTGGTTTGTGATACCGGGGATTGGGACACTTCAGCCCTCAGAGTTCATGAAAATTGGTTTGATTATGATGCTTGCATCAGTCATCGGCAAGTCAAGTCCTAGAGGAAAACGGACATTAGAAGACGATATCTTCCTACTATTAAAAATTGCCGGTGTAGCAGCTGTTCCAGTTGGATTGATTTTCCTACAGGATGCAGGTACAGCAGCTGTCTGTATGTTTATTGTCGTTGTGATGGTGTTTTTATCAGGGGTCAATTGGAAGCTGATTTCTCTCATCGGTTCTGTGGTTGTGCTTTTAGTTGCCGCTGTGTTAGCCGTGATCATTCTCTTCCCTGATGTTGCAAAAACAATTGGCATTCAGCAGTATCAGATTAACCGGATTACCGCTTGGCTGCCTGATAGCTCTACATCAGCCAATCAAGCGCAGACTCAGGATGCGTCCGGGTCTGATAAATATCAAGTAGACCAGGCCATTATGGCTATTGGTGCTGGACAGATTTTTGGGAATGGAGTTAAAAACTTAAAAGTCTATGTCCCAGAAGCACAAACAGATATGATTTTCTCCATTATAGGAGAAGCGTTTGGCTTTATTGGCTGTGCGTTTGTTGTGATCATGTTCTTCTTCTTGATCTACCGGCTTGTCGTACTGATTGACCGTATCCATCCTTATAGCCGATTTGCGTCATTCTTCTGTGTAGGATATACAGCACTTATTGTGATCCATACGTTCCAGAACATTGGGATGAACATAGGTGTGATGCCTGTAACAGGAATTCCGCTTCTATTTATCAGCTTCGGAGGAAGCTCTGTCTTATCTGTTCTCATTGGATTTGGGATTGCTTATAATGCAAGTGTTCAATTAACGAAATACCAAAGTTATTTATTTAAATAAAACGGGTAAGGGCAGTCTAAGCATAGACTGTCTTTTTTCATTCGAGTTTTAATTTTTGAAAAGCCATATGTCTTTATCTTATGATAGTAGAAGTGAAGGAGGTCTTCGAATTGAACAAAACGATAGAAACGATATTAAATCATCGGTCCATCCGTTCGTTTACAGACGAGCGTTTGTCCGAAGAAGAGGTGCTGACACTCATTAAAAGTGCACAGGCTGCTTCGACATCAAGCTATGTACAGGCGTACAGTATTATTGGTGTGACAGATCAAGAGAAGAAGGCCAAGCTTGCTGAACTGGCTGGTAATCAGCCATACGTTGAGAAGAATGGGCATTTCTTTGTCTTCTGTGCAGACTTGAAACGCCATGATGATATTGCAAAAAAAGCAGGGAAGAATCATCAGGAGGCGCTTGAGAATACAGAAGCCTTTCTCATTAGCGTCATTGATACGGCGCTCGCTGCGCAAAATATGAGTATAGCCGCAGAATCAATGGGACTTGGGATCTGCTATATTGGCGGTCTGCGCAATCAACTGAGAGAAGTCTCTGATTTGCTTGAAACACCATCATATGTGCTGCCGTTATTTGGTCTGGTTGTCGGACATCCAGCGAGTCAATCGTCACAAAAGGAACGGCTGCCAGTTGAACTCATTTATCATGAAAATTCATATCAGCAAGATGAAACGCATGTGGATCGTTATTTAAAAGAATACGATGACCGTATTTCATCATATTATGAAGAACGGACAAACGGAGAGAGAACCGATACTTGGTCTAAGCAGATGCTTCGCGGCTTTAGTCAGCCAAAGCGTGCCTTCCTTGGAGAATTTGTGAAAGAGAAGGGCTTTAATCGAAAATAAATAAGACATCCCCCTTTCGATGGAGAGAGGGGGATGTCTGTAAGAGGAGCAGTAAGATGAAATTAAGTATACTGGATCAATCTCCTTTGATTGGAGATGCAACACCTGCTGAAGCCTTGAAGCAAACGGTTGAATTGGCAAAGCAGGCAGAAAAGTGGGGCTATCACCGTTTTTGGGTATCAGAGCATCATTTTTCAAACCGGCTTGCAGGATCGAGCCCAGAGGTGCTCCTCGGTCATTTATCAGCTGTTACGTCACATATACGTATTGGGTCAGGCGGTGTGATGCTGCCTCACTATAGCGCCTATAAAGTAGCAGAGAACTTCAGGGTTCTCGAAGCCCTCGCTCCTGGCAGAATCGATCTTGGGATTGGACGTGCTCCTGGTGGTATGCCCATTTCCTCCATAGCTCTTCATCATGGTGAACGAAAACGTCTAGGTGATCAATATCCTGAGCAGGTAGAAGAGTTGAAGGTCTATTTACACGACCTAGCGGATGAATTTTATCCGCTCCCCCATTTAACCGCTTCTCCGAAAGTAGAGACTGCACCAGAGGTATGGATGCTTGGTTCCTCTGGAGGAAGTGCAAGACTTGCGGCAAAAGCAGGTGCAGGCTATACGTTTGCACTATTTATCAATGGTGAAGGCGGAGAAGATTCTGTGGAGCAATACATCAACCGGTTCGAACCTTCAGCATTCGGTGATGAGCCGCGCGTCAGTCTCGCGGTCTTCGTTTTATGTGCTGAAACAGAGGAGCAGGCAGAAAAACTGGCAGTCAGCTTAGATTTATCTTTACTCGCCAATGAACAGGGGCAAAACCTCGGAGGCTTTCCTTCATATGAAAGTGCACAAGCTTATTCCTATAGTCCATATGAACAAAAACGAGTGGCTGCCAATCGTCAAAGGATGGTGGTGGGGACGCCATCTTCTGTGAAAAAGCAGCTGACGGCACTAACGAAGGCTTATCGTACAAATGAAGTGATCGCCGTGACCATCACTCACCGCATGCAAGACCGGCTCACATCTTATCGTTTATTAAAAGAAGCCTTTGATGCATAACGTATGTATGTCTGTTTAACGTCCACGCAGCCAGTAGAGAGGGAAGAGGAGCATCATGATGAAAATAAACGAGGCTGTCACAAGCAAACTAAGCGGGTAAATGAAGGACACATAGACCGTCAGCTCGCATGCTTGATGAAAAGGACGAGAATGTTTCGCATATAAAAGGGTGAAAAAATATACCAAGGTGATCGTTAGAAAAAAAGCAGTAAAACAAGAAACGATCCATAGCAATATCAACATCAGTTTCTCTTTCCTCCATATATGATCGAAAAGCCTTGATGAGTTGATCCGCTCATACAAGGCTTTTCTTGTGATTCACATTTATTCAGGGTAAATATCGAAAGGTTCCTTCGTTTGAACAGTGTCGGATTTTCCTTTCAGACTTGCATACGCAAGCATAGTATACTCACCAGGTTCGAGCTTTTGCCCTTGATTGATTGTGCCATTCCATTTTACGCGGTGTTCTCCTTTATCAACGTGTTGATAAACACCTGCTTCACCTAAATACTCTCCATCTGTCGAGTAGACGAGGAATGCAAGGTTTTCAGCTCCGCCAGGCAGATAGCTGCTAATGACATAGCTTCCAGCACGGTTATCCGGCTCTACAGAAACCGAAGTGACGCGCGGATAATCAGGTTCTTTTACTATCAATAAAGTCGGAATCTCTGTGACCTTTCTGCCATTTTCGCGAAGGGTAATGCTGCCTTGGTACGTTCCTTTTTTGGTTTTACCGTAGTTCACTTGTACCGCGGAAGTAAAGGACCCCGTGGAATTCCCTTTGACAGTGATTTTCTTCGTTCCGTTTGTGCTGATGCCGCTGCCATCAAATTTGTAATCAATGGTATACGTTTTCGGTGCTTTTGATAGGTTTTCTACCTTGAATTTCTTTGTTTTGATTTGAACGCCTTTTTCTTTCAAGAAAGTGCCGTAAGAATAACTCGCATCAGAAACGATAGATGACGCTTGGAGTGATTCGATGATTCGAACACTGCCTGTCCCTTGTGTGTTGTGAGGGAATGGGCTGCCGTTTGCGTCGAATAGTTTTTCTGCTGTATTCATCAGCAATGCTTTTATTTGTTCTGTTGAGTAAGATGGCTTTGCTTGCTTCATGATCGCTGCAACTCCTGCCACATGCGGTGAAGCCATGCTTGTTCCTTGCTTTGAGCCATATCCGTAAGGCTGAGAAGGATCATGCGTTGGGATGGTGCTTACAATGCTGACGCCTGGCGCTGATAAATCAGGCTTAATCATCCACGTATCCACAACTGGTCCGCGAGAGGAGAAGTCAGCGACTTGCTCACTAAGCTCTTTGACAAATTGAATGGAGAAAGTCGTTGTATTGTTTCCAGCCTCAATGGCTTTGACAAGCGCCGTTCCTTCAGCTTTTGATAGCTTAATCGTTGGAAGAGCGAGACCTGGTACATCGACTGGAATTTCTCCATCGGTGTTGTTATACATCACAACGCCGATTGCACCAGCAGCTTTTGCATTGTCGACTTTATCAACAAAGGCAATGGCTCCTCGTTCGATCACGGCAACCTTTCCTTTCACATCGATGTCTTCAAATGCTTTTTCGTCACCGATACCTGCATGGACGAGTGTGACTTGTTTTTGGTCAAGTGCTTTTAAATCACTCTCTTGGTAGTAGCCCATCACTTTTGCAGTAGAATAGTTCGGGAATTTCACATTGTAAAGGCTATACGGAAGCTGAGTTGCTCCGACTGAAATGGCATCTCTTGACGTGCCGGGAGATCCGACTGTCCAGCTGTTTGGACCGCTGTTTCCATTCGATGTGACAGCGACAACGCCTTCAGACATAGCCCAATCGAGTGCAATACTTGTGGCATAATCAGGGTTATTCACACTGTTTCCGAGAGAGAGGTTCATGACATCTGCTCCATCAGTAACCGCACGGTCGATGCCTGCAAGGACGTTTTCAGTTGTCCCAGAACCGCCTGGCCCAAGTACACGGTACGCAAGAAGTGTGGCATCCTTTGCGACACCTTTAATTTGTCCATTGGCAGCGATTGTCCCTGCGACGTGTGTGCCATGGTCTGTCGATTCACCTCTAGGGTCTCCTTTAGGTGTCTCTTGCGGAGAATAATCGTTATCAACAAAATCATAGCCTTTGTATAAACCAAAGTTTCCTTTTAAATCAGGGTGGGTATAGTCTACCCCAGTATCAATGACAGCGACTTTTACCCCTTTTCCAGAGTAGCCGGCATCCCAAGCTTTTGGTGCACCGATAAATGGAGCGCTTTTATCCATAAGAGGGGAGACATCTTCATTTGGAAGCTGAATGCTTTCCTTTTTCACTTCATCTGTTTGATATGTAACATCCGGATAAACGGCTTTTACTCCGTCAACTGCGAGCAGCTTCGGAATTTCGTTTGCAGGAAGTTTCATAGAGAAACCAGAGAAGACTTTTTCATATTCTTGACGAACACTCGCTTTATCAACTTCTTTGAGTGCTGCATTTTTTATTTTTGTTCGAGATTTTTTGAGGGAGGCCTTTGTTTGAGCTTTGCCTTCTTGCTTTGCTTCAACTAAGGATTTTTCCTTTAATTCAACAATGACAGTGGTATGTTTTCTAGATTTGACATTGATTTCACCGAAGATTTCTGCTTTTTCCAGTTCCACCTGTTTGTTCGATGGAGCGGCACTAGCCTGTTGACCTGTAAAGAATGTGGATAAAATAAAAATAGTGGAGAACAATAGAATAGAAGAACGAGAGATAACCTTTTTCATTAATTTTCCCCTTTCTAGCTGTGTTTTTAGGGAGATAGCCTTTCTTTTTGTGGATAAATAGGAAAGATTCACTGCCCGTTATTAAGTATTCAATACGATGAAAACAATTCCTTTACTAAAATGGTCTTATTTTACATAGTCATAAAGGACTATTTTGTTTATAAAGTCTCACTTATGCACAAACTTCTGTTGATAACTCAATTATTTAGATATATATATGGAAAATAAAAAAATCCCATACACAAAATCTAGTGTCAGGGTGTTGATATGTGGATAAACCCTGTTGATAAGGTGTGCTTATCTTTTGGATATAGTGTGTATAAAATTTTTATTCAAACATCCTCATACATGATCATCTTCTCCACTTTTCAACAAAACTTCTGAAAACTAGTTTGTTTTTTCACCCAGATTGTGACAAACCTCTCTTTTTTCTCGGGATATGATAGGAGCAGTTGTTTTGCTAGAACTGCTAGATTCTAAGAAAAGCGGAGGGATGTTCAGTGAAGAAATTCAAAAACTGGTTGAGTGTATGGTTTGGTTTCATGATGAATGTGCTTGTGAATCCTAGTGTGATGATGAAGCAGCAACGTTTGCAGGCGGCTGCGGTGGATGATCGTTTCTTTCAAGTTGTGAACGAGAGAGAGCTAGAGAAGCTGGCAGAAGAAAAGAACAAGAAGCGCAGGTCAGAGAAACCGTTTAAGCAAAGTCTGATGATGCTTGATGAGAAGACCACGAGAGAGGCGCGTGCTGGTCCGCTCTTACCTTTACATGGGAGATGAAACAGGGTAAAATCCCACATAAGAAACGTTATCTGGTGGGAGAGGATACCCCTTGAAGATATATAAAATATTGAATAACAATGCAGTGGTTATAAAGGAAGGTGATCAGGAGAAAATTGTGATGGGGCCCGGAATTGCTTTTCAGAAGGGGAAAAATGACGTCGTTCCCGTTCAAAAAATAGAGAAAATCTTTGTTGTGCGTGAAGAAAATGAGAAATTCAAACAAATTCTTGCGACATTGCCCGAAGCGCATATTGAGGTGGCAGAGCATATCATCAGTTATGCAGAGGGTGAACTGATGATGCCGCTTAGTGATCATATCCATATATCACTGACTGACCATTTATCCTTTGCTATAGAGCGCATTCAAAAGGGCATTGTGCTATATAATAAATTGCTTGGTGAGATCAAAGTCTTATATAAGCAGGAATATGATATTGGAAAGTATGCCATTCGTTATGTAAAGGATCGGCTTGGGGTTGAACTGCCGGACGATGAGGCAGGGTATGTGGCACTCCATATTCATACGGCCAAAATGAATACGGAGTCTATGAAAAAGACCGTGAAATATACAACGATGATCAAAGAAATGATCGAGCATATAGAAAGCTATTTTCAGCATTCAATTGATGAGGATAGTATTTCCTATCAGCGGCTTGTGACACATTTGAGGTATGCATTAAGCAGGTTGGAATCAAATGAGGCATTTCAAATTATGGACGATGACATGCTGAATTTTATCCAAACAAAGTATGATTTGGCTTACCAGTGTGCACGTGGACTCGCTGATTTGTTGAAAAATGAATATGAACTTCATCTCCCTGAATCGGAGATCGGCTACATCACGCTGCATGTCCAGCGTCTGCAGGATGCCGAATTGGTTTAGTGGTTGTGCCTGCATGCAGGCTTTTTTTTGTGCACACTACTTTAAATAGTGTATATGGGTCAATAGATTCGAAAAAAGAGGTTGACGCATATCACGCTCTTATACTATGATGAAAGCGTAATCAAAATTTGATATTGTGGGATTGTGACTGTCAGGCAGGCAAGACCTAAAATTTGCGTAACGAGGGGACGTGTATGTCCTTTTATCGTTGGTGAATTTTAGGTCTTTTTTGCTTTAAAAAAGGAGGAGACAACATGGATTATCAAAAAACAGCTAAAGAATTAACAGAACTATTAGGCGGCAAGGAAAATGTCATCAGTGCCACGCATTGTGCAACAAGACTCAGATTGGTGATGAAAGATGAGGAACTGATTGACAAAGATGCCATTGAGGAACTTGAAGGGGTAAAGGGGGCTTTCTCAAGCTCGGGGCAATTCCAAATCATTTTTGGAACGGGTGCAGTCAACAAAGTATATGAACCATTTGCTCGTGAGACCGGCCTTGAGACAGACGACGAGAAACAAAAACCTGTCAGCCATGATGAAGCAGTGAAACAAAAAATGAATCCACTCGCACGTTTTGCAAAGACGTTATCAAATATTTTTGTGCCGATCATTCCAGCCATTGTTGCAAGCGGTTTATTAATGGGCTTATTAGGCATGATGAAAGCCTTCAAATGGGCTGATCCAAGCTCCGCGATCTTCCAAATGCTTGATATGTTCTCAAGTGCAGCTTTTATCATTTTGCCGATTTTAATTGGGGTCAGTGCAGCGAAAGAGTTTGGTGGAAATCCGTATTTAGGAGCTGTCATTGGGGGGATTATGATTCACCCGAGCCTGCTCAACCCGTGGGGACTGACGGATGCGAAACCAGAGTATATGCATTTATTCAATTTTGATATTGCTCTTCTTGGTTACCAAGGAACAGTCATTCCAGTGTTATTGACTGTGTACATCATGTGTCTTGTTGAAAAGAATTTACGAAAAGTGGTTCCGAACAGTATTGATCTACTTGTGACTCCATTTGTGACGGTCATTGTGACTGGATTTGTGACGTTTATTGCTGTTGGACCGCTTGGAAGAATGCTCGGTACAGGAATTTCGAATGCACTGACATTTATTTATGATCATGCAGGGTTCTTAGCAGGACTCATTTTCGGAGGAGCCTACTCACTCATTGTACTCACAGGGGTTCATCATAGCTTCCATGCGATTGAAGCTGGACTGCTGAATGATATTGGGCGGAACTATTTGCTGCCAATCTGGGCGATGTCTAACGTAGCACAGGGCGGGGCAGGCTTGGCGGTCTTTTTCTTAGCGAAACGAGCGAAAACAAAGGAAATCGCACTTCCTGCAGCTTTCTCTGCTTTCCTAGGGATTACCGAGCCCGTGATATTCGGTGTCAATCTCCGCTATCGTAAGCCGTTTATCGCCGCGATGATTGGAGGCGCATTAGGCGGGGCATTTGTTGTCTTCACAAAGGTAGCAGCCAATGCCTATGGTTTAACAGGTATTCCGATGATTGCGATTGCAGCGCCATTCGGTGTGCAAAATGTGGTGAATTATGTGATTGGTATGTTCATTGCTGTTGCGGTCTCATTTACTCTCACTATCATTTTTAAAGTAAAAGAAGTAGAAAAATAAGCAAGGAGTGGTCACAGTCATGACAACAACTGACGCAGCACTTCGTCAAAAGGTAGCAGAACGTATTCGAAACTATGAGCATTTGGTGAAAAAAGATGTGTATCGCCAGCATTTTCATTTAATGCCGCCAGTTGGTCTTTTAAATGACCCGAATGGGTTGATTCATTGGAAAGGGGTTTACCACGTTTTTTATCAGTGGCAGCCATTCAAAACGGGACACGGCGCAAAATTTTGGGGCCATTACACATCGACGGATTTAGTGAATTGGCAGCACGAGGAAGCCGCCCTTGCGCCAAGTGATTGGTTTGATCAAAACGGCTGTTATTCTGGCAGTGCAGTCATTGACGATGGACAGATGTATGTGATGTACACTGGCAACGTTCGAGATGAACAAGGAAACCGCGAGACGTATCAATGTTTAGCTGTTTCAGAGGATGGCATTCATTTTCAGAAAAAAGGTGTCGTGGCGACGCTGCCAGAAGGATTCACCGCCCATTTTCGTGATCCGAAAGTATGGAAGCGAAATGGTCAGTGGTACATGGTTCTAGGTGCACAAAGCCTGAATCTGAAAGGGAATCTCGTCCTGTTTACCTCTGATACTTTAGACAATTGGACGTTTCAAGGCATCATTGCAGGCAGTGGGAAAAATGGATTAGAGGATTTCGGCTACATGTGGGAATGTCCAGATCTATTTGAATTAGATGGCCGGGATGTCTTGATTGTGTCGCCGCAGGGATTAAAGCCAGACGGCTTAAAATATCATAATACACATCAATCAGGTTATTTTGTTGGAAAATTGGATGACCATACTTTTCAATATAGGCACGGAGCGTTTGAGGAGCTGGACCGAGGCTTTGACTTCTATGCGCAGCAAACCTTTTTAGACGAATCAGGCAGACGACTTTTAATTGGATGGATGGGAGTGCCTGATCAAGGAGAAGAGCATCATCCAACAATTTCGTATCAATGGATACACTGCCTCACCATTCCGAGAGAGCTGCGTTTAGATGAAGACGGACATCTGATTCAAAGGCCAGTTACTGAGCTCCAGGCGATGAGAACAAACGAACAGGAGCATGTTTTCCATATCAAACGCTCCGTCCAATCGATTCCTGTAGATGATATTACGAGCGCAGAGTTATTCATTGATCAAATTGATACACAAAAAGGGTTTGAATGCTGTATTCGAGCGGCAGCCCGTATCATTTATGATAAAGATGAGGGCAAACTGACATTAGAGCGAGATCGATTTGAAGATCGAACAAAAGAAGTTCGAGAAATGGCAATAGAGGAATTACACGACCTTCACATCTTTATCGATGCATCGTCAATTGAGATTTTTGTAAACGGAGGCAGAGAAGTATTGACTGCTCGTTATTTTCCTTCCCCGGGAAATAAATCAATCTCAATCAGTGGCAGAAATGAAACAAAGCTTAAACTAAAGACATGGCATTTACAAAGAAAAGCAGATCAATGATCTGCTTTTTTCTAGTGAATTCAACCTGTATCTTAGGGGCTATATCATGTATATACAAGGGTGGTCAGAAGCGGTTTGATGACGTTTTACATATATGATAACAAGTGGAATTATGGTATCATTTTAAAATATATACAGCTGAGGCTGACGTTTATCCAAATGCGGTAGGACAAAAAGGGGTTGTTTACTTGAATCCAAAACAGCAGCCGACGACTAGAAAACGCTTGGAGACAATGGCAGATCATGTTGAAGATAAACGTGAAGAATATAAAGAATTGCTCATTCAAGTCCAATCTATTCTCGGTGAACCTTCTCTAGAGCAGGAAGAATTAAAAGAGAAGCTGTCAGATACGTATAAACAAATGAAAGAATATGCCTTATTTGTTGAATCTATTGAAGCCTTTATTCGAAAAATGGCGAAAGAATCTGATCAGCAAAAGTAGGTATGAATGTATCGTGAAAAAGTATACCTGTGTATGGGTATGCTTTTTTTAGTCAGATCATTAAAAATTAAAATGAAAGCGTTGATATTTCTTTTGTCATGATACAAAATAAATGAAAATTCATCTAAGCTTATACAGGAGGAACGATATGAACCATGCAACCAAGAAATATTTGATTACCGCTCTCATTGTCCTTTTTTCTATGAGTTTTCTTAGTCCTTCCGTTTCATCTGCTCGAACCCCGCACACGTCAATTTTTACACTACCGCTTCCTTACCATCTGGTCAATATTATCGTACACAAGAGGTGGCTCTCCATTCTCCGATGCCAAAAGCTACTTTGTATTACACAACAGATGGCAGTCAGCCGACATCTCAAAGTCAGCGATATAAAAAGCCTATTCATATTGATACCAATACAACCTTAAAAGTAAGCGCTTACAAAAATAAGTATCGCCTAGCTACTTCTACGTACAATTATCGTTTTGTCACACGAGAGGATATTGCATCATCTTTTTTATCTTTTGAATATCAAGGAATGCCTTATCGGTTGTACATTCCGAAAAACCATAAGAGGGGTAAAGCTTATCCTCTAGTCCTATTCTTACATGGAGGTGGGGAAAGGGGGACCGATAATCAAAAGCAGTTACTTGCAAACGATGGTGCAGTTTTATGGGCTTCTCCTGAAGTTCAAAAGAAACATCCTGCATACGTACTAGCACCTCAGGCGCGAAATACTGTGGATGGGGGCTTTGCTTTAACAAGAAATGCGCAAAATGAAATCGATCTGAAAAATGTATTTCAATTTTCACCAGATTTACACAAAGCCTATGAAGTACTTCAGCATGTGTTAACTTCTTATAAGATTGATCAGAAAAGGATTTATGCGACTGGTTTATCTCAAGGCGGATTTGGCTCGTATCAGTTGAACACCACATATCCTCGTTTGTTTGCAGCAATGATTTCTATTGCTGGTGGTGCTGATCCAAGCAAGGCGGGAATTTTAGCACACAAGCCAATATGGGCATTTCATGCAGAGGATGATTCCATTATCCCTATCAGCTATGCGAGAAATACAATTCAGGCTATTCAAAATGCTGGTGGAAGGCCAATTTATACGGAGTATGAAAGCAAGTATGGGTATGATCATGCATCATGGACGCCTGCTTATGAGACCAAAGGATTAACAGATTGGTTATTTGCACAGAGACTCAGCTTACGATAAACAAAAAAACCGATTCACCCAAAAGGCGAATCGGTTTTTTTTATTCTACTTATCAAAACGATGAGCAGAATGCTTTGTTGGTCCGATGTATTCATTTAGCTGAAAAGAGCCTTTGATGGCAGCTGTAATGAATTCTTTTGCTGCATAAATGGCTTCTTTCGCGTCTGAGCCGTTTGCTAGTTCAGCTGTGACTGCTGCTGAGAATGTGCAGCCTGCGCCGTGTGTGTAATCTGTGTCGATCTTATCTGTTTCAAGTCGTTCGAAGGTTTGTCCATCATAAAGCAAATCGATCGCTTTATCTGGGCTTAGCTTACCGCCTCCAGTGATGACCACATACTTGGCACCAAGTTCGTGAATGCGTTTTGCTGCTTCTTCCATTTGTTCGATCGTTTTGATTTCACCGATTCCGCTTAATTGACCTGCTTCGAAAAGGTTAGGCGTGATGACGGTTGCCAGTGGCGTAAGCTTTTCGCGCAGTGCTTCAGCGTGCTCCGGATATAGCACTTCGTTCGCACCCTTACAAACCATAACAGGATCGATGACGACATTTTTTAGGTCATATGTTTTGATGGTGTCCGCTGCCAGTTCGATCACGTCGACTGTTGGGAGCATACCCGTTTTCAGCGCATCTACCCCAATGCCTTCTACAATGGTAGAGAGCTGTGCACGAATTGTCGCCGTATCAATTGGAAACACCTGATGATCCCAATGGTTATGTGGGTCCATTGCAACGACAACGGTTAAAGCTGTCATCCCATAGACGTTTTTTTCTTGAAACGTTTTTAAATCTGCTTGGATACCTGCACCGCCGCTTGAATCCGAGCCTGCGATGGTGAGTGCTTTATTCATAGACATAGTGGCTGAACCTCCAATGTGATGTGTAACAGTTACTGTTCTATCCCTTATTATAATCAGCTTTTTCATTTATCACAATGAAACGACATAAAAAAGCGTTCCACCCTAGGAAGAACGCCTTTCCCCTTACCTTTTACAAATCACCAATTTCCCCTTTTTCAGTTCGTCTAAAAGTGATAAAGCTAATTCCTGATCGGCGCCAACCGACATCAATTTGGCCATGAGCTCGTCATCCCGGGTGCGAATGACATTGGCCATTTGATCTAAAATCCCTTGATCGACCGCTGTCATGCTTTTGGCATTCGTATGCTCTGTGACGGTATCAGAGCGTTCTGGATCGTACGCAAAAACAAAAATATCATCCTTTGTTGAACGTATTTGTTCGATGGTCTGGTTGGCTTCTTTGCTATTTTCTACTGTGAAATATTCCATCATGATCACTCCTTTTCATCAAAAATTCCCATTTTCCCGTCATATCAAACCGCCTTTTATATCATGAGAAGAACGCCATTTTATGTTTTAATGGAAAAAGACGAATCTATTAAAGGAGTAAGCTGAATATGAAGATTTCCTTATTAATTGTGACACATAACCGGCTCAGCGCACTGTGTGAGCTGCTTGAATCTATTACGAGACAAACCGTACAGCCTTTTGAAATTGTGGTTGTGAATGATGCAGGAGAGCGCGTCGAGATCATTCAGGAACTCTACCCCGAACTTCCGATCCGCTTGATACATTTAGATGAGAATGTCCAGCATGTGAATGCTAGAAACGTGGGAGTGCGGGAGCTGACAGGCGATGTGATCATGCTGAGTGATGACGATGATTATTTTACACCTTGTCATATTGAACGTATGAGTAAGGCGCTGGAGGAGGCCGATTTTGTCTTTTCTGATGCAGAAATTGTATCATTTGAAGAAAAAGGTGCGACCCGCTTCCCTGTGTCAAGACGTCTGTTTGCGTATACAGCTGCTATTGAGGATATGCGTGTCTTTTCTACATACGTTCCTTCCGGCAGTATGTACAAACGCTGTATACACGATGAGATTGGCTATTTTGATCCAGCGATGCATCATTACTGGGATTGGGACTTTTTCTTACGTGTCACGCAGCATGCCCGGGTCAAACGAGTACTAGCTGCCAGTGTGATCTATGCGTTTTTTGACGGCGGCGGGAATCAGTCTAGTGATCTTGGTGAGACAAGGAAGAACTGCTTAGATGATCTCAGTGAAAAGCACGGGCTGGGCGATTTGCCAACAGCGAACTTTGCTGTCTTATTAGAAGAACCAGCGATGAAAAAACGAGAATCAGAGAGTGAGATTGTGTGGGACGGAAAACCGATGATCTCAAGGCTTGCACAGCAGACACAAGGAGGAGAACCCCAATGAAGCCATTTTTAAATGATAGCTGGTGGGCTGTGATGAAAAGTGAATTTGAACAGCCATATTATCAAGAATTACGTGAATGGATGAAGGAGGAATACCGCATGCAGACCGTTTTTCCGAAACCGGATGACGTTTATCGTGCGCTTCATTTGACGTCTTATGAAGAAGTCAAAGTTGTGATTTTGGGACAAGACCCTTATCATGGCCCAGGTCAGGCACATGGATTAAGCTTTTCAGTTCAGCCTGGCGTGAAGCATCCGCCATCGTTGAGAAATATTTTTCAGGAGCTAAAGGATGATCTTGGCTGTCCTGTTCCAAATCACGGCTCACTTGTGAGCTGGGCAGAGCAAGGTGTGCTGCTCTTAAACACTGTGCTGACCGTGAGAAAGGGCGAGGCGAACTCGCATAAAGGCAAGGGCTGGGAACGTGTGACAGACCGCGTGATTGATGTGCTGAATGAACGTGATCAGCCCGTCGTTTTTGTGCTGTGGGGAAGACATGCTCAAAATAAGAAAGAACGTATTGATCAAAACAAGCATTACATCATTGAGTCACCTCATCCAAGTCCTTTTTCTGCAAGAAACGGCTTTTTTGGCAGTCGTCCGTTCTCAAAGGTAAACGCGTATTTAAATCAAATGGGGATTGAAGAAATCAATTGGTGTATCCAAGATATTGAATAAAAAGAGGACGAGGGGAGAGACCCTTCGTCCTGTTTATTTTAAAAATTTACGAACCAAGTCGAGTCCGTTTTTCGCATTTGGATAACGGAAGGAAAAATCGAAGCGATTGGTTTGGCGCAGGATGCTTTTTTCATGCGTAAACGTAAAGAAGCTTTCTTTCCCGTGATATCGTCCTATGCCGCTTTCACCCACGCCTCCGAATGGCAGGTAAGGAGTAGCGACATGCATGAGCGTGTCATTGATACATCCTCCGCCAAATGAGAGATGGTCTAGGATATAGGATTCTGTTTCCTTGCTTGTTGTAAATAAGTAAAGTGCAAGCGGCTTCGGTCTTGCTTTGATCATATGTGCTGCCTCTTGCAGAGATTCGAAGGTCATGACAGGCAGAATCGGTCCGAAAATTTCCTCCTGCATGACGGGATCTTCCCATGTGATGTGGTCTAAAATGGTCGGAGCGATTTTGAGCTCGTCTTCGTTGCGCTGTCCCCCCGTGACGATCGTTCCATTTGAGAGGAATTGTGAGAGCCTGTCAAAATGACGCTGGCTGACATTTTTCCCAAAGTGCGGATGTGTTTCCGGTTGTTCGCCATAAAAGTCACGGATACAGGCTGTCATTTCCCGCAAAAGTTCCTCTTTGATAGATTCATGAACAAGCAGATAGTCTGGTGCAATACACGTTTGACCAGCATTGGTAAATTTGCCGAACGTGATTCGCTTTGCCGCTAATTTGATATCTGCATCAGGCATGACGATGCAAGGGCTTTTTCCGCCAAGCTCAAGTGTGACTGGGGTCAAATGCTTTGCGGCGGCTTCCATGACGACTTTGCCAACTGCCACACTTCCTGTAAAGAAGATATAATCAAAGGGCAGTTTCAACAGCTCTGTACTCACATCTACTCCGCCTTCTACGACAGCTGCATGGTCTTCTTGAAATACACGTTCCGCGATTGTACTGATTACTTCTGAAACTTGCGGCGTTAGCTCAGACGGTTTTAAAATAACGGCATTACCCGCAGCAATGGCACCAACTAATGGAGAAAGGGCCAATTGGAAAGGATAGTTCCAAGGAGCAATGATGAGCACACGGCCATAAGGTTCCTTCATAATCATGCTTTTCGACCCGATATGAGTGAGGGGCGTTTTCACGCGTGTTGGTTTTGCCCATTTGTGGAGGTGCTTGATGGTATGATTGATTTCTTCATACACCATCCCGACCTCTGTTGTGTAGGCTTCCTGTTCGGATTTATGTAAATCATGGGCCAAGGCTTGTAAAATATCTTTCTCATGCTGTTTGATGGCTGCTTTTAAGTCTTTAAGAAGACGGATACGTTCTTCAACCGGCGGCTTTTGAAAGACTTTTTGTTTCTGAAAAAGAGCAGTGAGTTTATCCATTATTCAATCCTTTCATAAACGATGTTGTTTCTTTTATTATGTGTGAAGAGCCATGTCGGGTCAAATAAGAGAGGCAGAAGCAGACTGCTTTGAAAAAATGAACCCATTTCGTTTGTTCATTTGGTAAAATAATGTTGAAAAGAGATTTTTTTAGATTGGAGGGTCTACCCTTGAATATTCATATATCAAGCCTGCTTCAAAAAATGGAGGAAGCGGTTCAAAAGGCGAAACAAAGTGGAAATGATGAAGAGGTGAAACGTCAAGTGGCGGCGATTTCTTCACTATGTGATGTCATTCTCGATGCACCATCACAGGTGCAAATGCCGCAAACGCCGGTTATCTCGCCGCCTTCTTCGATACAGACACCGTCTGCGCCGCCCGTCTCCTCAGATCAAGCCATGCTTGAGAAACTGATGGGTGCGAGTGGT
The DNA here is from genome assembly GCF_046535585.1 of Bacillus sp. SIMBA_005. NCBI lineage: Bacteria > Bacillati > Bacillota > Bacilli > Caryophanales > Bacillaceae > Bacillus > Bacillus sp. SIMBA_005. The sequence goes on along the minus strand of NZ_JAWRWI010000002.1, from coordinate 205,232 downwards.
GCGAAGAAATTTCAGCATCAAGAAGAGGGGCAAAAAGAGAAGGCCGGGAACGGCGACTCTATCTTTGATTTTTAATGGTCTTGTCACGACAAAGGGAAGGTGATCGGTTTGAAACTATTTTTGGGCGCCATTCAGTGGATGGCATTTTTTATCGCAGCTTCAATTGCTGTACCAATTGCGATTGCACAAGCATTTGAGTTGAACCAAGTGCAGTCAGCGGAGCTGATTCAAAGTACATTCTTTTCACTTGGTCTTGTGGCGATGGTGCAATGTTTATGCGGCCATATGCTGCCGATCAATGAAAGTCCAGCAGGGCTTTGGTGGGGTGTGTATACCCTTTATGCAGGTATGACAGGAACCATCTTTGCAACGTATCCTGAAACTCTGCAAGCACTACAAGGAGCTTTAATTTTTAGTGCTGCTTTCTTTTTTATTTTTAGTCTTTTTAAAATCATTAATTGGCTCGCGTCTTTATTTACGCCAGTCGTCACAGGTATTTACTTGCTATTATTAGTTGTGCAGTTAAGTCAGCCGATCATGAAAGGGCTGATGGGCATCGGCTATCGGGGAAATCAGGTGGACGGGCTTGTCTTTTGCTTGTCGATCTTGATTATTGTTCTGACCTTCATGATCAGCCGCTCAAAATGGCATTACTTAAGACAGTTTTCTGTGTTGTTTGCCCTTGCAGGAGGCTGGTTGTTATTTGCTCTACTCGGACTGGCAAAGCCGGTTCGAATTCCAGAAAAAATCATCGAGTTTCCAAAGCTGTTTCCATTCGGAATGCCGGTATTTGACAGCGGATTGCTTGTCACGTCCTTTTTCATTACGATTTTACTCATTGTGAACATGCTGGCAAGTATTCGAATTGTGGAAAGTTCAGTGAAGGCATTTGGTGAACTGCGTGAACGGAAGAGAGCTCGTCCGGCAGGTTTTGTCGCAGCATTTGGCCACTTACTGAGCGGATTAATCGGAGCGATTGCGCCTGTACCTATTTCCGGAGCAGCAGGATTTATCCAAACAACGAAAATTCCATCGAGAAAGCCATTTTTCATAGGAAGTCTGCTCATTGTACTCATTAGTTTATTCCCGCTGCTCATGAGCTTTTTCTCCGCATTGCCATCACCTGTGGGGCTTGCTGTAAACTTTGTGGTATTCTCCTCAATGATTGGTATTGCGATGTCTGAGTTCGATCAGTATGAGAAAGAAGAAATTCCGCGGATTCGCTTTGTCCTAGGAATTGCCGTTTTAGCAGGTGTAGGGGCGATGTTTGTACCGCAGGGAGCCTTGAAAGGCATGCATCCTGTGCTTATTTCATTATTAAGCAATGGACTTGTACTAGGTACACTCATTGCGATCGCGGTCGATCAAGTTCTGTTACGAAAGAAAAAGAAATCCGACAATCTCGTGTCAACGTAAACGGAAAGTTGAATATCGTCTGTCACCCGCGCTATGATAAACATAATTGACGAGATAAGGAGAATGACGAATGAAACTATTTTTCATTTTAGGTGCGATTAATGCGATGCTAGCTGTTGGACTCGGAGCCTTCGGTGCGCACGGTCTTGAAGGGAAAATTCCTGAAAAGTATATAGAGATTTGGAACAAAGGGGTTCAATATCAAATGTTCCATGCGATAGGACTATTTATTGTCGCTTTTCTTGCAGATAAGCTGTCAGGTGTTTCTCTAGTTCCAACCGCTGGCTGGGTAATGCTTGCAGGCATCCTTTTCTTCTCAGGTAGCCTTTATGTTCTGGCATTAACTCAGGTGAAGATTCTAGGTGCCATTACCCCAATTGGCGGAGTAGCATTTATCGCTTCTTGGATCATGCTTGTCATTGCAGCAGCAAAAAATTTATAAGCCAAAAAACCGATGCTCTGAGAGGGGCATCGGTTTTTTTCTTAATTCCAGTAAGGGGCGTAGTTTGGCGGTGCTTGATAATAAGGAATGTAGTGAGACGGAGGGACAGGGTTCGTTTGTGCTTCCTCTTCTCTGTGGCAAAATGGCGCGATAAACACACTTGGCTTCACAGGCTGAATCGCCTGTTTCCACTGTGTTTCGTTCATGCAATACGTATGTGCCATGATGTGAGCAGGGGTGAGGGTGAGAAGGTCTGAGCCCAGGATCACTTCTGGCGTAGATGCGTTAAAAATGGCTAACAAATGAGTCCTGTCTTGAAGGGCAACTTCGTAGTGCCACCAGCCTTGAGGTACGTTTGCTACCTGTCCAGGGGTGATGGTATAGGTGTGCAGTTTTTTTGTAAATGGATTCAGCATTGAGACGGCAGCAGAACCGGCTATACAATAAACAAGCTCTGCGGCATTTTGATGATAATGAGGCTCTACGACTTTGCTTTTACTCAAATATATATCCAGCAGGGATACTTGATCCAACGAGTTTAATTGCTTTTTTCCTAAAATGTTAATCAGGTTATGCTGATCGTATTTCACAAGTGGGCTTTGATTTAGATCGTATGAATATTTAACATTTGGTGATGTATAATCCAGCTCAACAGTCATGAATGTCACCTCTAGGTGTTTGATAAAAACTACTAGGCATCTTATGAGCAGCGCCTGAGAGGTGTGACAAAAACCTAGTCAAAAGAAAAAAGCAAGGGCGCCTGCTCCTTGCTTTTGCGATATGTGGCATTGTCTACCTCGGAGAATACGTGGACATGGAGTATGGATAGTCGTATTGTATTTCCCCATCAAACGTAATGTAATCAAGATAGATCGTTAATAGTAAGTATCGTGTTCCTGTCTTGTTATCACTAATGATAATGTGGTCACGTCCTGCAGCTTCAATGACGCCTCTGAAAATCTTCGAGTTCCATTCCTTACTTGCTTCAAACGTCATATAAATCGTGGCTACCTTGCCACGGTTCAAACGTAAAATATTTTCAATATAGGACTGCTCGATTGGCAGCTGACCAGTGACATTCTGCTGATAAATCGGTCCAGAAGGGATTTGATAAGGCTGCCCGCTGCTCTGCATGCCCTGCCCCCCTTGTGAAGAACCAGTAGACGGCATTGGTGAAAATCCCTGCTGCATTTGTCCTTGCATTTGACCCTGCGTTTGGGGAGGGACTGAATAACCCATCTGCTGCGCAGGATACGGATTTGCTCCATATTGTTGCTGGCGAAAATCTTGACCTTCGAAACCCGAACCTTGCCCAAATTGATTTTTCAATTTCATAACGTTCCTCCTCTTTCCTCATGGTGTTCTAAACAGAAGGCACTTAAGCACCTGTTGTTTCCATAGCATTCTTTCTCTCTTTCACACTATGAGACAGGAGGGCAGAATATGTACATTGAACGAAAAAAAGGAACTGCGGTGCAGTTCCTTAGGCGCGGGCTAACCCCGCATTCTTTGCCAGTTCTGCGCTTCGCTTATGATGTGCAACCTTCCTTACATCATCCAATTTACAGCGCGCTGGACATCAAATGAAAGTGTCACGAAGAGAAAACATGCCGCAAGCGGTGTGATCACAATGAGAAAGGCTTGCCATAATCTGAGCTTCATCACAGCAACAATGCCTAAAACAGTCATTCCAAATATCCACGTCTTTGCATAAGCTTCAATCAGTGTCAAAAGATCGAGATAATACCAAACCTCATAATGCTGATCTAAATAGGGTGAGATTTTGACAAACGTATACGGACCAAGCATTCCAATCGTGAAAATCCAACTGAGTGCAAATAAAGCGGAAGGGAAAAAGGTCGTCAGCGTGAAGGCTTTGAGTACATCTCGATATGCCGTTTGACTGCCGAAAAAAAGACGCCCTAACCACTTTAGGATGAGTACACCGAAAAATAGACCGAGATTGCCTGCTAGAATACCATATCCCGCACCTTGTAACAGAATAAAAGGGAATGGAATATGATTGCCCATATAATCGCTAAAATACCCTTCGTAGACCCAGCCTGTACCAGCGATACTTGCAAGGAGCATCATCAGCCAAATGGGAATAGAGGAATGTTGATATGAGCGAATAATTGTTTTTGTTGCGACGAAAATTTTGAAAAATCGAAAAAAACCTTTCGCTTCCTCTTCTTGGGAGTGATCATTCTTCATAGCTTCCAATGTTCTTTACTCCTTTAATACACACAAATGATTACTTATATTACCAAAAAGTTCACGTTTTTCAAAGATAAAACAATAAAAAAATACAATTTTATAAAAAATAGGTCACTCTACAGTCTCTTTAAGAGGAGACACATATGATAAACATAGTTTGAAAGAGACCGAGGTGAAAACTTTGACAAAAGTAACTGTCATTATGACGAGCTACAACAAGGCGGCTTACGTCGGCAGATCGATTGAAGCGGTTTTGCAGCAGACGCTGTCAGACTTTGAACTATTTATTATGGACGATGGTTCAAACGAAAAAACCCTTGCCGCGATTGAGCCCTTTCGCAAAGATCCCCGTGTTCATTTTATCCAAAGCGGTGTCAAATCGCTGGAGGAGAGAACAGCGAAAACCCGATACGCCGTTCTCATTAATCAAGCATTAGAACTAGCAAAGGGAGAGTATATTTCCTATGCCACAGATGACAATGTCTATGCCCCGGACCGTTTAGAGAAACTCACACATTATCTAGATGCTCGACCAGGTGAAGATATTGTCTATTCTGCTTCAAAAGTAATCTATTTAAATAGCAAAAAAGAGCCAGTAAAGGAAACGATTCGACCTGCGCAAACGGTGCAATGGAATGCACCTTGTGCCATAGATCATTGCTCAGTCGTTCATCGTGCTTCGATTTTAACAAAAATTCAGGCTGAATTTGGGTCTTACTGGGACGAGAGTCCGCATTTTTATCGAATAGGGGATGCCCGTTTCTTTTTTCGATTAAATCATTTTTATCCGTTCTATCCCTATGATGAAGTGTTAGATACAAATTACATCACAGAACAGTCCATTCACTATCAGTTGGCGGAAGAAGAGAAAAATGCCTTTATTCAAGCACTTCCTGAGCAGTCTACATGCTGGGAGCTCCGCCGCATATTAAAACAAAAACATGGGAGGTGACCTTAAGTGTCGCACTATATTCATCATTATTGGCAGGTGTACTTTGAGTTTGTAAATCTCATGAAGGATTTGTCCTATCAACAAATTCCTCTTGGGTTGATCAGCAATTTCTATCAATATATCAGTCCTGAGGTAAGGGAACGTATGGAGGATGAAGCATTCGGTCAAGAATTGACAACCGATTGTCCGCTGCCGGAAGAGATTCAGCCATTTTTTGATCAACATAAGCAGCAGATTAAGCGTATTGCTTATCGTCCGGCGAATGGAAAGGTCTTGCTTCACTTTGAACATCTGCGTTTTACTGAACAAAATTACACGCGGTTCCATCCGAGTCAAACCGTGGTGCTTGCTCGCTGGAAGAAGGCAGACTATTTCGGTTTACCTGTCATCAGCAAGCCTGAATTAGCTGGAGAGGTTAATAAAGAAGCCCATGCTGAATATATTGAGAAAGCAAATGCTCTCCTTAAACCTTACGCAAAGCACCCGGTCTTTGGCAATGTCTTTTTTAGAGAAAAGCTTCGGAAGGACATTGTGCAATTTATTGATGTGATAGACCAGACAGAAGTGCTTTTTCAGATGGAGCCAATTGCAGCTATCATTGTGGGGACAACGGAGGATGCATACAGCCGGGTACTTGCACTGCAAACTGTGAAACGCCAGCTCACGAGTATCTGTCTTCAGCACGGCGCACTGATGGGAGACGAAGCCTTTTTACCGATTTTCACGACGTGCCACGGGGTGTTTGGAAAGTATGAAAAAGACTGGTATGTAGACAAAGGCTGTCAGCCGGAACAGGTGGAGATCACAGGTCATCCGAGGTTTGATTTGGTGAAGGATCGAACGCCGCTTCAGCAGGAACTCATCTTTCGTAAATTGAACTTTAATCCTGCCAAAAAGACCGTACTTGTGGCAACGCAGCCGTTTTCAGAAGCTTTCTATCGTGATGTGCTTCAAACGATTGCAAAACGGAAGGACATTCAGTTGATCATGAAGCCGCATCCTTGGGAAATTGCCCGCAACCGATTAAATGAATATATGTCCATTGAACGAGCAGGAAATCATGTGAGATTGATTAAAAAAGAAATCGACTTATATGACCTATTGCCATATATGGATATGGTCATTACGCTCACATCAACCGTCGGTCTTGAAGCGATGCTCTTTGAAAAGAGTGTGCTGATCGGGAAAATGACAGAAGGCAGAAGATACCCTTATTACGAGTCGCTTGGCAGCTATCAGATGGAAAACCCTGTTGAACTGGCTGAGAAAGCCATTCGTATTTTGTCGGATGATCAAGAGATGAAGCTGGCAAAGCAGCAAGGAGCTAAGTTCATTAAACAACATTATCCGCATGCGCGTTCGACCGATGTTCTGCTTTCTCTGCTTAAAACAAAAACAGGTGTAGATTTTCAGAGATGAAGATAGGGGTGTGCAAGCGATATGGAAAAAAAGAGAGAACAATTTCTTCCTTATGCCCTGCCGTTGATTGAGCAGGAAGAAATTGACGAAGTCATTGGAACATTAAAATCAGGCTGGCTGTCAACCGGGCCAAAAGTCAGACAGTTTGAAGAAGAGTTCCGGCAGCTGACCGGTGCAAAACATGCGATCGCTGTCAATTCATGTACGGCTGCTTTATTTTTAGCCTTAAAAGCTAGAGGGATTGGGAATGGGGATGAGGTGATTACAACGCCTCTGACATTTTGCGCAACAGCCAATACGATCATTCATACAGGGGCAGCTCCTGTATTTGTCGATATTGACCCAGCGACACTCAACCTCGATGCAGAGAGACTAGAAGCGGCGATTACACCACACACAAAAGCGATTGTCCCTGTTCATTTTGCTGGTCAATCGTGCGATATGGACCGGATTTTAGCCATTGCCAAAAAGTACGATCTATTTGTGCTAGAGGATGCCGCTCATGCTCTGCATACGACGTATCACGGGCAGCCGATTGGAGCGATTGGTGATGCGACTGCCTTTAGTTTTTATGCGACGAAAAATATAGCGACCGGGGAAGGCGGCATGCTGACGACAAATGATGATGCACTTGCCGCTCGGATCAGAAGACTAGCACTCCATGGGATGAGCAAAGGAGCATGGAATCGTTATGGAGAAAAAGGAACGTGGTACTACGAGGTCGAGGAACCTGGCTATAAAATGAACATGTTTGATGTGCAGGCATCGTTAGGGCTTGTCCAGCTAAGCCGTCTAGATGATATGCAGGCACGGAGAGAACACATTGCGAAAGCATACAATCAAGCATTTCAAATGGAAGCAGGGCTGATCCTGCCGCCAGTGCATCATGAGGGAAGACATGCATGGCATTTATATGTACTGCAAGTGGACCCGAAAGAAGCATTCATCACACGCGATGAGCTAATTGATCAGCTGCAAAAAGACTATAAGATCGGCACGAGTGTTCACTTTATCCCTGTTCATATGCATCCATACTATCAACAAACCTACCACTATTCACCAGAGGATTTTCCTGAATCACTCGCGTACTACAAGCGGACCCTCTCACTCCCCCTTTACCCCAGTATGACAGATGAAGATGTGCAGGATGTCATCACTGCGGTGCTGTCTATTTTAAAAGAACAGAAGGCATCTTCATGAAGGCTGTTCATGCAATAGACGATCAGGTGCTGTCCGCTTGGCTTGAGAATTACGGTCAACAAATTGAACAAATGAAAGGCTTCAAACAGTTTGGTCTTGTCAGTGGCGCCCAGCTCAAAGCGGTGCTGTTATACGACTGGTCAAAATGGGAAAGCGGCATATTTGATCAGCATATTTTTCATGTGAAGTTTGCAGAAGCTGAGTCAGCATCTGCTTTTCAGGAATTAATGGAGCGCTTTATCAATTGGATGAGATCAGAAAAATGCGATTTTTTCTTTTTACGTCTTGAAGCGGCGGATGTTGGAAAAAACCGCATCGTCCAAAGGCTGTCACATGTGTACTATGTGGGCGGTCTCACTCGTCTTGAAGCACCGCCTGTTCACATGGAAATGCCATCAACAGGTGAAGATGTGGTCATCAGTCTGCCAGATGAAAAGGAATACGATGAGGCGGTCTCACTCGCTTATCAGGCTTTTGTGAAAAGCAGGTATGCGCTTGATCCTTTTTTAGACCAGAGTGCCGTCCAGCATTTCTTTCAAGAATGGATGAAAAATAATTTGCTCGGACGTGCAGATATCAATATCGCGGCAAAGGTGAACGATGAAGTCGTTGGTTTGATCCAAGGGGTGATAAAGGACGATGAACTGGTGCTTGATTTACTAGCCATTAGACCGGATGCACAAGGAAAAGGGCTCGGAAAAAAGCTGGTGATTGCGATGGTGAAAGCCTCTTATGAGAGAGGGCATCGGTTTATGTCTGCAGGAACTCAGATGCATAACACAACCGCTATTCAGCTGTACGAAAAGCTGGGCTTTAGAACAAAAAATGCCTTTTTGTATTACCATGTATGGCCGAAAAAAGGAGAGAGGTAAGATGGCGCATTTCTACATTGGAGATCGCAAAGTGGGGGATGGTGCGCCTGTCTTTATCATTGCAGAGGCAGGCATTAACCATGATGGAAAGCTGGATCAGGCGCTTGCTTTAATTGATGTGGCAAAAGAAGCAGGTGCCGATGCAGTGAAGTTTCAAATGTTTCAAGCTGATCGGATGTATCAAAAGGAACCAGGTTTATACGCAACAGCCAAGGGAGAAGAGGTGTCCATTTTTTCCTTAGTCGAACAAATGGAGCTGCCGCCAGAATGGCTGCCGGTGTTATTAAACCGCTGTGAGGAAAAAGGGCTGATATTTCTAAGCACAGTGTGTGACGAGGAATCTGCGGATTTATTAAATCAAACCGATCCGCCAGCTTTCAAACTAGCATCCTATGAAATCAATCATTTGCCTCTTTTGCGACATACAGCTTCTTTTCAAAAGCCCATTATTTTCTCAACTGCCGGGGCCACTATTGCAGATGTTCATGAAGCATATGACGCGATTACAAGCGAGCAAAACGATCAGGTCGCCATCATGCATTGCGTCGCAAAGTATCCGGCGCCCAGAGCTTACACGAATCTTCGTGTGCTCCAAACCTTAGCCTCCGCTTTTCCTGAGGCAGTCATCGGCTTTTCCGATCATAGTGAGCATCCTACTGAAGCCCCTGTTGCCGCTGTGAAACTTGGGGCAGCCATGATTGAAAAGCATTTTACGATTGATAAGACGCTGCCTGGCGCCGATCATTCCTTTGCGCTCGATCCCGAAGAATTAAAGAGAATGGTTCAGCATATTCGAGCGGCGGAAAAGGACCGAAATCAATCAGAAACAGACACTCATTCTGTGTCAGAGGAGCTCCTTGGCAGTTCTTTTAAAACGACAACTGCCATTGAAGGGCAGATTCGTGAATTTGCGTATCGAGGGATTTTTACGATAAAAGGGATTGCAAAGGGCGAGACTTTGACCGTAGAAAATCTAGCCGTATTACGTCCAGGGCAAAAAAGCCAAGGTCTTCATCCGCGGTATATGGAGACTTTAATTGGTGCCAAGGCTGTCAGAGACATTCCAGCCCATACAGGGGTTTCGTGGAAAGATGTGCTCATGCAGGAGTCTTCAAATGATCAATGATGTGCTCTTTGTCATACAGGCTAGAATGGGCTCAACAAGACTGCCAAAAAAGGTGATGAAGCCGATCGGTGGTATGGCATTGATCGATTTCATTGTTGAACGTGTAAAGCAATCAAATCATTACAATCACAAGACGCAGAACCTCATGATCGCCACAACAGTCGAAGCAGAAGATGATCTATTGGCTCATTATTGTTTATCAAAGGGCTATAAGGTATTTCGTGGCAGTGAGATGGATGTATTGCAGCGATTCGCAAAGATAGCTCAACATTTTGAACCACAAACCATTGTACGTTTAACGGGAGATAATCCATTTATAGATCCAGTGCTTTTGTCGAAAATGCTTGAAGAACATAGAAAGAAGAAGGCTGATTACACGTATACGACTGGAACACCACTCGGTATTTCCGGGGAAATGATCAACGCAACTATTTTATGTGAAATCGACAATTTTCCCCTTACGCAGCCGGAGCGTGAGCATGTCACGCTGTATATCCGAAAGCACCCTGAGCAATTTCAACTGCAATTATTCACACCGCCCAAAGAACTCGCATATCCTGCTTATCGATTCACGGTTGATACAGAAGAAGATTACGTATTTGCCACCCGTTTACTTGAAAAAGCCGGCGGGTCTATTGCAGTGCCTACAGCTGAACTCATCACCATTTGTGAACAAGATCCTAATATGGTTCGGTTGAATCAATTTGTGAGACAGAAGGATGCTGAATGAACAAAAAAATCATGATTGTTGTGTACGGTGGTTTTTTGAGAGGCATGGGGCATATCGTTAGAATGAAACGTCTGGCAAAGGAACTGATTCAAGAAGGAAACGACTTATATTTCTATACAAATGAACAGATTTGTGTAGAAATGCTCTCGCATTCAGCATGGCACGTTCATTTGGTGCAGGAATCAAACATATTTCTTCAAATGGTGCAGGACATAAAAGAGCGAAATCCTGATCTTCTGCTGATCGATGTTCTTGATTGTGACCTTCAGTTCCTTCAATCGATCAAAGCGTCCTTCAGAAATGCAAAACTGGTCTTATTTGAAGAAGAAAGAGCAGAAGCTTGCCAGTTTGCTGATGCTGTCATAAACGGCATTTATGGTGGATTGGACGAAAAGCACCTGCAAGTAAATGGAACGGACTACTTTTATGGAACACCTTATTTATTGTTAGATCACAAGATCAGCAAATTAAAAGACACATATGAGGTTCGCAAAGAATGTAAGAAGGTGGTGATCAGCCTTGGGGGCAGTGATCCAGGCGGATTATTAACAAAAGCTGTATCAGCACTTCTCGAAGCCGGCCATTTACACATTCTAGCGGTTACAGGAAAAGCCTCTCGCATCGAAGAAAAAATCGAGGCTGCACATATTCAATTCATTCGCCATACGGATCAATTACCTGCCCATCTTGCCGAAGCCGATCTAGCGATTGTTGCTGGCGGGATGACGTTATATGAGGCCGTTTGTATCGGGGTGCCCAGCATTGTCCTTTCACAAGTAGACCACCAAGCAGTAACAGCCACTCGTTTTGCACAAAAGGGAGCCTGTCACCATCTTGGATTGGGCAGCCTTGTGGATGAAAAGGATATATGGTGTGCTGTGCGAAGACTGTCCGGCAGCTACTTTCTTCGCAGGAGCATTCATCTCAATGGACGGTCACTCATTGATGGAAAAGGAACCGAACGAGTGAAAAACATTCTTATATACCTCATGAATCATCACCAAAAAGAACATAAGGATGTGTAGATGTGAAGGGAGTTATTTTAGCAGGAGGAAAGGGATCACGACTGGCACCTTTAACGAAGATTTTCAATAAACATTTATTGCCGGTTGGTCCATATCCGATGATTTATTGGTCATTGTTCAAATTGAAAGAAGCGGGGATTTTAGAAGTAATGGTCATATCACAAGCAGAACAAATCCCGCTGTTTCAAAAGCTGCTTGAAGGCGATCAGGAACTGGGGATGAACATCGTGTATCAGGTACAGCCAGAAGCTTCTGGAATTTCAGACGGCTTATCCTACGCAAAGCCCTTTGTAGAAGGGGAAAAGTTTGTGCTAATGCTTGGTGATAATGTATTTGAGGATTCGCTAACTCCTTTTGTTGAAGCCTTTCAGCAGCAAGAAAGCGGTGCGAAGGTTCTATTGAAAGAAGTGACAGATCCAAAGCGGTTTGGCATTGCAGAAATTGATGCCGCCCACCAACGAATATTATCAATTGAGGAAAAACCGGAGCATCCGCGTTCATCCTACTGCGTCACGGGTATCTATTTTTATGATCAAGAAGTCTTTCAATATATTGAGAAAATCTCGCCATCAGATCGAGGCGAATTAGAGATTACAGATGTAAACAATCTCTATATCTCAAATAGCCAGCTGACCTATGATATGTTAAAAGGGTGGTGGATTGATGCAGGAACACATGAATCTCTCCACCAAGCATCGACGAAAATGTTTGAAACGATGAAGAAAAAAGAGGGATACGAATGACGAAGTCTTATTTAATTACAGGCGGAGCGGGATTTATTGGACTGAATTTTGTGAAACTGCTGCTTCAGGAAACAGATGTCCGGCTCACTGTTTTTGACAAGTTAACATATGCCAGTCATCCAGAGGAGATGGATGAATTATTAAAGCTGTCTCATTTTCGTTTTATTCAAGGGGATATCACCCTTCAACATGAGCTGGATCAAGCGTTTGATGAAGTCTATGATGCGATCATTCATTTTGCAGCAGAATCCCATGTTGATCGCAGTATTGAATCGGCAGAGCCCTTTATTCAAACAAATGTCCTCGGTACCTATCGTATGCTGGAGGCAGTTTTAAAGGGCAAGGCGAAAAAACTGATTCATATTTCAACAGACGAAGTATATGGAGATTTGGAACTGAATGATCCAGCTTTCACAGAACAAACACCGCTTTCACCGAATAATCCTTATTCAGCAAGCAAGGCAAGCTCAGACCTGCTTGTAAAATCTTATATCCACACTCACCAATTACCCGCAATGATCACACGATGCAGCAACAACTACGGACCGCATCAGCACGAAGAGAAATTAATACCGACGATTATTAGAAAAGCAATCAATGGAGAAAAAATCCCGATTTATGGAGATGGCCAGCATATTCGCGATTGGCTGTATGTAGAGGATCATGTAAGAGCTGTAAAGCAGGTCCTTGAAAACGGAACAGCTGGGCAGGTGTACAATATCGGCGGTGGCAACGAGAAAACGAATCTCGATTTGACCAAAACCATTCTGACGCAGCTCGGGATGAGTCATGACCGTATTGCGTTTGTTGAAGACCGTAAAGGACATGACCGGCGGTATGCGATTGACGCCAGTAAGCTAAAACGGGAGCTTGGCTGGACGCAGGAGACGTCATTTGAAGCAGGTATTGAAAAAACGATCGATTGGTATCGTGCCAAATATGATCAGAGCGAAGAAGGGTGACGGATGAAAGTTTTAATCACCGGTGCAGGCGGGCAACTAGGGAAGGAATTGAGCAGACAGCTTAAGGAGAAAGACATCACCGTCATTGCCTTAACGAAGAGCATGCTCAATATCGCAGACCAGCAAGCAGTCAGACATGCGATGAGACACTTTCGTCCTAATATTGTTGTCAGTGCAGCAGCATATACCTCAGTAGATCAGTGTGAAACAGAAACGGAAAAGGCGTATCTTATTAATGGCATTGGCGCCTACTATACAGCGCTGGAGGCAAAGAACGTAGGGGCTGATGTGTTACATGTCAGTACAGATTATGTGTTTGACGGGCAAGCAGACACGCCTTACCAAGTGGATGCACAAGCAGATCCTCAAACCATTTATGGAAAAAGTAAAAAGCTTGGTGAGGAATTGATCCATCTTGTATCAGACGAAGTGAAAATCATCCGTACATCGTGGCTATACGGTCATGAGGGACATAATTTTGTGAATACCATCCTTCGGCTCGCAGAAACAAAGGATCATCTGCGCATCGTGAATGACCAAGTAGGCTCACCGACTTATACAAAGGATGTCGCAGAGGCCATCATTCATTTGTTTGATCAGCATGCAGGAATTTATCATGTCAGTAACCGAGAAAGCTGTTCCTGGTTTGACTTTGCGTCAGAAATTGTGGCAAAAAGCGCCCTGTCTACGACCATTGAGCCAATTTCCACGGAAGAGTACGGCTTCCAAACGCCTCGTCCAGCCTATTCTGTGTTAGACCTTCAAGCCATTGAAGCCACAGGCTGGCAGCCGAGACATTGGAAGGATGCGCTTCACGAATATTTGCAGAAAGAAGGGAGATGGCATCAGCATGATTGATGGTGTACAAACGAAAAAACTCATGAAACATTGTGATGATCGCGGCTTTTTTGCAGAGCTCATTCGAGATGATGAGCCGATGCTGCAACGTTTTGGGCAGGCATCGTGGTCGAAAAGCTTTCCAGGAGTAATCAAAGCCTTTCATTATCATGAAAAGCAAGATGACGTTTGGTTTTTCCCAGCAGGTCATGCTCAGGTCGTTTTATACGATTTGCGTGAGGGTTCTTCTACAAAGGGTCAAACTGATGTGTATTATATGGGGGAAGACAATCCAATGCTCCTCCTCATCCCAAAGGGTGTCGCACATGGCTACCGGGTACTAGGCGAGACGCCTCTGCAAATTGTCTATTTCACGACAGAATCCTATGACCCGAAAAACCCAGATGAAATGAGAATTGCATGGAATGACGAGACAATCGGATTTGATTGGGAAACGACTTTTAAATAAAGAACAGAGGCCTTTCGCAGGAGAAAGGTCTTTTTTTGTTGAAATACATTCTAAGTGTCATTTTATGTATTTTTCTAAGTTAAGCAGAAAAGGGATGTGGATGAGTTTGTCTAAAAGAATTGCATTTGTAACAGGGGCAAGTACAGGGATTGGAAAGGCAATCGCCATAAAGCTTGCCGCCCAGGATCATGTAAAGGTCATCATCAATTCTAGAAATCAATCCTCACTAGAAGATGCGCGGCAGCACATTGAACGTATGGCAGAAACAAAGGAACCGGTGTCTCTTTTCTGTGGCGATATGTCGCATGAAGGAGTGCGAGCTGAGGCCTTTGCGGCAATAGATAAAGAGTTTGGCAGACTGGATGTGTTGATTAACAACATTCCAGGAGGGAAGCCAGATACTTTTGATTCATGTGAAAGCGAGCAGATGCTGGCAGCATTTTCTCAGAAAGCTCTTGCGTATATTGATATGATGAAACGCGCGGCAGCAATAATGAAAAGGCATGAATATGGCCGAATCATTCAAATTGTCGGGAACCTTTGGAAGGAACCTGGTCATCAAATGTTTACGAACAGTATGATGAATGCAGCGATCATCAATGCTAGTAAAAATGCAGCCACACAGCTTGCGCCTTCTGGGATCACAGTGAATTGTTTAAACCCAGGATTTATTGCTACAGATCGGTATGAACAATTTATCGAAAACATGATGCGTGAGCAGTCATTATCACGCGAAGAAGCTGTACAGGCTGTTGCGTCAGGAATCCCGATGCAAAGAGTAGGTTCAGCGAGTGAAATGGCTTCATTGGCGGCATTTATCACATCAGAGGAAGCCTCCTATGTCACTGGACAGCAAATATCTGTCGATGGTGGTTCGATGAAAAGTATATAGATATGAAAAACCCGCTATATGCGGGTTTTTTGATGAAACCGAATCGGCAGTATATGCAGCCGATCGATAAAAAGGGCAAGCTGTTCAATTGGCGTCACCATTGAGATGCGGACATGACGTCTTCCGTGTGTTCCAAACACACCCCCAGGCGTCACGACGACATCTGCATGCTCAAGTAAATAATCGGCAAATGCATGAGAATCCTCGAAATCATCAGGGATTGGTGCCCACAAATAAAAGGCGCCGGCTGGACGTTCAATGGTCCAGCCAAGCTGCTTCTCCGCGTGACGGATGAAGAAATTTATTCGTTCAAGGTAGACTTCTTTCAAAGATAAAATATGACAGTCATCACTTTGTAAAGCGACGGTGGCGGCATGCTGAAATCCACCATACATACTGACAAACACATGATCTTGGAAAGCGTTAATGGCATGAATGATGTCCTCATTGCCTACAGCAAAAGCGACTCTCCATCCTGCCATATTGAATGTTTTGGATAAAGAATATAATTCCACGCCTACGTTTTTCCCAAGAGGAGCCTTTAGAAAGCTCACTGGTTTTTGCTCATAATGAAATGAACCATAAGCAAAATCATGAATCACATGGAGTCCGTGAGTAGAGGCAAATGCCGCAGCCTCTTCAAAAAAAGCCTCATTTGCTACAGCACCTGTTGGGTTATTCGGATAATTTAAGAAAAGGACCTTTGCCTTTTTTAACACGTCTGGATCAATTGATGAGAAATTCGGCAAATAGCCATTTTCCTCTTCTAGCCGGATGCAGTATGGCTTTGCATCTGCCATCAAGATACCTGAATGATATTCTGGGTATCCAGGATCGGGGACGAGGGCAATGTCCCCTGGATCAAGCAGGCACTGACTCATCACATAAAGGCCTGTTTTTCCGCCATTAAAAAGGGCAATTTCCTTCTTCGGGTCAACCTCAATGGCGAATTCCTTTCTGTAGAAATCCGCAATGGCTTGCTTGAAAAAGTCAAAGCCTCTAAAAGGTGCATATTGCTGAAATTGCAAAGTGCCTGCTGCTTCTTGAAGGGCACTCACAATATGCGCAGGAGTAGGAAGATCGGGATTTCCCTGACCAAGGTTAATGATGTTCGCTCCGTGCTTTGTTTTATGCGCAATTTTCTCAAATACGGTTCCGAATTTTTGTTCTGGCAGCCGTTCAATCATGTTAGATGGTAAGATTTTCACCACGACATCCTCTCTTTCTTATCCCTTCACTAATTCATCCATTAACTGAATGGATGCCTGCTTTTGAATGTTGCGGATGGAGGCGGCAACATCTTGAGAAGACGACCCTTTTAATTCAAGAGACACGATGCCATTAAATGCTTCAAATAAAGATAGATCTACAAAGGTTCCTTTAGGTGGGACGGATTCGCTGATGATGACAGTATCTCCAACTAAAGTGTCCTGCGGAATATGCACATGATCAATGGTGATGTGTGCGGCCTCAGGCGGAATGTGTCCGCTCTCTTTGAAATGCTGAGGGTATAAATGACAGTCTGCTACATAATGCGTATGTCCAGAAAGCAGTTTTTTTGGCAAATCAGCCTTTTTTCCATCGACTAATACATCAATCAGCAGCTTGGCCATATCTACCCCAAAGACCTTTTTGATATTCGGAATCATATTCCAGCCAGCAAATCTAGCTGCTGATTCGATCAGTCCAGTTTCCCGATGTTTCATCAGCTTGATCTCTGTATGAGTGGCACAGTTTTCGAGTCCTAACCCCTCATTTGCCTTTTTTGCTGCCTCAATGATGATGTGCTGAGCTTCATTGTCTAGGATCGACGGAGTGATATGAGCCGTTTCTGTAAAGCCGATTTGAGGGGTCTTATCATGAATGACAAAAGGGATATATTCACCCTCAACAACTAATCCTTCTACACTGACATAATCAGAATAGCCGTCGTCTTGATACCAATCCTCATAAGTGCCCTCCAAGTATGTTTCAGCGACAAAGGGTGCTTCATACGTCACAGCGTTTGGAACGGGAATGGTTTGCAAATAGGATTGTACGTGTAAAAAGAGATCATCACTGCCGGCTCGGTCATGAAAAAGGGTCACGCCAATGGAACTTGCTAAATATGTAGGCTTTAAAATAAGCGGTGTCCCGATATGTTCAATGGCTTGTTGAAAATCAGCTAAAGTCGTGACAGGCTGAGTTTTTACTGCTTTGACCCCAGCCGCGTTGAATGCAGCCCTCATTTGGCTTTTATCACGCGCTAATTCAGCTGCCTTTACCCCGGCGCCGCGCAGCCCAAGTCGCTCAGCGGCTTTTGCCATTGGTGCAATGAATAATTCATTATTGGTGGTGATCGCATCCGCTTTGAAAAAGGAAGCGACGCGAACGAGGTCATCCACCACCTCTTCCTCTGATTTCAGATAATCATCATGTGCCCAGTAAATCGAATCTGGGTGTTCAAAAGAAGGGTTTGTATCAAAATAATCTCGATCTTTGATGACCGCAATAGAGTATTTTTCGATTAGCTCAGCGTGTCCCTTTGTAATAGCAAAGGGTCTCGGGATATAAGAAATGATATGATACGATGCAGCCACGCTTTCATAAAACATATGGGGCGGGCATCCTCCCAGATCAGCAATGACAAGAACGGTTTTTTTACTCAATGAAAGCACTCCTTTTTATCTAGCGGTGTAACCGCCATCTGCTGTGACAACACTTCCAGTCATATAGCTGGATAGATCAGAGGCGAGAAACAGCATGACGCCCGCAATTTCTTCGGGTTTTCCGAGACGAAGTAATGGATTCACCTTTGCTTTTTCCTTTTTAACAACCTCAAGACTTTCTGAATGATTGTCTAAAAAGGATTTTTCATTTAATGGCGTATCAATAATGCCTGGGGCGATACAGTTTACCCTGATTTGATGGGCGGCATAGTCGACCGCCATCGATTTGGTCAGCTGGATGACACCGCCCTTTGTTGCATTATAGGCAGGAATGTCAGGCCAGCCGACAAGCCCTCCGACAGATCCGGTATTAATAATACTTCCGCTTTTCTTCTCAAGCATATGCGGCAAAGCATGCTTACTCATGAGAAATACACCCGTCAGGTTGACCTGCACAATGTGATTCCAATCCTCCAGTGTCATCTCGTGAACGGGAGAGACAATTTCAATGCCTGCATTGTTAATCAGCACATCGATTGTCCCAAACTGATTCAGCACAGACTGAACGGTTATTTGACAGTCAGACTCATTCGTAATATCTGTTTTGAAATACGCAAGATGCTCGTGCGCCAATGATTCGACGAGTTGTTTTCCGCTTTTTTCATTGATGTCAGCCACTGCGACTTTTGCTCCGTGCTCAAGGAAAAGCTTGACTGCGGCAAGCCCAATCCCCGATGCACCTCCTGTAATCAAGACGACTTTTCCGGTAAGGTTCATTTCTTCACCTTAGACACTTTTGGCTTCAACCGATTATAGCGGGGAGGGAAGAAGAGATTAATAGACTTTGAGGCTTCCGGCTTTGGATTTATCGCCCCGTGGTCTTCCTTAGGTTCACAGAAGTAGGTAGTACCAAATTCCATTTTCTCTGTAAAGCCTTCAATGGTCATATCATAACCTCCGCTGATGCAAATGCCGATTTGTTCATTGCGGTGTTTATGAAAAGGCATTTCTCCGCCATTTCCAGGAATGTTGGCAATCATGAGCTCCATCCAGTCCTCAACAAAAAAGGTCACTTCCATGCCAGGGAGTAAATCCCGTGTTTTGAAAATGTCTAAGAAATAAGTAGGAGGCGCCGTATATTCCTCGCCATCTTTTAATCTCTTAATATCAATAGCAATCACTTCTTCATCTGTCAGGTTAGAAGCGCCGTGAGGGACAAAAGGTGGTGCGATATAGGCTGATTCTAAAGGGGTGAGTAATTGGATTGATGGACCGACTGTCATTTGAAGCTCACCTTTTAATACGATGCCGATTTGTGCTTCGGGATGCTCGTGAGGTTCAATGATCGTGTGAGGAGGGACGTATGAGATTAACACTTCCGTATCACCTCTGACCGTGGAATATTGTGTGACACCATTCTCCCATTCTATTTTTTTGGCTTGTGGAAAATATCGTTCTTGCGTCTTTTGTTCAGTTTGCATATTATATCTCTCCTTTTCCGAATATGGACCAGCTCATAGGGATGCTTTTAAACGTTCGAACGAAGGTGAGGCCATATGTGGCTCTGGCTACCTCATTGGTTAAAGCGAAATCAAATTCGCCGTCTCTTACTTTTTGTGCGGCAGTACTTGTTGAATTGACCAGCTCAAATTCAGCATTTTGGTGAATGAAATATTGAATTAAATTGACAGGTGCAGGATGAGAGACAATTTTTAAATGGTGGAGCATTTGTTCATGAAATGGAAAATCTGGTCTGACAGCCAAACCATACATGGGTGTGTCACATCTGAAAATTTGTAAGAGCTGCAGATCAGGTCTCATGTAGAAGTGTTTGATTCCTTCGTATGCGTGTGGAACGAGAGTGTATTGGAGTGCGTGAGAGAGAGTATGTTCAATGCAAGTTTCGAACGTGTCGTAAAGGGATAGTTTCGTATGAGTGCCGAGTGTATTGGTGGAATGAGAGATGAAATGTTTTGCTGCGTATTCACTGCTTGTCCCCTTAGGGCCTAGTGTATTGACTGTAAACATCTTAGGTGAAACGATGGGCTCTTCTTTGAAATGAAAAACATCATTCTTTAAGATCATGTTTACCATCCAATCTTTTTCAAATTTTTACTAGATTATAAAAAATATATTTGTAAATTGTCAACAAAATTTATAAAAAATGTATTTTATAATGATATTAAAAATTGATCTAAAAAACTGCACATACCTAGATGTGCAGTGAATGGAGCTTACGTTTCAAATGTGTTTTTATGTTTCTGCTGTAAGGTTCGTTCACGTTTATAGCTGGCGAAACTAACAAGAAAACCAACGAGCGTAATGAGCGCACATAGAAGCCCTACCGTATGATAGCCGAAATGGACATAGACAGGTCCCATAAGAGCGGAACCAAGCATAACGGCAAGGTTGGACGCAAGACTGTAAAAAGCCATCACTTTGCCTCGGTGGGTTTGGGAGCAGTCACTTAGAACAGTGCTCAAAAGCGTGACGGATAAACTTTGCATAGCACCCCAAATAAATAGGGCAAAAATCAGCAATGTCCAGGAGAAAGGAGCATAAGGAAGTAAGGCCAGAACGAGCGTAATGCCGCCCAGCACAAAGAAAAGAGAACGAGTTTTGCCAAACCAGTCTGCTAATTTCCCAGTAAATACACTCATGGAAAAGCCGACGCCGTAAGCCATGATTAGTAATCCTGCCGTCGATTGCCCTCCAGAAAACAAACTTTGCAGATACGCTCCTAAAAACGAGTACATGCCATAAAATCCTAGCATATTACAAAAAGTCACGGTCAAATAGGCGGGGACACGATCAATTTTCAAAGCTCCCCATAAAGAGCCAGCTTTCTCCCTAGTTTGAGGTGATCCTGTATTCGCTGTGGCGGTTTGTTTGCGAGATTCAAGAATGACGAGCAGCAGGACAATGAGACTCATGATGGCGAAAATCCAAAAGGTCCATCGCCAGTTTAAACTCTGACCGATGAAGGCGCCAATTGGTACACCGAGGACAAGAGAAAGAGACCAGCTCGACACAATGAGCCCCATCACTTTGCCTCGATATTCATAAGGAACCCGGTCGCCTACAAGCGCATAGGCTGTTGGCACAAATACACCGGTCGCCAGCCCAGAAATAGCACGACCGGCAAAAAACACCGCCAAATTCGGGGCAGCCGCACACATCACGGTCCCAATCAAAAAGAAAGAAAGCCCGATGATCAGACATAGCTCCCTTGAATACCGGTCCCCTAAAGGAACAAGCAGCGGGGCTCCAATAAGCACTGCTAACCCATAAATGCTGATGGAAAGGGCGAGAATATCAAGAGAGTGCTGAAAGGAGTGTGATAAATCAGGCAGCAGTGGTGAAATCACCAGTTCTTCCGATCCCGCCGCAAAGACGCCAAGTGTCAGCGCGATGGCAAGTGTGATGGGAAATGTTTTAGAAGCCTGGCTGTCTAAAGATTCTTTCATCAGGTGATCCCTCCATACTTGCTTTTTCATTCAATTCCGTTAAAATAAATTCTACCATTATTTAGTTTTATTTTACATTTCGCATCATAAGTATTATCATAAAATACTTTTCAAATGGAACGATTTTTGGATAGGAGAGGTACGAATGAAAATCACCGATGTTGATGTGCATATTTTAAATGAATTGAAAAAAGATGCTCGCTTATCTATGAGGGAGTTGTCCAAACGAGTCAATTTATCCGCACCTGCGGTAGCAGAAAGAGTGCGTAAATTAGAGGATGCAGGGGTTATCGAAGGGTATTCGGTTCAGGTCAACTATAAAAAATTAGGGCTTATGATTGACTGCTTACTGGAAGTCACAGTGCTAAACGGGGAGTATCAGCGTTTTGTGGCTTTTATGAATCAGCACCCACGCGCTTTTTTTGCGTATCGAGTGGCAGGACAGTCATGCTTTTTCATTAAGCTGTCAGTCGCTTCCCTTGAAGAAATTGAAGCCTTTATTCAGGCAGTGTCTGGGTTTACAAAAACCGTATCTCATATCGTCTTATCCGAGCACTCCTTTTCCCACCCAATTCAGGAACGTGTGAAACAAATAGAAGAGCCAGAAATGACCGTGATGAAATAAAAAAGGACCTGACTCAGGTCCTTTTTGTTCGTCTGTCTGACTGATAGCTCGTGATCGTAATGATGAGTCCAATGAAAGTTACAGCTGCAGCAAATAACGGTACAAGCTGTAAATGTGTAAGCTGGATGGCAAGGCCGCCCAGCGCAGCACCGCCGGCATTCCCGATATTAAAGGCAGAATGGCTGAGCGTTGATGCGAGTGTCGGTGCTTCATGTGCCATGTTCATCGTGCGGTATTGCAAGGTAGGAACAAGAATAAATGAAATGATTCCCCACACAAAAATAGTCAGCACAGCTGGCACTTTGAATTCGGAAGTGATAGTAAACAATAACAGGACAGCCATCAGCAGGATCAAGGACACGATAATACTCGGCATCAGCTTCCAGTCGGCAAGCTTTCCGCCAACTAAATTCCCGATGGTGACCCCAAGTCCGAAGAGAACAAGGATGAGCGTCACCCCATTCTCTTGAAAACCAGTCACTTGCAGCAGGATCGGGCTGATATACGTAAAGGCGGTAAACACACCTGCAAAACCAAATATCGTCATTGCAAAGGAGACGAGTACTTGTGGTTTTTTCAAAACAGACACTTCATTTCGAATATCCAGTACTTCTTCCTTCGATTGATTGGGTACTAAGCTGATGATACCGATTAAGGAAATGAGCCCAATGACAGCAATGACGAGAAACGACATACGCCAGCCGAATTGATTTCCAATGAAGGTACCGAACGGCACACCCAGTACGTTGGCGACCGTCAGTCCTGTAAACATGAAGCTGATCGCACTTGCACTTTTCTCCTTAGGCACAAGCCGTGCCGCCATGATCGCTCCGACGCCAAAGAAGGTCCCGTGAGCAAATGATGTCAAAATACGTGCAACCATTAATAGGCCATAAGAGGTTGATACAGCAGCAACAGTGTTTCCCGCCACGAACAGGATCATTAATAAAATGAGAAGACGTTTCCTCGACATTTTTCCAGTCGATAACGTTAAAATAGGTCCGCCAACTGCCACACCAAGTGCATATCCAGTAATCAGCTGCCCTGAAGCAGAGATAGATACATGGAGGTCGTTAGCAACGTTTGGCAAAAGTCCCATAATGACAAATTCAGTCATACCAATCGAAAACGCACCGAGCGTTAAAGCAAAAATAGCGATGGGGAAGTTTTTCATGATGTGATCACCTTTCTAAAAAAATACATAAAAAGGCTTCGGAGAGATCCGAAGCCTTAAGAGTTTATCATACATGAAAATAAGACGCTAGCTGCTCGTTTGCTAAGCGGTTTCCGACAAAGAAGGAACCAAATTCGCCGTAGCGTGCACTGACTTCATCAAAGCGCATTTCATAAACCAATTTTTTGAATTGAAGCACATCGTCAGAGAAAAGAGTGACGCCCCACTCATAATCATCAAAACCGACGGAGCCTGTAATGATCTGCTTTACTTTTCCGGCATAACTGCGGCCAATTAAGCCGTGGCTTCTCATAAGAGATTTACGCTCATCCATAGAGAGCATATACCAGTTGTCGTTGCCGGAACGTCTTTTATCCATTGGATAGAAGCATACGTATTGAGAAGCAGGGAGCTCTGGGTATAGACGTGCACGTACATGCGGGTTCTCGTAAGGATCTCCGCCATCTCCGCCTCCTGCTAAGTAGTTGCTGAGTTCAACAACTGAAACGTACGAATAAGCTGGGATCGTAAACTCTGCTAGTCGTGTCTTGTTGAATTCAAGTTCAATTTCACCCAGTTCTTCCATGGTTGGACGCAAAATCATGAGCATAATATCAGCTTTTTGGCCGACAATACTATAGATTGTTTGGCTTCCAGCCTTATCGTGCTCAGCTGTTTTCCATTTTTCTAATAGACCTGTGAATTCATGAAGAATCGCTTGGCGCTCATCACTTGTCAGCAGCTTCCAAGCTGTCCAGTCAAAGGTTCTAAAATCATGCAGTGCATACCAGCCGTCTAGTGTTTGAGCTGCTTCATTGGTTGTATGTTGTTCGCTCATTTCTTTCACTCCTATTAACAGTTTTCCATCTGTTCCAACTATAACATAGTTTGTCCAAATGAAGATGTGATCAAAACTTGAACGACGAAGTCAGATTTATGGAAATTGATTTAATTAGTTTGAAAAATAAGAATTTAATTTGTAAGCGCTATAATGTAAGTTGGTAGTTTGAATTTATGTAGAAGAAGAGTATGCTTAAAAGAGAACGCTTTTTTTGTAAAATCAAGGAGGGTATATAAGTGGCAGATATTTTTTCAACAGTTCAGGAAAAGGTTGCAGGTAAAGGAGTAAAGATCGTTTTTCCTGAGGGAATGGACGAACGCATTCTAACAGCCGTTCAAAAACTAGCAGATGGCAAAGTCTTGCAGCCAATTGTTGTAGGTAAAACACAAGAAGTTGAAGCAAAAGCAAAAGAATTAGGTCTTACACTTGATGGTGTTGACGTGTATGATCCTCATACATATGAAGGTTTTGAAGAGCTTGTACAAGCTTTCGTAGAAAGACGTAAAGGCAAAGCAACTGAAGAGCAAGCAAGAAAAGCATTACTAGATGAAAACTATTTCGGTACGATGCTTGTGTACAAAGGTCTTGCAGACGGACTTGTGAGCGGTGCAGCACATTCAACTGCTGACACAGTACGCCCAGCACTTCAAATCATTAAAACAAAAGAAGGCGTAAAGAAAACATCTGGCGTCTTCATCATGGCTCGCGGCGAAGAGCAATATGTGTTTGCTGATTGTGCAATCAACATTGCACCAGACAGCCAAGATCTAGCTGAAATTGCAATTGAAAGTGCTAACACAGCCAAAATGTTCGACATCGAACCACGTGTGGCAATGCTTAGCTTCTCTACAAAAGGCTCAGCAAAATCAGACGAAACAGAAAAAGTATCTGAAGCAGTTCGTATTGCAAAAGAAAAGGCACCTGAGCTTGTACTTGATGGAGAATTCCAATTCGATGCAGCTTTCGTTCCTTCAGTAGCAGCGAAAAAAGCACCAGATTCCGTCATTAAAGGCGATGCTAGCGTATTTGTTTTCCCTAGCCTAGAAGCAGGAAACATCGGCTACAAAATTGCACAGCGCTTAGGTAACTTTGAAGCTGTAGGTCCAATATTGCAAGGCTTAAATCAACCAGTAAACGACCTTTCAAGAGGCTGTAATGCCGAAGACGTTTACAACCTTGCGCTTATCACAGCAGCTCAAGCACGATAAACTAGCATCTCGGCTAAAGCAGTCAGCGCGATATTCGTGCTGGCTGTTTTTTTATTTTGGACAAATGTGTACAATATAGAGAGAACAAATCTGATCGTAGATAAAGCCGATAGGATGGGCGGGTGCTATAATGGAGGATTTAATACATAAGCTTCAGCATAAGGTCGCTTTTTTAACCGATGCACAGAGGAGAATTGCAGATTATATCGTACAACATCCAATGGAGGTCGCTTTTTTAACTGTTGATAAATTAGCGTCAAAAGTCGGGACGAGTACAGCAACTATCATGCGATTCTCTGCTGCTGTGGGATATTCCGGTTTTTCGGAGTTTCAAAAAGAGCTCCAATCAGCTATGAAGCATAAAGCCGACCCTCAAACGAGACTTGAGGCGAATCTCAAGCATTCAAATAAGAGTAAGCTCCTGCATAACCATGTAGAACTGCAATTTCAAAATATCCAGTACGCATTGGACAATATCACGGAAGAAACATTTCAGCAAATTGTTGGGAAAATAGCTAGCGCACGCCACGTTTTGTGTACAAGTGTCCGAAGTGGAAGACCTGTTGGCGAATACATGTCGTTAGGAATCAATCGGCTATTGGGGAATTGCCAGTATATTGATGCAGATCAAAGTGACTGGGTGGATGATTTGGTTCATTTCAACTCGGGTGATTTCATTATAGCTGTCAGCTATCCGCGCTATGCAAAACGTATGAAGGATTTGATGGAAGCAGCGAAGTCTTATGGGGTAGAAGTCCTTTTAATTACAGACAGTTACAGCTCTCCACTAACCAAATATGCACAATATGTATTACCATGTTCCTCAGCAAGTGTAGGCTCTCATAACTCTGTCGTATCGGCTATCTTTATCGTCGATTTCATCTTAAGTGCATTAGCGATGGATGATCCTGAAAGAACCAAACCACGTTTAGATCAAATCAATCATATGTTAACGAAAATGAGTTATCACACAACACATTAGTCGTGTGGAACTCATTTTTTTATTTTTTTGAAAGCGCTTTACTATTTAAAAATGAGGTGGTATGATCATATCACGAAAGTAATATATATTACTCTGAATGAATTAAATGTAATAAATATAACTCAAAGGGGATGATGGAAACAATGAGTACTGTTCATTTCGTGTCAAATGATCTCATAGCTAGGGCAAAAAAGCTTAACTCGACCTTGCTGTCAGACGTGATGGGATGCACCGGCGCGATGGATCATCAAATCAAACCAGTTGCGAGAGGCATGAATGTAGTCGGCACAGCTTTTACCGTGAGCTTACGGCCAGGAGATAATCTGTTTCTTCACCAAGCGATTTATTCTGCGCAAGTAGGCGATGTACTCATCGTTGATGGGAAAGATCATAGGGGTCACGCATATTTAGGAGAATTGATGGCAGGTGCAGCAAAGGCTGTTGGAATAGAAGGAATCGTGATCGACGGTCTTGTCCGCGATAAAGTCGCTTTAGAGGAATTAGCTTTTCCAATCTATAGTAAGGGATTCACGCCGAATGGACCTTTTAAGGATGGCCCTGGTGAATTGAATGAAATCATCTCGTGTGGAGGGGTCAAAGTATCACCAGGTGACTTGGTCGTTGCAGATGATGATGGAGTAGTGATTGTCCCGAAGGAGAAAGCAGAAGAGATGCTGTCGCTGGCTGAGGAGAAACAAGCATATGAAAATCAAAGATTAAAAACCATTCAACATTATATGAGTGAAGAAAAGCAGGATATTAGTCTCCTAGCACCTGCATGGCTAGAGGGCAAAATGAAAAAATTCCAGGGATAGGGGAATCTGTGATGAAGATAGGCTTTATCGGTTATGGAGAAGCGGCATATGAGCTGTCAACGGGGTTGAAAACAGAAGGATTAGATCATTTTTATGCGTATGATGTACTATTACAAAATGAGAAACTGGCTGGAACAATGAAAGAAAAAGCAGCTCGTACAGGCGTCGAATTAATAAGTAATGTGAGTGAGGTCATTGAGAAATCTGACATTGTCATTGCGGCTGTGCCAGCGAATAAAACCTTAGAAGTGGCTCAATCTGTATTAGGAAGTTTGAAAAAAAATCAAGTATATGTGGATGTGTCGGCATCAACTCCAGACATCAAAAAACAAGTGGCAGATGAAATTAAAAAGCAAGAAGCTCTATTTGTAGATGCCGCCATGCTAGGATCTCTCCCTGTTAACAAACATAAGGTTCCAATCACGGCAAGCGGAAGTGGAACAGATCGATTCATTGAATTAACGAAAGAATACGGTATGAATATTACAAAAATCAGTGATCAGCCAGGAGATGCTTCAGCCTTAAAGCTAATAAGAAGCATTTATATGAAAGGAATCGTCGGTTTACTTATTGAATTTTTGGAAATTTCCAAAAAATATAATGTAGAAGATCAAGTGATTTCTTCACTAAGCGAAACGATGGACAGCAAAAGTTTTGTAGAGACAATGAATCGTCTTGTGACAGGAAGTGCATTACATGCAAAAAGACGAGCGGTCGAACTACTTGGCTCTATTGAAATGCTGGATTCAGCTCATATTGATGCGAGCATGTCCCGGGCAGCACAACAGAAGCTAGAGAGATTAGCAGACTTTCAATTCATTGAACGGTTTAATGGGGAAAAACCAGCCAGCTGGGAAGAAGTCATTGATGTGATGCAGCAAGGGTGATTTTTTAAGCGCTTTATTAATTGAAAGGGAGGCGAAGAAACGACATGGGTTTTATTGCATTGATTGTATTCATAGCCGTCATCATTATATGGAATGTCATCGTGAAACGAAATATGGGAGAAGCCATGCTGTTAGGCTTTATTGCAACCACTTTGTTTGGCGGAATGGATGCGCTTAGACTGTTCTGGGATGGTTTAATATTTGCATCCACATATGAGGTGCTTTATGCAGCCGTTGCGTTTGTATTCATGGCTTATTTAATCGAGAAGCTGGAATTAATTCACGCACTCCTGCGCATCTTGAATTCGGTTGTCGGCAAGCTTCCTGGGGGAGCGGCTTATATGAGTACGTTAGGTTCAGCAGTCCTAGGCGCTCTTTCAGGTTCGAATTCTGCAAACACAGCTGCCACTGGCTCTATTACGGCTTCTTGGATGATTAAATCAGGATGGAGCCGAACCCATACGGCCACGATTCTAGCTGGGAATGGCGGACTTGGAGCCGCGCTGCCGCCGAACTCTTCCATGTTTATCATGCTCGGCTTTGCACCAGTTGCAGCGCTTGTCTCTGAAGGCGATTTATATATTGCTCTTTTAATAGGTGGACTGTATCAAGTCGTATACCGATTTATTCTTGTGTATATTCTGGTGAGAAAAAATAAAATTCAAGCGATGCCGCCAGATGATATTGTTCCCTTTAGAGAAGCTGTGAAACAAGGGTGGAAATCGATTTTTATTTTTTTCGGTGCCTTGATCCCTATCATGATTACAATTGGTCCGCTGGCAAACTACTTAAAAAGTAATCCAAACATTGGACCAGAGGCAATGGATCAAATTTCTTTAATTACGTGGATTCCGATTCTCATGATGCTGATTAGCTTAACAATTGGAAGAAAAAAAGCGTCTGCTTTAGATTGGTCTCAGTTTTTCAAGTCGGCCATTCCTAAGTTTACAACGATCGGTGCCTTGATGTTGTTTGCTGTTGCTGCTAGTCAGGTGCTTGCTGAATTAGGACTCGCAGAAGATTTGACACACATCACATCAGTACTTGCCATTCCGAAGTGGCTCATGGTGCTCATTGTTGGTGTTCTTGTCACGCTGGTGGCCGGACCATTATCTTCAACTGCTACATTAACAGCTGTTGGGCTTGTCTCATTTTCAGCTTTAATCTCAGTCGGAGTAGATCCAGTTGTCGCTGTTGTCGCCATTCTTGCATTTTCATCAACAGAAGGCGCTTCCCCGCCTGCATCAGGGTCAATTTTCATCGCTTCTGGTCTTGCAGGAGCCCGGCCGGAGAAAACATTTATACCGCTCATTCTTTACTATATGCTGCCGATTGTAGGAATTGGCTGGCTCATTGGAATGGGTATACTTCCAGTATAGAAAGGAGAAACACATGAGAGCATTGATGGAATTTTTATTTAAAGTGCTGCTTGTCCTTTTCTTAACGTCAGGTACCATGCTGGTATTCGGTCAAATTCTAGGGATTCTCTTGCAAAATGGAGATTTGATCATAGCAAGTACGAACCTATTCAAAAATCCCACACTTGTGTTAAGCGCTTTTTTTAGTCTTATCGGTTTCTCTCTTCATTATATTCCTGATAAGAAAGACACGTCATTTAGCGATCAACCATCAGCATCAGCTGGTGATTCGGTCAAATAAGCGTCAAAAGCTGGATTCAGTTGGGGAATTCAGCTTTTTTTGTGCATGTGAAATGGGTATAAAAACCCAATACCTACGATTCATTTTTCGGTGAATTTGTTTTCAATCATATGCCTCTTGTGCTAGGAAATGGTAACATAACGGAGGACTATTTGAGGAATAGAGGTGTTTGACGATGTCTGGAGCTATCATCGGTTATACAACAGCCTTGTACTCGTTAAAGGCAGACATATCCATAAAAAAAGAACAAATCATAGAACTCAAGATGTGTCGAAAAGAAATAAAAGAAGCAAAATCGGCTCTGGCAGATGCTAACAAGAAAATGACTTATCCAGATCTGACATCACATACATGGTTTGGCCATCTTGCAGATACGTTTGATGACATTCGAGACGAGATGGCATCCGCCAGTAAAGAGATTAAAGGTGTACAGCTGACCGATCTAGTGAATCGAATTGATGAGAAAATCAGGGACTTAAAATCAGAAATTCATTCGTTAGAACATGAAATCCAATCTGTTGAAAGAAAAATAGAGAAAGAAAAGCAGAAACAACTGGAAGAAAAAAGAGGGAAGTCACATGAGTAGAGAAATCAAAATAGATGCCAGTGAAATCAAACAAGTGTTACAACATACTAAACAATCAGGCGCTCAAATGAATGCAAAACTTCCAACATCCATCAAAGGGAGAAACCAGCTCCTAGCAGCAGACACATTAGAAAAAATCAATCAACAATTGAACGAATTAAGTACATCCTACATAGGCATTCTTCAGAAACAGCTTGTACAAACAGAACAAGCGGTGAACACCATGATCGAAACGGACAAGGCGCTTGCCTCCAGCAGTAAAAGAAAATAAAGGAGAACGCAATGAAAACCCTTGACGCCTTTGCGCTAATAAACGGAATTGACCAAACGCTAAATACATTAAAGCAGCAATCACAACAAATCAGCTCCATAGAAAAACAAATCCATCACATCATCTCACTTGATGGCGCACTAAAGGGAGAGGCGGGACAAGCCATCCGCTCCTTTTATACAGAATGTCATATTCCCTTCCTGCAATTCTTTCAGGTCGTCATTGAGGAATACAGCAATGCGCTGAAAAACACAAAGCAGGCGCTTCATGCACTAGAATCAAACGGGCATGGCTTTATATCACAAGCATTTATTGAACACGAAGTTGATCAAGGTTTAAAAAAAGCTGAACGAATGATTTCTGAAATCGTATCAGAGGTGAACCAAGCCATTGGCAGAGTTGGTCATATTGTTCAACTACCAAATGTAGACGAATCAGTGTTTCAGCAAAACTATCAAAAGGCATGGCTTGAGACCTCAAGAACCATTGGTCTGCTTCATGCATTTGACAGAGAGCAGACAAGCACTTTACAACAAACAAAAAGCTCCCTTCAAACAATGAAGCAATTCATCAACACGTTAAGCACCATGTTCACCGGCCCAAAAATCGACATCACCACCTATCAAAAAGGGTCTATTGTCCAAAATGGAAAAGAAGAAAAAATAAGCAGTACCATCGGTGGATTGAATGACAAAATAGACAACCCGAAAGACAACCCGATGATGATCATGCTGAAGAGACTGAGAGAGAAAGAACGGACGAATGTGGAGACGGTTGTTCGGGATGAATCTCATAAAAACATCAGCCAACAAGTCACAGCAAACGATCCAGCACTTACGACATTGCAAAGGGAAGCATTGAACGGGAAAAACAAGATTCATAGAGACATCAGGGTTATAAATGGTAAACTATACAACGTCAAAGGTATTAAAAAGTTAAAAGAATTCGATATCGCAGATGAAGTCGTCACCGACTCATCCGATATTGATTTTATTGGCGGCCGATACACCGTTTACGCCAATAAACAAATCATCCGAACGTATATTGCAAACGGTGAAGTAAGAATAGAAGAAGTAGACAAAATTCCAGAAAGCCGTAGCCGAGGCAACGCGAAGCGCATATTAGACGGTGAAGTTGTCTCAACAACCGAAAACATCATCCTAGAATACAGCGGAATCTACGACGGTTATCGAGCCGTCACCGGCAAAGACCCTGAAACCAGCCAAAACATCAGCAACACAGAACAAACTCTGTCCGCAGCTTCAATTATCCCATTTATGAAAATCATTAAGGGTGGGAAATATGTTTTTAAAATTGATCAAGGGGAGAAAGTGGTTAAAAGGGTTGAGAAGCCGAATAAGGTTACAGGTCAAGTTGGTTGGAGTTTGTCAAAGGGCGGAGGAATAATAAATCAAAGAAAATATTCTCAGCATGCTCTAGAAAGAATGGCACCAAATATTCCTGAAGTAAGGGCAACCTTAACAAAAAGAGCTTTAAAAAAAGCTGATGAATTAGGTTATCAGCCGCAAACAAAGGACTTCAATGATTTTATAAAAAAATATGTAGATCCAAGAGATATTCCGCCTTCTGTTATTGAGGACGCTATAAAGAATACCAATAAGATACCTGGCCATAGAAAAGGAACTTTTGTTCACGATACACTGGATGTAAGAGTTGTTATAAATGAATTTGGTGATGTTATTACAGTTATCCCTAAATAATGAGTAAAAGGGTGAATGAAAATGTTTATAAAATATGATGAATATGATTTGTTAGAGCTTTTTCAAAGTGAGCCAGTTAGTATTACGGGCAATTTAGATGATGGAGAATACATTTATTCTTATGAAGACGATCTGAATTTCAAATTAATTTTATCCCTTGATGTATATAAACAAACAATTAGTATAAGTATTACTTTTAATGATTTTGTAGTTTTTTCAGGTGAGTTCTCTCACGTAACCAGCATAAAAAGAAATGACAGGACTCTGATTGTGTATGTGAATGAGGAAGAAACTCTAAAAGTTAAATTTTACAATCAAGTGGGTGTCGAGCTAATTTAATTGATATTTAAATGTTTTTTAGATTTATCTACATCGCAGATTGTATAAAAACATGAACGAACTTGTTTACTCATTAAAGTCTTAAGACTAATCATGAGGTGCGGTTCTTTAATTGGAACATTTATTTTAATAGATGGTTAGAAAGTATTGAAAATTGATTTCATCATTTTCTATTAAAGGTGCTGCTGTGGATGTATAAAAGGATCATGACAAAATTAGCTGATTAAAAGCTTTTAGGAGGCTTTCCAAAATGATCAACTTCTCTCAAAATCCCAACAATCCTGAACCAGCAAGCGACAAACACATCAAAGAGGCAGAATCCCAACTAAACATGTTGTTACCTCATACTCTTAAGACCTTACTTAGACAGACAAATGGATGTTCCGTTGGAGGCGATGTCTTACTATACGGCACTGAGGACATTACGGAACGCAATGCAACGTGGGAGGTTCAACGGTATGCAGGAGGCTATATAGCGATTGGCGACGATGGTGGAGGGCAAGTATTTCTCATGCGTCAGACCGAAGAAGAGAAACGCGTGTGGGTTGTAGATGCTGGTGTAATGGACCCTCAGCATGCAGAATTGGTCACTGAAGACTTGCTGGAGTGGGTGAGTGGGGGATGTATCATTGAATGATCACAGCATTGAAATGCATGAATCATTGAAAAGCAAAACTGAATCATCCAACTGAACGCTCTGTGACGTTAAATGTCATGGAGCTTTTTTGATGCTCTCTCCGATTCTCCCTCCATTCATCCCATGTTATAATAAACACAGTTTATGAACGAGAGGATATGCAGGACATGAAAAATGAACCTATTGAGTTACTGACACAGCCGAAATGGCGAATTATAGATCAATCGAGCCTCGGCCTTTATGTGGACCCGAAGCAATCCTTTGCGATGGATGATACGCTTTGTGCGTCGGTCGGGAAGGGACTCTCACCAGCGACAGCGCGTTCTTGGGTGCATCACAATACAATTGTGCTTGGGATTCAGGATACAAGACTTCCATTTCTCCAAGATGGTGTAAAGCTCCTCGAAGAAGAGGGCTATCGCGTCATTGTACGCAACTCAGGCGGTCTTGCTGTTGTGCTGGATGAAGGCGTACTGAATGTGTCTTTAATCTTTGCGGAACAAAAGAAGGGCATTGATATTGACCGCGGGTATGATGCGATGGTGGAATTGGTCCGCCGGATGCTGTCTAAGTATGAGGTGGACATTGAAGCTTATGAGATTGTCGGCTCTTATTGTCCGGGCAGTTATGATCTCAGCATCAATGGAAAGAAATTTGCAGGCATTTCTCAGCGTAGATTACGCGGTGGAGTCGCTGTGCAAATTTATTTGTGTGCAGATGGAAGCGGGCGGGAACGAGCTGATTTGATTCGCCGTTTTTATGAGGCGGCCTTAAAGGATAAACGACATGAGGTGAAAGCGGTATTCCCTGATATACAGCTTGATACGATGGCGTCCCTATCAGAATTAACTGGAGAACCAATTGACTGTGCGCTTCTCATGCGTCTTTTACTAGAAGAACTCCAAAAGCTGAGCGAACAACTGACAGCTTCAGGACTGACCACCGAGGAACAGCTGGATTTTGAGAAAAACATGACGCGGATGATTGAGCGGAATGAGAAAGTGTTCTCGTAAACACATCGTTCCATCTTAAAAATAAGGGTGATGTATTGGAAACGAAACTTCTGAAAGCTATTGAACTTCGAGAAAGTGGACATCTTCAAGAATCCAATGACATGCTCTTCCGTCTTGTAGAAGAGTATCCAGATCATGCCTCCATTCACTATCAATGTGCTTGGAGTTATGATGTGTTAGGGAAGGAAAAACAAGCTGTCTTTTTTTATGAGAGGGCCCTTGAACTAGGTTTGTCTTCAGAAGAAAGAGAAGATGCTTTACTAGGGTTAGGAAGTACATACAGAACCTTAGGGGAATATGAAAAGTCAAAACAGGTATTCCTCCATGCGATGGAAGCTTATCCGCATAATAAAGCCATTCAAACGTTTTATGCCATGACGTTGTATAATTTAAACGAACATAGCAAAGCGATGGAGATATTACTGAACTGTTTAACTGAGACGACAAATGATCCTGGTATTTTGAGTTATCGAAAGGCCATTGATTTTTATTCAAATCAGTTAGATAGATTGTGGAAATGATTTGGTTTGTTTGGTCAGCCAAATAGAAAAGGAGGATTCCGGTGAAATCCAAAAACGGCGGTTACCTCTATTTACTATGGCTTCCTATTATCATAGGAGCCGGCTATGGCATTTCGCTTTTGGTGCCGTTTCTTCAGCCTGTACTGACACTTGGCATCGCAGGTCTTTATATTTTTATATTTGGTGATTTTCAGGTGAGACAAGTCAGGTATATTTTTATGTTTGTCTTTTTGATGAATGTCCTTTTTAGTGTGATGCTATTTTTAGGCATTTAAAAAAGTGCTTCCCGCAGATGGGGAGCACTTTTTGTTATTCTGCCATTTTTTCGAGGTTGCCGTTTCGGTCCATTTTAAAGGTTGGAGCGGCAGTGTCATCCTCTTCAAACAAAACTAGTTTTCTTGCACGGTTCATGATTTTGACGAGTGTTTCATAATCTTCTTGAATCGTGAGCTGATCCTTCTCAAGCTTTTTCACTTCTGCTTCTAGCTGCGTGACTTTATGTGAAAGTTCGTTATTTTCTTGTTTTAACCGGCTGTTTTCCATGCGTAATGCAGAGGATTGCTGTCCATCGCCTTCATAGCGGCGCAAGAAATGAATGACATCTTCAATGGTTAACTCCTGTTGCTGCCTAAAAGGATTGGCTTCTGGCTTTTTCTCTACGACATGTGAAGCCTGTGACAATAAATGTGATAAACTAGCTAACTCTTCATTGTAGCTTTGGTCTACAAACTGGAGCTGCTCGGCTGTTTCAGATGCTGGTGCAAACGTTTCTTCCTGCGCTGATTCCAGCTCCTGTGAGAATTCCTCTTGCGTGACTGTTTCTTCTACTTGCGGCTGATAGAGTAATCGTTTCTTTGCAGGCTGGCCATTGCCAAGAGCACGCATCCGTTGTTTTCTTTGTTTTTTGGCAAGGGCTAGCGCTTTTTCATATTGATGCCTTACAACAGCATTCCATCTAAAACCGCATGCCGCTGAGGTGCGATTTAGCTTGTCTCCTACTTCTTCAAACGCATTTAGCTGTGTGCTGCCCTCTCTCACGTGACGTAAGACGGTTTCTGCCAAAAGAAGATCATCTTCCTCTGACCAAGCATCTTGTCTTTGTTTTGACATGTTTAAACCCCCATATGATTTGATGGTATTAGATTAGCCAAATTCAAGAAGGTTTATACAAGTTTGCTAAAAGGATAGTGGAAAATACTAGCTTTTATATGAGCGCGTCTCAGCGATTATCGTGCGTCTTGCAAGTCCAGCCGCTTCGATGTACAATGTTGGGTGGTATATTATGACTCTTGGTTGTCCAACTGTTTTATATAAAATGAAGTTCATCATTGAAAGGAAGCGTAAGACCATGGCTAATGAGTTTCGCGTATGTGACGATTGCGATGCGACGAACCTAAAGACGTTGTTGCCTCGACTCAAATCGGTTGACCCTGATGCAAAAATTGAAATCGGCTGTCAATCCTATTGTGGTCCAGGACGAAAAAAGGCTTTTGCGTTTGTGAACAATCGCCCATTATCCGCACCAACAGAAGATGAGTTACTCGAAAAGGTTCAAAAAAAAGTCAAATAAATGTCACTGAATGTGTTCAGTCGACCTAAAAAGAGGTCCGTCCCTGTCAGGTCGGGCTTTTTACGTCCGTGCAATCTTTGAGAACACATTCACGAGCAAATTCAAGGATGTTTTCGGGAAAAGTTACCCGATATAATAGAAACACGT
Source organism: Bacillus sp. SIMBA_005 (assembly GCF_046535585.1). NCBI lineage: Bacteria > Bacillati > Bacillota > Bacilli > Caryophanales > Bacillaceae > Bacillus > Bacillus sp. SIMBA_005. The sequence goes on along the minus strand of NZ_JAWRWI010000002.1, from coordinate 168,819 downwards.
CTTAAAAAAAGAGGGACGAAACGATGGCGTATCCAAAAGGGAAATTATCTGAGGAAAAGGTATTTAAAGATCCTGTGCACCGTTATGTTCACGTACGGGACGCATTAATATGGGATTTAATAGGAACAAGAGAATTTCAGCGCCTGCGCCGAATTAAACAGCTAGGAACCACTTACTTAACGTTTCATGGTGCAGAACACAGCCGTTTCAATCATTCACTCGGTGTATACGAGATTGTGAGACGGATTGTAGATGATGTTTTCAAAGGACGGCCGGAATGGGATGAGGGAGAACGCGAGCTTGTCCTGAGTGCGGCCTTGCTTCATGACCTCGGACATGGACCATTTTCTCATTCCTTTGAAAAGGTCTTCCACTTAGATCATGAATCGTTTACAAGAGATATTATTTTAGGGCAAACCGAAGTCAATGAAGTGCTTCGCCGGGTGAGTGATGATTTCCCGAAGCATGTGGCAGAAGTTATTGCCAAAACGTATCAAAACAAACAGGTGGTCAGTTTGATCTCAAGTCAAATTGATGCCGACCGTATGGACTATTTGCAGCGTGATGCCTACTATACAGGCGTCAGCTATGGCCATTTTGATATGGAGCGTATTTTGCGCGTAATGCGTCCTAGAGAAGATCAGATTGTGATGAAGCAGAGCGGGATGCATGCGGTCGAGGATTATATTATGAGCCGCTATCAAATGTACTGGCAAGTCTATTTCCACCCAGTGACACGCAGTGCGGAAGTCATTTTAACGAAAATTCTCCATCGTGCAAAAGAGCTGCATGAAACGGGCTATATTTTCACACATGCCCCTGTTCATTTTTATTCGATTTTTGAGGGGAATGTCACCACAGAGGACTATATTAAACTGGATGAATCCATTGTCTTATTTTATTTTCAGGCGTGGGAAGATGAAGAAGATCACGTGCTGGCTGATTTGTGCCGCCGTTTTATGAACCGCCGATTGTTCCAATATACAGAGTTTAATCCGAATGAAGAAATGACGAAATATTTCAAGCTGACCGCCTTGTTCAAGGAGGCAGGCATTGATCCTGACTATTATTTAGTCGTCGACTCTTCTTCTGACTTGCCCTACGACTTCTACAGACCAGGGGAGGAAGAAGAGAGACTGCCGATCCATCTTTTGACGCAAAGTGGTCATATTAAAGAGCTGTCGAGACAGTCAGATATTGTTGATGCCATTTCCGGTAAACGAAGAACCGATCATAAACTTTATTTCCCGATGGACTTAATTGTAGATATGTCGGAAAAAGCTGAAGAAAAGAAGGCGATCATGAAGCTGCTTGGATTGGGATAAGGAAGTACTGAAAAAGGAGATGTCGGGAATTTGTTGAAAGAGCATGCAAAGTTGATGAAGGTATTCTCTGAATCTGGGGAAATCGTTGGACGGAAGAAGCTGCAAAAGATGATTTACATAGCAAAAAAGCTAGATTTGCCTTTTTACGAGAAATACGATTTTCACTTTTATGGCCCCTATTCAGAGGAGTTGACGCTCAGAATTGAAGAGCTGTGCAACCTTGGATTCTTGGACGAAATGAAGGAAAAAAAAGGCGGATACTATCAATATCGCTATTCGCTGACGGACAATGGGAAAGAGTTTCTCGATCAGTGTGAAGTGGACATGCCTGACCTCAAAGTGCTGACGCAGCAGATGAACGAGCAGTCGTCACGTTTTCTAGAGCTCGTCTCTACGATTTTATACTTTGATGATCTGCCAGAAGATGAGGTAAAGGAAAAGGTCTTCACCATTAAAAGCAAGCAGCGCTATACGGACGAAGAATTTGAGGATGCTCTTGCTTATATTGATCAATTGAAGAAATTGAACTAGTTTCACAAAAGCCCAGTATTCAGGGCTTTTTTTATTTTGTAAGACCTGGAACAAAAGCGCTAATTTTCAATGAAATGTGTACTGAACGATTCAGAAAATTAGTGAAAATGACATATTCCGACTTTCTTCTCGTGCATCTAATTTCCTGTTTTTGACTGAATAGAAGGAAAATGGTGAATTTTCAGTGAATATATAACTTTGTGAAAATCAAAGGAGGGATAGGAATGAAAAAGCGTTCAGTCTTTTTGTCATTTTTATTGGTAGGTAGTTTGTTACCGGGAGTAAGTTCAGCTTCAGCACCAGTCGCGAGTGCTGGTCATGGGCATGATCATGGTCATGCGCCATTCGAAACACATATTAGTGAGGGGTTGCCAAAGGCAAACGATTTTAAAGATTTGACGAAAGCACCTCCAATTGAACGAGATGTGACAACAAAGGTATTAGATGAGTCTGGTAAGCAGGTGGGCTCTAGAACCTTTAAGGCGAATACAGGAGATTCTATTTCAACAAAGGCAAGTACAGGCAGTCAAAAAGTAACGGTCTATGCTGTAGCAGATGCACAGTATCGTGCGAAATATAGTGACTGGCAGTCGCGAATTGTCAGCATCATCGAGCAAGCGGACGTGACCTTTAACCGTGATCATGATGTGGACTTTGTCGTACAAGCAGTAGGATCTTGGACGTCTTCTGGATCAAATTCATCGCAAATTCTGTCCAACCTTCAGCGCAGCTTTGATGGCAGAGGATACGATTTTGTCACTGGATTTACAGCAAATCCAAACTTTGATGCAGGCGGAATCGCTTATGTATACAATAGTGCACCGAGCGGAAGTGCATTCGCCGTTAACCTTGATCAAGGAACAGCGAACACCGCAAAAGCGGCTACGCATGAATATGGTCATAACTTTGGCTTACCGCATGACCCTCAAGGCAGCGGCATTGTCTGCCTAATGAACTATGATTATTCCTACACAGTCGATTTCTTTGATGCGGCTCATAAAAATCAAGTGAACCGTAACAAAGCGTGGTACAGATAAAATAAGAGACAAAAGGACAAACACCTATGTGCTTGTCCTTTTTTTATGCTTACAGGTCGCTCATGCGTTTTCCTGCTACGGCATAGTGTTCTTTTTTCATTTCTTCAATAATGACAGAGACTTTTTCTGCACCTGCGCCTGTTGTTTCAACAACAGCATCAGTGACTTTCTCCACAAGAGCTCGTTTCTGCTCGTCTGTTCTTCCTTCAAGCATTTGTACGGTAACAATCGGCAATGCAAAAACCTCCTTTTTCCTTTAATGCTACGCTTCCCTTTAGTTTAAGGGACTTCTTATAGTATACTGAATGAAGTAAATCATTGTATAGAAAGAAAGAGGGATTCATGCCTTTGAACCAATTTCTTGTGTATCCATTAGAACTGATTCCATATGTCGCCATTACGCTTGTTGTTGCATTTACGATGCACGAGCTGGCGCATGCATATGTTGCGTATCGTTTCGGAGACCCGACAGCTAAGAACCAAGGGAGACTCACATTAAATCCACTGAAGCATCTTGATGTATTTGGGACGATTTTGATCTTTGTCGCTGGTTTTGGCTGGGCGAGGCCTGTGCCGGTGAATCGATACCATTTTAAAAACCCGCGCTTAGCAGGAATCTGCGTCTCGATTGCTGGTCCTTTAAGTAACTTGGTGTTGGCGTTTCTAGGCTTTTTCGTGTACGTGCTTCTTCAGAAATTTGGCGGGGAGTCGCTCATGCGCTTTGAGCCTGGAGTGGATTATTTCTTCCGAATCTTTATAAACTTGAACGTCATTTTGTTCCTATTTAACCTATTGCCAATTCCGCCGCTGGATGGGTATCGTATTATTGAGGACGTCGTCAGCCCCCGTATCCGGGCGAAAATGACGCAATTTGAACAATATGGGATTATCATTTTTCTGATATTTGTGATCACTCCGCTTGGACAATTTATTTTTGGTCCATTGATCGGAATGCGGGATCAAATCATTCAATGGTTTGAACTTATTATGAAGCCGCTGCTTTAGGAGGTTTAATGAATGGAAGGTAAAAAGAAGAAACCAATTGGTTTTAATATCATTAAAAAAACAGACGCAACTGACGGACACGGAGGCTTTGGTGCGGGTGCACTCAGCCTAGATAACATTTCGCCAGTGATCATTGATGTAGAGGAAAAGGAAGCTGTCATTGATATTGGTGCAATGCATGCAAGAAGTGCCGTGGAAAAAGGGATTAAATTCTTGAAAAGCAAAGAAGAGGTACCGAACGGAAAGCCGTATTGGCTCGTATGGGTAACCATTGACCGCAGAGAAGTAGGTCCTTATTATGCGGGTGTGACGGCTTGCGAAATGACCGTCGACCGTTCAATCCGCCGCGGGTATAAGTCGCTTCCAGAGCATGTGAATTTAATGGATAAATCAATGAAGCGAAAAATCGTCGTCAGTCATATGGATGATGTATCGAAAAAGGTACTGGCTGATTTCTTGAAGAGTCATAATGAAGCACTATGGGAAGCATCTACAGAAGAATTAAAAGAAGGATTGTCTGTCCCTGAATAATTGTGAAATTTTTGTGAAGAATGGCGAATTGCTACCAATTCCAGCTGATTTTTGAGTAAACTGGTGTTAAAGCTAGGACATGGAGAATCCCGAGATGGAAATCTCGGGGTTTTTCATGTCTTTTTTTAACGTTTCAGCCACTTTTCCCACCATTTCTTTGGCCTTTGATCTTGAACCGGATCTTCCTCAGAAGATTTATCCTCAGCACCGTAGCACACACCTGTCGGCTCCGTTCCTTCTATAAAATAGGTGAATACCTTTGATTCACATCCTGGACCCGCGAGATCGCCGGTTTTTGGATTGATATACACACCTTTTACACCGTCTGGCGGCATGAAGGAGGACGCTGGCTGTTTGGAGAGGGCTGATTCCATAAAGGATGCCCATATCTTTTTTGCATAGGCTGTTTCTTCGACCGAGTCAATGGTACGCCCTTTATCATAGCCCGTCCACACACCTGTGACGAGCTGGGGAGAGAAGCCGATCATCCAGCTGTCGGCTCCTGTCGTTCCTGATTTCCCTCCGTATGTTCGCGTGAGATCCTTCATAATGGTGCGGCCAGTAACACTCGTATAGCCGTTTAACTGATCATTGAACATTCCTGACATCATGTCGGTGGTGACAAAGGCTGCCTTTTCATCTAAGACTTGCTCTCGTTTTTGTTTTTCTTCAAAAAGCACGTTACCTTTTGCATCCGTTACTTTTGTAATAAAGGTGGGTTTGACTCGTTTTCCGCCATTGACAAGCATTGCGTAAGCATTGGTCATTTCAATTGGTTTGACAGGGGACGTGCCTAGGGCAAGTGACGGCACTTGATCTAGTTTTTCTTTGATGCCAAATGTTTTGCCAGCACGTACGAGCTGCTCCATTCCTAAAAAAAGATGGGTTTTCACAGCATAAATATTATCAGACAGCGCCAAGGCTTGAAGCATGGTAATGCCGTCATTGGCGTAATAGCCATGATAATTGCTTGGTGAATAAGCAGCACCGCTTCCTTGATCATCGAGCTCAAAAACCGTTTCTTCACTGCGCATAACGGTTGCTGGTGTAAATCCATTTTGCAAGGCGATGTAATAGAGAAGAGGCTTCATTGTTGAACCGGGCTGTCTTTTCGCTTGTGTGACCCGGTTGAATGGACTTTTCTCATAATCTCTTCCTCCGATGAGGGCGAGTACATGACCTGTTTGGGGATGGATAGCCGTAAAGCCGATTTGGATGTCTGATTTCGAATAGATTGTGTTTTGTAACGTCTTCTCAGCCATTTTCTGTAACTCTGGATTTAAAGTCGTTTGGATATGAAGACCATAAGTTTCGATCTGTTCCTCAGTTAACCCCAAGCTTTGTTTCAACTCACGAATCACATCATCATAAAAATACGGGGCTTGCTTTGCTTGCAGCTGCTTCTTCTGCAAAGGGCGATAGGACAGTTTTTCTTTCGCGGCTTCAGCGGCTGCCTTTTTCGTAATCATGCCATCCTCTTGCATGTGCCTCAAAATCATATTCTTTCTTGCGCCGGCTTTCTCTTCATTCACATAAGGGGAGTAGAGAGAAGGGCCCTTTGGGATACCGGCAAGTAAGGCAGATTCAGCGAGGGTCAAATTCTTCGCTTTTTTCCCGAAATACAGACGGGACGCCGCTTCCACGCCGTAAGCTCCGTGACCATAATAAATGGTGTTCAAGTATCCTTCTAAAATCTCATCTTTTGTATAGTTTTGCTCTAAGCGGATCGTGTAAAAGGCTTCATTCCACTTCCGCTTCCACGTTTTATCATGATCTAAATACAGATTTCGTGCATATTGCTGGGTGATCGTGCTGGCGCCTTGTACCTTAGCCATAGCACGAATATCCGCCACTGCAGCACCCGCCATCCGTTTCACATCAAAGCCATGATGCTCATAAAAGGTTTTATCCTCAACAGCTACAGCTGCCTGTCTGATATGAGGGGACATGTCCTTTAAGGGCACCCAATATCTCTTTTCTCCAAAGCTGGATTCTCCAAGCTTTGAACCATCGGCTGCATAAATCGTCGTAGATTGGGGAACTTGAACAGAGGGGGCACCTTGCCATTTGGCTATTAAAAGAATCGTCAAAAAGACAGTGCCTGCAAATAGAAAAGCGAGCAAGCCAATAAAAAAACAGGCTCGAATCGTTTTCACGGTCATGCGGATTTTTTTATTACTCATGATTGTGTCCATGCAAAGCCCCCATTTTGACGGTTTTTTATCAGTATGGAACAAAGAAAACCGTTTTAAACAAATGATTGCAAGAGCATGCATGAAAATTGAAGAGAACTCATGCGGTTCTTTACAATTTGATATGAATCCACTATACTTTTTTCTTGGACAATCGATATAGTCATAGCCGATAAAGGCGCTAACAATAGATGTTTGTTTATTATTGGATGAGAGGAAGATGGACAATGAGCGAACTTTGGTATACAGAGAAGCAAACGAAGAATTTTGGTATTACATTGAAGGTGAACAAAACCCTTCATACAGAACAAACAGATTTTCAGCATTTAGAAATGGTGGAAACAGAAGAGTTTGGCAATATGCTGTTTTTAGACGGTATGGTGATGACATCTGAGAAAGATGAGTTTGTATACCACGAAATGGTGGCACATGTTCCTCTTTTTACTCATCCAAACCCGGAAAATGTTCTTGTCGTAGGCGGAGGAGACGGCGGTGTCATTCGTGAAATCCTGAAGCATCCAAGTGTGAAAAAAGCGACACTTGTTGATATTGATGGCAAAGTCATCGAATACTCGAAGAAATTCCTTCCTTCGATTGCTGGAAAACTAGACGATCCTCGTGTAGATGTCAAAGTCGGAGATGGCTTTATGCATATTGCTGAAGCTGACAATGAGTATGATGTCATCATGGTGGATTCAACAGAACCAGTTGGGCCAGCTGTGAACCTGTTCTCTAAAGGCTTTTACGCAGGGATTTCAAAAGCACTCAAAGAAGACGGTATTTTCGTGGCACAAACGGACAATCCTTGGTTCACACCTGAGCTGATTACAAATGTACAGCGTGATGTGAAAGAGATTTTCCCAATCACGAAGCTTTACACTGCAAATATTCCAACGTATCCAAGTGGTCTTTGGACATTTACCATCGGTTCAAAAAAATATGACCCACTTGCTGTAGAAGACAGCCATTTCTTTGATATTGACACGAAATATTACACAAAAGAATTGCACAAAGCGGCATTCGTTCTGCCGAAATTTGTAAGCGACTTAATCAAATAAATCAAGCGAAGTGGAAATGCGCAAATGACAGTTTGCGCATTTTTTGAAGCGTAAAAGGAGGAATCTTGCATGAGATTCGACGAGGCTTATTCAGGAAAAGTGTTTATTGGAAGTCATCCGACATGGGAAGATGCAAAAGTCATTTTATACGGGATGCCGATGGATTGGACCGTCAGTTATAGACCAGGCTCACGTTTTGGCCCAAACCGTATTCGCGAAGTGTCGATTGGATTAGAGGAATACAGCCCTTATTTAGATCGTGAGCTGCACGAGGTACCATTCTTTGATGCCGGTGACATACCGCTTCCTTTTGGAAATGCACAGAAAAGCTTAGACTTAATTGAAGAGTATGTCGACAGCATTTTAGAAAAAGGGAAGTTTCCATTAGGAATGGGAGGCGAGCATCTTGTGTCTTGGCCTGTTTTCCGCGCGATGCATAAGAAATATCCTGATTTGGCGATTATCCATATGGACGCACATACGGATCTTCGTGAGGAATACGAGGGTGAGCCGCTGTCTCATTCAACACCGATTCGTAAAGTAGCAGGACTCATTGGACCTGAAAATGTGTTCTCTTTTGGGATTCGTTCTGGGATGAAGGAAGAATTTGAATGGGCAAAAGAAGCGGGCATGCATATTTCTAAATTTGAAGTGCTGGAGCCGTTGAAGCAAGTATTGCCAAAGCTGAAGGGGCGTCCAGTTTATGTGACGATCGACATTGATGTACTCGACCCAGCTCATGCACCTGGTACAGGCACGGTGGATGCTGGCGGTATTACATCAAAAGAGCTGCTTGCTTCCATTCATGCCATTGCAGGATCTGAGGTTCAAGTAGTTGGTGCAGACCTTGTAGAGGTAGCACCTGTATACGATCATTCCGACCAAACAGCAAATACAGCGAGCAAGCTTTTACGCGAAATGCTGCTTGGGTTTGTGAAATAATAACTTGATAGAGGAGCTTGTCATCTCATATGGACAAGCTCTTTTTTTACATTGGTCAAAAAATAAAGGAGGCAGCTCATGTTTTCGTCAATATTGATGGTGCTTCTCGCTTTATGTGTGTTAGGGGCAGGCTTTCTCACACTGAAACGAGAGCTCGCAGCTGAGCCGCCTGTTTTTGCTTCGAAAAAGGAAGCAAAGGAAGAGATGTTGGGGCTGTTTCAGGATCGAGGCTTTTTCTATCTGACAGCCATTGCGTTATTCATGCAGGTGGTATTTAAGCAGTCGCAGATCGTGCCATTTGATTTTTTTCAGGCATTTTTGACAAGTTCAGGCGTACAAGCTCTTTTTTATTTCATCAAAAGAAAAGACATGGGCGTAAAGGCTGGATTGGTGGTATTAGTGAGTTTCCTGTTTCTTTTTTTCTAAAGGGATGGCGTAAGATCGAAAACGAAGTTTAATCACCGTGAAGAAGAGAAATGATGGTATGATAGGCGATCATGAATATGGTATACTATTTTAGTTAAACGGGTCTTAGCAAAGGAAGTGCAAAATGACACAAAACCAAATTTCAATTCATGTAAAGTCAGTGATGAAACCAGAGACGGAGCCGGCAGAAACGATCGAATTCCGCACGACTGGAACGTATCAAGAAAAGAATGACAAAACGTATCTCACTTACCATGAAGAACATGAAATGGGTCAAGTAAAAACCGTTGTGAAAATGAGTGAAAAAGAAATTTTTGTCATGAGATCAGGGGCCATTCAAATGAAGCAGCGCTTTCTCATCGGAGAAACGACCATTACACATTACACGATGCCATTCGGTACACTACAGCTTGATGTACACACACATGGCATTGATCTCGATGTGGACAAGGGACTGCTGCACATTACGTACGATATGCTGACAGGGGAAGACCAAAAGCATTTACATACATTATCGATTTCATATAAGGAGGATTTACGTTCATGAATATCGCAGAACAGGTCAAAGATGCGTTAAAAGAAGAAATTATCGCGGCAGTCGTCAAAGCAGGACTTGCTGATGAAAGCCAGGTACCAGATGTCCTTTTAGAAGTGCCGAAAGACAAAACTCACGGTGATTACTCCACGAACATGGCGATGCAGCTTGCCCGCATTGCAAAAAAAGCACCTCGTCAAATCGCAGAGGACATTGTCAAAGCGTTTGATAAAGGGAAAGCATCTATTGAAAAACTGGATATCGCAGGTCCAGGATTCATTAACTTTTATATGAACAATCAGTATTTAACAAAGCTGATCCCAGCAGTCCTTGAAGCAAAAGAGGCATATGGTGAAACGAATACAGGCGGCGGTCAAAAGGTGCAAGTTGAATTCGTCTCAGCCAACCCTACAGGTGACCTTCACCTTGGGCATGCCCGCGGAGCAGCTGTAGGTGATTCTCTTTGCAACATCCTGGATAAAGCAGGGTTCGAGGTGAGTCGTGAATACTATATCAATGATGCTGGGAATCAGATCAATAACCTCGCTTTATCTGTAGAGGTACGTTACTTTGAGGCGCTCGGTCTTGAAAAAGAGATGCCTGAAGACGGCTATAGAGGAGAAGACATCAAAGGCATCGGACAAAAGCTGGCAGATGAATTTGGTGACCGTTTCGTGCATGAGCCAGAAGAAGAGCGTATGAAGTTCTTCCGTGAATACGGCTTAAAATACGAATTAGAGAAATTACGCGTAGACCTTGAGAATTTCCGTGTCCCATTTGATGTATGGTATTCAGAAACCTCTTTATATGAAAACGGAAAAATCGAACCAGCGTTGGAAACACTTCGCGCTAAAGGCTATGTCTTTGAAGAAGATGGCGCAACGTGGCTGCGTTCAACTGATTTTGGCGATGACAAGGACCGTGTGCTCATTAAAAAAGACGGCAGCTTCACTTACCTGCTTCCAGATATCGCATATCATAAAGACAAATTAGACAGAGGCTTTGATCAGCTCATTAACATATGGGGAGCGGACCATCATGGCTATATCCCTCGAATGAAGGCGGCGATCCAAGCACTTGGATATCCTGCTGGCAAGCTTGAAGTAGAAATCATTCAGCTCGTTCACCTATACAAAAACGGTGAAAAGATGAAAATGAGTAAGCGTACAGGAAAAGCCGTCACCATGCGTGATCTGATTGAAGAAGTAGGCCTAGATGCCACTCGTTATTTCTTCGCGATGAGAAGTGCGGCGACACATATGGACTTTGACTTAGATTTAGCGATTTCTACGTCTAACGAAAACCCTGTGTACTACGCACAATATGCCCATGCGAGAATTTGCAGCATGCTGCGTCAAGGTGAAGAAAAAGGCTACGAGCCAAACCTTGAAAAATCCGATTTCTCTCACATTCAATCGGAAAAAGAATACGATCTTCTCAAAATCATTGGCAGCTTCCCAGAAGTTGTAGCAGAAGCAGCTGAAAAGCGTATTCCACACCGCGTGACGAACTATATTTATGACCTTGCATCAGCCCTTCACAGCTTCTACAATGCCGAGAAGGTCATTGACGTAGAAAACGAAACAAAAACAACAGCACGTCTTTCACTCATGAAAGCAACACAAATTACGCTGGCGAATGCATTAAAACTAATCGGTGTATCGGCACCGGAAAAGATGTAATACAAAAAAGCCCCGCTCTACTATAGGAGTGGGGCTTTTTGATATAAAAAAACCCGCTATCTTCTAAGGACAGCGGAGAAGTTGAACATTACCCAAGCGTATTAATAATGTTAGAAATAGAATCAAATAATTGGCTAAGTACATCAGAAAACATAGATTGTATCCTCCCTTCGGCAAGCATGTAGTATGTGTGCGTTAATGGGATTATCCAAGTGTATTAATCATGTTAGAGATAGAATCGAATAATTGGCTAAGTACATCAGAGAACATATTTTTGCCTCCTCTCTTTTCTTTTTACATCTACTTAACGAAGGGGATGGAGGGTTGGATCACTTTTTCTAAGAAAATTTTAAAAAAGATGGTGGCATAGAAAAAAGCACCACATATTCGGGTGCTTTTTTGCTTTTTTAGTTATGAATGAATGCGCAGCTTCACGTCTCCATTTTCACATGCTAACTGAACGCTTCCGCCAATCGGTAAGGTGAAGACGGGCTGCGTATGTCCGATATCGACATCGTAGATCACGGGAATGTGTTTGAGCATTGGGTGTTTATCTAAAATGAACTTTAAATGTTCCTCTGTCATCTTGGATTTCTTCTGAAAGCGTCCGATGATCAACCCTTTAATTGATTCGGCATGCTGCAAAAGCGAGGCAAGGTCTCTGGCGAACATTTCAGGAAAGACCAAGTCATCATCCTCCACAAATAAAATGGCATCCTTGATGCGAGGCATAAACGTTGTCCCTTGCAGTAAGTTCAGTGTACAAAGGTTCCCTCCATACAAGGTGCCTTCGGCTGTTCCTTCCTGATATATTCCCCATTTCGTCGGATGAAACTGTCTGTTCGCTTGATCAAGATACCACGCATCATCACTCCACTTTGTCGAAGGGGTCACATCAAAACACTCACTGCCATTCATCAAGCAGGCTTGAAACATAGCGGTCTGCTCCTCTTGTCCCTGGTCCATTTGAAAGCTGGAGAAATGGGGTCCAGAGTATGTCACCATCTCACATTTGGCAGTAATAGCACTTGCGAGTGCGGTAATATCACTGTAGCCGCAAAGAACTTTAGGATGCTGACGAATCAAGTCGTAATCAATGTAAGGCAAAAGTTCATTGCAATTGAAGCCTCCAATGGCAGTCAAAATACCGTCGACTTCTTCATCTGTGAACGCCTTATGCAAATCAGACAAGCGGTGTTCAATAGATGAAGAGGAATGAAGATCACATTCAAATGCGTGCTGTCCAAAGGAAACAGTGAAACCTAACATCTCTAAACGCTTTTTTGCTTGAGCGATTCCTTCTTCTGATAAAATGCTGGCACTTCGGCTTGGAGCAATGACACGAAGATGGCTGCCTTTTTTTAAATTAGAGGGTGTATGCATAAACAAATCTTCCTTTCCATCACATATTTATCCATTATATCGGATCAAATGGTCCAAGTCTGTAAAAGCTAGAAGATGAGGCATAGGTCGTGCGTTTCATACAAGCTGTGCAAAGGGTATGGAAGAGAAAAGACAGAAACGAATGAGGGCGGAGAATGTGAAAAAGAGGAGACTGGAATTTTTATTTTTATATTTTATGATATTCGGGGCATATGTGGTGTATTGGTGGCCGGTGCCAGCGTGGAGTGTTCAGCTGTACGCAGCAGTTTATATCGCCATTATTTTATTTAGTATCATCTCACTCATGCTAGAGAACCGTACATCACAGCACACACTTTTATGGATGTATGTGCTGATCTTTTTCCCGATCATTGGCTATATGTTTTATTTGTTCTCGGGACAGCTCTATGTGAAAGGTCATTTATTCAAATCAAAGAGAATGTACAACCGTGAAAAACTACGCAGAATATCAGAGCTTGAGAGCAAGCCGGATGAATCAAGTCTAACCGAAAATCAGCGGACTTTTTTTCATTACACAGAAAAAGCAACAGGCATGCATGTGAACACAAATAGTGACATGGACATTTTAAAAAATGGGGAGGAGACGTTTCCTCGTATTTTTGAAGAATTAAAAAAGGCAAAATCGTTCATCCATATAGAATACTACATGTTCAAATCAGATTTTCTCGGGCACCGGATGATGGAGATTCTGATAGAAAAAGTGAAAGAAGGGGTAGAGGTTCGCTTCATCTATGATGCGGCTGGCAGCATTCGCTTTTCTCGGAAAGATATTAAACGCTTGAAGCAGGCGGGTGTCAAGGTTGCTCCTTTTCTGCCTTTAAAATATGGTTTCTTTAATCAAAAATTCAATTTCCGTAATCACCGAAAAATTGTGATCATTGATGGGCAAACTGGATTTGTCGGAGGGTTAAATGTCGGAAAAGAATATGTCGGACGTGATGAAAATATCGGTTTTTGGCGTGATACGCATACGATGTTAAAGGGTGAGGCTGTCCAAACCCTTCACTCTGTTTTTATGCTTGACTGGGAGTATGTATCAGATGAAGTATTAATTGATGATCCGAAATATCATACGCCGCATCCTGTGACGGGAGAGGATGTCATTCAGGTTGTACCAACTGGACCTGATATGAAAGAAAGTATGAGTGATTTATATGATGCACTCATCTCAAATGCGAAACAATTTGTCTGGATTGCGACACCTTATTTTGTCCCAAATGAATCCATTCGTACGGCATTGAAAATTGCTGCGACAAGAGGGGTGGATGTCCGGGTGATGGTTCCGGAGATCAATGATGGCTTTCTCACACAATACGCCACACGATCGTATTTTTCTGAACTCCTAAAAGAGGGCATCAAAGTGTATCACTATCAAAAAGGCTTCATGCATCAAAAAGTGATGATCGCAGATGGAGAACTTGCCTCTGTCGGTACCGCAAATGTGGATATGAGAAGTTTTCAGCTCAATTTTGAGGTCAATGTCTTTACGGCCGCGAAAAAGCCCATTGAGCAGCTGATGACCCATTATGAAGAGGATATGAAAGAATGTGAGCAAATGGGGCCTGTTCATTTTTATAAAAGAGGCTTAAAAGAGCGCTTAAAGGAATCATTTGCTCGGTTATTTTCTGGCGTGCTATGAGGCTTTCCAGTCGAAGAAATCATTTCCTCATCTAGTATTTTGAAGAGGATTCCTCTATAATTGAAAATGATTATCAATTATAGAGGAAATGAGGTTCTTTTACATATGCTAAAACGCTTTTTCGCCTATTACAGGCCTTATCGAGGTCTGTTCTTTTTAGATTTCTTTTGTGCTGTTGCCGTTGGATTGATGGAACTGGGATTTCCGCTTATCGTGAACTACTTCATTGATACTTTGTTGCCAACAGGGAACTGGACGGTCATTGTCTGGACAGCACTTGCGCTGTTTGTCATTTATGCCCTCAGCTCGGTGATGCAATTTATTGTGTCATATTGGGGGCACATGCTTGGCATCAATATTGAAACAGATATGAGGAAAAAGCTGTTTGATCACTTTCAGCGCCTATCCTTTAAGTTTTTTGACAACAACAAAACGGGTAAGCTCATGTCACGGATGACAAACGACCTCATGTACATTGGAGAGGTGGCGCATCATGGTCCTGAAGATTTGTTTATAGCGATTATGACGATTCTTGGTGCTTTTGCAGTCATGCTGATGATTAACTGGCAGCTGGCTATTTTAACCTTCCTCATCATGCCTGTCATCATTTGGCTCGCCCTCCATTTTAATAAGAAGATGACGAAGGCGATTACACAGCTCAACAATGACATTGGAGATTTTCATGCAAGGGTTGAAAACAATATCGGCGGCATACGTCTTGTTCAAGCCTTTGCCAATGAACATTTTGAGAAAAAGCGTTTTGCTGAAAACAACAACCGTTTTCGGAAAGCGAAGCTTCTTTCCTATAAAATTATGTCGGTCAATGGATCGATCAGCTATATTCTGACACGTCTTGTGACACTGTTTGTTCTTCTCGCAGGTACATGGTTTGTCCTGCAAGGCCAATTAACGGCAGGTGGCTTTATCGCATTTGTTCTGATTACGAATGTTTTATTTAGACCAATTGATAAAATCAACACGGTCATTGAAATGTATCCAAAAGGCATTGCAGGCTTTAAAAGCTATGTGGATTTGCTAGAAACAGAGCCGGATGTGAAGGATACAGAGGAAGCACGTGATGTTTACGGATTGAAAGGTGAGATTGAATATCGAAACGTAACATTTGGCTACGATGAACACAGTCATGTGTTAAAGAATATCGATTTGAAGATCAAACAAGGAGAAACGGTTGCGTTTGTCGGGCCTTCAGGAGCGGGGAAATCGACGATTTGCAGTCTGCTGCCTCGTTTTTATGATGTGGATGAAGGGGAGATCACGATAGACGGTGTAAGCACAAAGTCTATGACATTGTCTTCTTTAAGACAGCAGATCGGTATTGTGCAGCAGGATGTCTTTTTATTCTCAGGCACCATTCGTGAAAACATTGCGTACGGCAACCTAGAAGCCAGCGATGCAGAGGTTTGGGAGGCTGTCAGGCGTGCGCATTTAGAGGAACTTGTCCAGCGTTTCCCAGAAGGATTGAATACGGTGATAGGTGAGCGCGGCGTCAAACTGTCAGGCGGTCAAAAGCAGCGCTTGTCAATTGCACGAATGTTCCTGAAAAACCCTTCTATACTCATCCTAGATGAAGCCACATCAGCACTGGATACAGAAACAGAAAAAGCCATACAGGATGCGCTGAGTGAACTGGCAGTCGGCAGGACAACACTCGTCATCGCCCACCGTCTTGCAACAATTAAACACGCCGACCGTATCATTGTCGTGACAGAGGAAGGCATTGAAGAACAAGGCCGCCACCAAGATTTAATTCACATGGGCGGCGTATACAGCAGACTGCACGAAGCGCAGTTTGGTCATTAAAGAGAAAGCCCTTTTGATCAAGGGCTTTTTTTGTTAGGATAGAAAAAACTCGTGTAGGAAGGATCTGATGGAATGAAGGGGCTTCGGCGATTACAAAAGGGCGATAAAATCGGTATTTTTTCACCTTCAAGTCCTGCATCAGTGACCTCGCCACTTAGGTATGAGCGGGCAAAGAAGTGGCTTGAGCAAAAAGGATTCATTGTGGTACCAGGATCATTAACAGGGAAAGAGGATCACTACCGTTCAGGTACAATTCAAGAACGAGCCAATGAGTTGAATGAGCTAATGGCACGAGAAGACTTGGCGTGCGTCATGTCAATGATTGGCGGGACAAATTCAAATAGTTTGCTGCCTTATCTCGATTTTAAGCTGCTGAATCAACATCCGAAAATCATGATCGGTTATTCAGATGCAACAGCAATTCTTTTAGCCGCTTACGAAAAAACAGGACTGCCTGTATTCTACGGACCGGCGCTTGTCCCATCCTTTGGCGAGTTTGAACCGTTCGTTGCTTATACATATCAGTCGTTCGAAGACATCCTGATGCAGCCTCAACCCATTCCTTATCAGATCAAAAAACCACCTTTTTGGACGGATGAACGAATCAATTGGGAAGAAAAGACGCGTGATAAAAAGCAGCGTCCGAATGATTGGCTGTGCGTCATAGAAGGACAGGCAGAAGGCAGGTTAATTGGCGGGAACCTGAATGCAATGTACGGCATATGGGGCAGTGAATTCATGCCTGCAATCCAAACAGGAGATATTCTCCTCATTGAAGATTGCATGAAAACCGCTTCAGTTGTAGAAAAAAACTTCTCTTTATTGAAAGTAAATGGAGTGTTTGAGCGGGTATCAGGAATTCTATTGGGGAAACATGAGCTGTTTGATGATGAGGGAACGGGCAAAGAACCTTACGAGATTTTACTTGAAGTGCTTGGAGAGACAAAGAGACCGCTTATCGCAGATTTTGACTGTGCCCATACACATCCGATGCTCACGATGCCGATCGGTGCACAAGTGAAAATGGATGCAGCTTCAAAACAAGTGTGGTTGACGAAAGAGTGGATCTAACAAAAAGAGCAGCCAGCAGCTGCTCTTTTTTAAGAAACCTTCTCTTTTTCAAATGGCTGCAAGAGGTCTTGTGCTTTTTTTCCCTCTACGACAATTAAGTAGTCAGATTCTAAATGAGTGAGCCTGAAGGTTTCAAGCTCTACGATGTTCTTGATGTTACACATTGTTTTTTTAGAATACACATATAGACGATGTTGAGCCTGGTGGCATTTATCATAAAGAGAAATAAGCTTATGTAAATTCAATGCTTTCGCAGCGATTTGGATTGAATAGATCTGAGACATCTTCATATCCTCCTGTTGATTACTTTCTCACAATAGCTTTGTTACCCCTGTTTGCACAGAGATAAACCTTTCTCTATGATTTCCACTCAATGGTTCCTCCGCCTGTTCGCTTGTTGCCTCTTATCGCAGACAGTTCTTCGACGAGTTTGAGCAGGGCCTGATCCTTTAACTTCGCCTCAATCATAAAATCTACATTACGCCCATACGGTTTTAATGCATGAAAAAGCGGTAAGACAAAGGACATATCTACACCATCTGCATGACTGCGTATGGCTTTTTCTGATTTCGGTGAGGATAAATGAATTTTAGGTGGAATGCCAGCGCTCGTCCAAGTGTCGAACATTCTTGGCAGGATGTCTTCAAGCGCGGCATCGTCATCTTTATTGGCTACGTGATGATGGTAATCAAAAACAAAGGGAATACCGTGCTTTTCACATACACCAAGCGTTTCTAACGACGTATACGTTTTGTCATCATTCTCAAGCGTCATCCTCGCCTTGATATGCGCCGGAAGCTGTTTGATATTTTCATCAAAACGGTGAAGTGCTGATTCTTTATCACCATATGCGCCGCCCACATGAATGTTCATATAGCCTTCCTTTTCGAGCTTCATCGCCTCAAGCATTTGATAATGGTACGTCATATCGATCACGGCATTTTCTGTGATTGAAGGCTTAGGGCTAGTAAACAAGGTGAACTGATTTGGGTGAAAGCTCACACGAAGCCCATGCCGTTTTACCAACTCGCCAATTTCAAGAAACTCCTTTTGAAAAGGTGTCACAAAGTCCCAGCGTACCTCGGGGTGGGTCGCAAGCGGGACGACCGAACTCGAAAAACGGTAAAGCGGGATATCATGAGCAATGGCGAAATAAAGCGTTCTTAATGTATTCACGAGATTGGCCTTTGTTGTTCGTAATAACGCCTCTTTTCCTTCTTCCTTTGAGAGCTTGCTGTATCTTGCAAAGGTCAGCGACTTGGCAGGAGAAGCCTCCCACAAGGTGACGGCATTGGATACATAACCAAATCGATAACGCATAGGTCATCTCCTTTATAAAAAATAAGAAAACATGGCGGCAGCCCATTCCAGCGGACGAGACAAAAGAGGACGCTGTGCCAATTTCTCTTCTGTCATAAGCTCAGACACTTCTATGTGCTCGCGGATTTTTTCCTCTACGTGTGCAGTAAAGTCGACATCGTCAATGGCGACATCAACTTCCTCGTTTAGAAACAAACTGCGTTTATCAAAATTTGCCGTACTGATCATACAGCGTCTCTGGTCAATTAGAATGGCTTTTGCATGATAAAATCCTTTATAAAAACGATAAACAAGGCAGCCAGAGGCAATGAGGTCCTTCAAATAATGAAATCCAGCCTCTTTGACAAGTGGATGATCTGCTTTCATTGGGATGATGATTTCAACCGTGACGCCTCGATTTCGTGCATCAAGCAGTGCACTCAGAAGAGGAGCAGATGGAATAAAGTAAGGTGTACAGATGATGATCTGTTTCCTCGCCTGCTGAATATCTTTGAGGAACAAAGCTTCTAAAGAAAAACCAGCAGTCGCACGTGTTGTGCATTGTAGTGTTCCCGGTTCCAAAGCAGGAAAAACCTCATATTGCAGCTGATGAATGCCAGATGTCCGGTATAAATCATTCAAAAACACATGCTGAAGATCTGCGACAACTTGCCCCGTCATGCGCAAATGATAATCCTTCCAAATGCCAAACCGCCCCTTTTTCCCAACATATTCATCACCGACATTAAACCCGCCAATATAGCCAATCTTTCCATCAATCACTGTGATTTTACGATGATTTCTCATGTTTAGCCGATAAATCAAAAAAGGGAAACGAGGCTTATTTAAAAAGTAAAATTGGATGCCGCTTTTCTCCAGCATATCAATGGACTTTTGATCAAACGAATAGGATCCTAATCGATCGGTCAGTAAAAAGACTGAAACCCCTTGTTCCGCTTTTGTTTTCAAAGCTTGTAAAACCCTTTGACCAATCTTGTCGTTCTTTACAATAAAGAACATCATATGAATAGAAGAAGAGGCGTGCTGAATATCGGTAAGCAGCTGATCAAAAAGTGGTTCGCCATCATGATAAAAGACGGCATCACCGCTTGTTTGATCAAAAGATCGTTCAAAAGCGCGGGTAGAAAAATATTTCTTTCCCATATAAAGGTCTAACAATATGAGACAAACGATGACAATGAGTACGAGTAGGATGATCAATGCGATCATGAAGCTTCCTCCTTTTTTGCATATTTCAATAGTGTACCCAAACGTGTAAAAAATATTGACTGAACACTCATTCATTATTTATGATAGAGGTACAACATGGAAACGGAACAAAGTGGGTTTTGGGGAATGAAAGGGGGAGCAAGATGAATAGCCTTTTAATCATGAACATGATTGTATTTGCGGCGGTGACCGCTTACGCTGTGTATTTGTTTATTTATCTCATTCGAACACGAACAGCTTATATTCGTCTTGGTAAAAAAGAAGAGTTTCAACAAGACATGAAAAAACGCTTAGAGCGTGTTTGGGTCAATGTATTTGGCCAAAAGAAGCTGTTAAAGGACAAGAAGAGCGGCATCATTCATGTGCTGTTTTTCTACGGATTTATCCTTGTACAGTTCGGAGCCCTTGATTTTATTATGAAGGGACTCGTTCCAGATAGCGGACTCCCTTTAGGTCCGCTTTATGGTGTCTTTACCTTTTTCCAAGAGGTGGTCACACTTCTCATTTTAGTAGCCGTTGTTTGGGCGTTCCATAGAAGGTATGTGGAGAAGCTTGTCCGTTTAAAGCGTGGCTTTAAATCAGGTCTAGTGCTTTTATTTATTGGCGGCTTGATGCTGACCGTTTTACTTGGGAACGGGATGAATATCATCTGGCATGGACACTCTTTATCACCAACTGAACCAATCGCATCCAGTATTGCTTTCTTGCTGGGCGGTATTTCACCTCTTGCGGCAACAGTCGTTTTTTATGTCGCATGGTGGGTGCATCTTCTGATTTTGCTGACATTCTTAGTGTATGTCCCGCAGTCAAAGCATGCTCACCTCATTGCAGGACCAGTGAACGTATTTGCCAGCAGATTAGACCCGCCAGGCAAGCTGCAAAAAATTGATTTTGAAGATGAGACACAAGAGATCTTCGGTGTGGGGAAAATTGAAGACTTTCGTCAGTCACAGCTGATCGACCTTTACGCTTGTGTGGAATGCGGGCGCTGCACAAATATGTGCCCAGCCACAGGTACAGGGAAAATGCTGTCTCCTATGGATTTGATTTTAAGGCTAAGAGATCATTTAACCAATAAAGGGGCCGCCATTACATCGAAGACGCCTTGGGTTCCGCAGCTTGCCTTCAGGCAAACAACAGGAAATCAGCTGGCGCTTCAGGCGAGAGGAGCAGGTGCAGAGGAATCAGCTGCCAGCTCGATGTATCATCCTTCTCTTATTGGTGAAGTCATTACAGAGGAAGAAATTTGGGCATGTACGACGTGCCGAAACTGTGAAGACCAATGCCCTGTCATGAATGAACACGTCGACAAAATTATTGATATGCGCAGATATCTTGTACTGACTGAAGGGAAAATGGATGCAGATGCACAGCGTGCCATGACAAGTATAGAGCGCCAAGGGAACCCGTGGGGATTGAACCGGAAAGAAAGAGAAAATTGGCGTGAACTGAGAGAAGATGTGCACGTGCCGACAGTAAAAGAGCTGAAAAAAGCAGACCAAACCTTCGAATATTTATTCTGGGTTGGTTCAATGGGGGCATATGACAATCGAAGTCAAAAAATTGCGCTTGCCTTTGCAAAGCTTCTCAACGAAGCAGGAGTCTCCTTTGCCATCCTAGGCAATAAGGAGAAAAACTCTGGTGATACACCAAGAAGGCTTGGAAACGAATTTTTATTCCAAGAGCTTGCTGCAAAAAACATTGAAGAATTCCAGAAAAACGATGTCACAAAGATCGTCACGATTGATCCGCACGCCTACAATTTGTTTAAAAATGAGTATCCAGACTTCGGACTTGAGGCAGAAGTGTATCATCATACAGAATTACTGGCAGAGCTAGTGAAAGAAGGGAAACTAACGCCTGTACATGAAGTGAACGAGATCATCACCTTCCACGACTCTTGCTACCTAGGCAGATATAACGAAGTATATGATCCGCCGAGAGACATTTTAAAAGCCATCCCTGGTGTGATGCTGAAAGAAATGGAACGTCATCGTGAAACTGGCATGTGCTGCGGTGCAGGCGGGGGCTTAATGTGGATGGAAGAAGAGACAGGTACCAGAATTAACACTGCCCGAACGGAGCAGGCGTTACAGGTGCAGCCGTCCATCATCAGCTCAGGATGTCCTTATTGCTTAACGATGCTGGGAGATGGGACGAAGGCGAAGGAAGTAGAGGAGCAGGTAGGTACATTTGATGTCGCAGAGCTTCTTGAAAAATCAGTGTTTGGCGAGGCTGGAAAGCAGGTTTCGTAAACAAAACAGGCCGATGAATAGAATGTTCATCGGCTTATACATGGCGCTGTACATCAGTTGATTAGATAATATGTAAGCGGTAACAAACAGGAGGGGACATACATGAGTAAGACGGTCATTGTATCTGGAGCAAGAACACCATTTGGAAAACTAGGCGGTGCTTTCAGTGGGCTGACTGCCGCAGAACTAGGCGGAGTGGCAATCAAGGCTGCGCTTGAAAGAGTGCCGGGTTCACATCATGTGGATGAGGTCATCATGGGAAGTGTTTTGCAGGGAGGACAAGGTCAGGTTCCTTCAAGACAAGCAGCAAGACATGCTGATCTTCCGTGGTCCGTTCCGACGCAAACCATCAATAAAGTCTGTGCATCAGGAATGCGCAGTGTGAGCACAGCAGATCAAATCATCCGAGCTGGAGATGCTGAGGTCATCGTAGCGGGCGGTATGGAATCCATGTCACACGCCCCTTATTTGTTAAAAAAAGCGCGATGGGGCTACAAAATGGGAGATGGTGCGGTACAAGATGCGATGATTTTAGATGGATTAACCTGTTCATTTACAGGCGTTCATATGGGTGAGTATGGGAGCATGGCTGCGAAGGAGCTCGGTATCACGCGGGAAGAGCAAGACCTTTGGGCATTAAGAAGTCATGAACGGGCGATCGAAGCGCAGAAAAACGGCTTTTTCCAGCATGAAATCACCCACGTCCCCGTCAAGACGAAAACGGGAGAGCGGCTGATCACAGAAGATGAATCTCCGCGGCGTGATACGTCATATGAACGGCTGTCAAAACTCATGCCTGTGTTTGATCAAACGGGTACCATTACCGCTGGGAATGCACCAGGTGTCAATGATGGAGCAAGTGCGCTTCTTTTAATGAAAGACACATATGCGGAGCAGCATGACGTCAAGCCATTGGCAGTCGTGCTTGGTCATACGCAGGTAGCTGTAGAGGCAAAGAATTTTCCGAAAACACCAGCCTTTGCTATCGAGAAAATTTTACAGAAAACAGGTAAGCGTCTAGAGGATATCGATCTATTTGAAATCAATGAAGCCTTCTCAGCAGTGGCGCTGGCATGTGAAAAAATAACCGGGCTGGACCGGCGCAAAATGAATATCAACGGTGGGGCAGTGGCGCTAGGTCATCCCATTGGGGCAAGCGGAACACGTATCATATTGACCTTGATTCATGCATTGAAACAAAGAGGCGGCGGTATTGGCATTGCGGCGATTTGCAGTGGAGGCGGTCAAGGAGATGCCATCATGATAAAGGTAGATTAAAAGGGAGGCGTTCATCGTCATGAGTACAGAAGAAACCGTCATGGTCGTTGGAGCTGGTCAAATGGGATCAGGCATTGCCCAAGTTTTTGCTCAGTCTGGCTACACAGTCCTGCTGCATGATGCATCTGAAAAGCAGATTCATCGGGCCATTTCCTCCATGACCAAACAACTGACGAAACGGGCAGAAAAAGGAAAGCTAGCCCATCAGGCAGTCCGAGATATTACGCAGCGGCTTGCTGTATCTACAGATTTAAAGGACGTGCAGCAGGCTCACTTAGTGATTGAAGCTGCATCTGAACAAATGAGTGTAAAAAAACAAATCTTTGAAACACTTGATCAATTTGCAGAGGCAAAAACGATATTTGCAACAAACACATCTTCCTTGTCAATCACAGAATTAGCAGCAGTTACGGGGAGACCGGAGCAAGTGATTGGCATGCACTTTATGAATCCTGTCCCTGTTATGAAACTCGTTGAGGTCATTCGAGCGCTGCAAACGAGTGACGACACGTATCAAATCGTTTGTGAAACAGCAAAGAATTTAAACAAAACCCCAATTGAAGTGGAAGACTTCCCAGGGTTTGTATCAAACCGCATATTGATGCCAATGATCAATGAAGCCATTTACACCCTTTATGAAGGCGTGGCAGATGCAGAAAGCATTGATGGTGTTATGACGCTTGGAATGAATCACCCAATGGGGCCGCTTCGTCTCGCTGATTTCATCGGACTAGATACATGTTTATTTATTATGAATACCCTTCATGAGGGACTTGGGGATAGCAAATATCGGCCTTGTCCTCTTTTGAAAAAATACGTGAATGCAGGCTGGCTGGGCAAAAAGACAAAGAGAGGTTTTTACACATACCACGACCACTCATAGGGGGAGTCAAGATGGATGTTTTGCTTACGGATCAACAGCGTCTCTGGAGAGAACAGGCAGCAGAATTTGCTAGACAGCGTGTATTCCCTGAAGTGGAAGCCATGGAACAAGGTCAGTTCCCAAGAGCACTTTTAACTGAAATGGGACGACAAGGCTTTCTGGGGATTCCAATACCAGCTGCGTATCAAGGCTTAGGAGCAGATTTTACAACGTATATCATCACTATCCATGAGTTATCCAAAGTGAGTGCGACCATCGGTGTCATTGTGTCCGTTCATACATCTGTTGTGACGATGCCTATTTTGGCTTTTGGAACGAAAGAGCAAAAAGAATCCTATGTTCCGCTGCTTGCATCCGGCCAGAAACTGGGAGCATTTTGCCTGACTGAACCGAAGGCAGGCTCAGATGCCTCCAGTATTCAGTTAAGGGCAAAGCGGGCAGACGACCATTATGTGTTAAATGGTACAAAAATGTTTATCACAAGCGGCGGGGAAGCAGAACTGTATCTTGTCTTTGCCGTGACAGATCCTGCTTCTGCGAAAAAAAATATATCGGCATTCATTGTTGAGAAAGGTACACCAGGATTTACGATCGGAAAAGATGAGAAAAAGATGGGACTGCACGGGTCAAAAACTGTCACGCTTCATTTTGATGCTGTACGGATTCCAAAACAGCAGCTGCTCGGTGCAGAAGGAGAGGGCTTTCACATAGCCATGTCTAGTTTAAATGCGGGGAGAATCGGTATCGCGGCTCAAAGTCTCGGTATAGCTGAAGCTGCTTTAACGGAGGCAGTGACGTATTTAAAGCAGTACCCGGCAGGTCTAGAAACGACCATTCGGCTGGGTGATTTGGCGGCGAAGCTTGAAGCTGCCAAGCTATTAGTCTATCAAGCGGCTTGTTATAAAGAGGCGAATCGTCCGGTGACAAAGGAAGCATCCATGGCCAAGCTATTTGCGTCAAAAACGGCGGTTGAGATCAGTACAGAAGCGATCCATTTACTCGGCATGGACGGTTATACGAATCGCTATCAAGCAGAACGTTACTTTCGTGATGCGAAAGTTTGTGAAATCTATGAAGGAACTAGTGAAATTCAAAGGCTGGTCATTTGTAAACAGCTAATATGAAACGAGGTGGCTCATGATGCAGTTTCAATTAAGTGATGAACATGAAATGATTCAAAAAATGGTGAGAGATTTTGCGAAAAATGAAGTAGAGCCAACAGCAGCAGAGCGGGACGAGACAGAAACGTATGATCCAGCTATTTTTCGCCAAATGGCGGAGCTCGGTTTAACGGGCATTCCTTGGCCGGAAGAGGTAGGCGGAATCGGTAGTGATTATTTAGCCTACGTCATCGCAGTGGAGGAGCTTTCAAGAGTGTGCGCCTCTACAGGCGTCACCCTCTCCGCCCACACCTCTCTCGCCTCGTGGCCCATCTATACCTTCGGAACAGATGAACAAAAGGAAACCTATTTAAAGCCACTTGCAGAAGGACAAAAGGTAGGGGCATATGCACTCACTGAGAGCAGTTCGGGTTCAGATGCCGGCGGAATGAAGACAACGGCAGTAAAGGCTGGCAGTGAATACGTCCTGAACGGTGCGAAAATCTTTATTACAAATGGGGGTATTGCGGATTATTATATTGTGTTTGCTGTGACAGACCAAGAAGCTGCATCTCGAAATACGACCGCCTTTATTGTAGAAAAAGAGACACCGGGATTCTTTGTTGGCAAAAAGGAAAGCAAACTGGGTATTCGCTCATCGCCAACGACTGAAATTCGATTTGAAGATTGCCGGATACATGAAAGGAACCGGCTCGGACAAGAAGGAGAAGGTTTTAAAATAGCGATGATGACCCTCGATGGCGGCAGAAACGGTATTGCTGCACAGGCTGTTGGGATTGCACAAGGCGCTCTTGATGCGGCAGTCGATTATGCGAAGGAGCGCAAGCAATTCGGCAAACCAATCATTCAGCAGCAAGGAATTGCTTTTAAGCTCGCAGATATGGCAACCGCAATTGAAGCATCCAGGCTGCTCACTTATCAGGCAGCATGGCTCGAAACGAAAGGGCTCCCGTATGGAAAGGAATCAGCTATGTCCAAGCTCTTTGCTGGAGATACAGCCATGAAAGTAACAACAGAAGCCGTCCAAATCTTCGGCGGCTACGGGTATACAAAGGATTACCCAGTCGAACGATACATGCGTGATGCGAAAATCACCCAAATTTATGAAGGCACACAGGAAATCCAGCGCCTAGTCATCTCGCGCAAACTGATAGATATGTAGAAACAAAGCAAAGACCACCTGATGTGAGGTGGTCTGTTTTGGTGTGGTTCTTGAAGCATTAATCATTAGCATCATCCAAAGTTTTTTTTATTTTAGGATTGTAAAAGGATAGTGTCGGCAACAGGAAACCGTTTTAACGTATGAGCGATTTGTAACTGGTGAAGTAGTGAGTATTGGTACATGTGAATTGGCAATATACCTACTAAAGAATTAGACCTCAAGAATGATATAGCGATAACCCACATACAAGGTAATAGTCAGGTTTTCCTGAATTTAAGATGATTTCCAGTATCGATCCATATTATATTAGCATTATGTTAAAATTAAGAAAATAAAAATATGGGAGGTTATTATGACCACAACTACTACTATCTTAGCGATTGTAACTTTGGTGATATGGATCATGGTTTCCGCAGAACTTTCGAAGTCTTCAAAGAAAGATCACAACGAAAAAGAAAATAGCCGTAGAAAATTAATTGTTTTAATGCTTGCAGGCATCATATTGACGTTAGCAGTAGTCATCTCATTACTTCAGAATCTCTAGCTTTAAAATAAACTGTAAAAGTGTATCGTTATGAGAGCATATTTCAATGCTTGAGAACTATATAACAAGTTCATCTCATTCACCAATGTGTTTAAACTTTGCAGAAATGTCAGGGCTCATCTTCATTTCTAACGTGATGGTTATGATTCTGCCTACATAAATATCTGGATCTAAAGAAAATAAAGAAATGACTATACAGACGATTCATGCAAAAAGCAGCCATTATTTTTCATCATACGTTCAAAGATTTGAATAATGGGTATCTATTTTGATATCAAATCGAAGTCGAGACAACTCAATATGAGTGTCTCGATTTTTTTGGATTTGAGGAAATTGATTCAATTTAACTAGGTAATTTAATCCATTTCCCCCTTTTTCGACTCCGATTTGCAGGGACTTATGTTGTGTTTTAGAGAATAGTATGTTTATCACATTTTCTAAATGTTACAATTTTTCAAAAGCTATAATAGGAACTGAAATGTATCAAGATACCTGATATATTTCCAAAAATGAATCGCTTTCTAATATAGGATACGGTTCTTCTCTCCTTAGGGTCAATGTGTATAACTGTACTTCCCATTCCATCCATCATTTCTCTTGAATTCAAAATAAAATCCACTCTTTTTTCACATCCATAACATGATCATTCAGAGAATTTTTGATCTAGGGCTCTGTTTTTAACGAGATGATATCCGATTGTTGATGAATACCTCAGTAATAATTGAAGTACTACAAGCAGGAAACGAGCATCTCTTAAAAAATTCATCATAAAAGCTTGCCTGTCTCTAAGAGAAGGCACTGAAGATTTGAAACGAATTGATTTTTGATAGTGTTTATCAGAAATTCTGACTAGATTTAAATGAATCAGAGCATTTTATGCTATTACATAAGTTCCCTGTAAAAATGGAAAATGAACGTAAATCCTGATAAAAACTGATTACAAATACCGTTAATTAAATAAATATTACAAATTTTCCAAAAAAATATTGAAATGTCATTTACTTCTTGCTAGACTAAAGAAGTAGTAAATAATCGAAGGAGGTCATATTATGACGAAAGCAACAGATTCTAAGTTTTATGCTTTATTATCGCTGTCACTTCTTGCGGTAACATTAGTAGCTTTAGTGATTGGTAATGGTTCTTTGATTGCAGCAAATCTGGGTGTTAGTACTGCAACTGCGGCAACAGTAGTGAATTTCTTAGATACTTGGTCCTCAGTAGCGACTGTCATTACAATTGTTGGTGTTTTCACTGGCGTAGGCACAATTAGTTCAGGTGTAGCTGCTGCTATCTTGGCTATTCTTAAAAAAGAAGGAAAAGCGAAAGCTGCTGCTTTTTAATCTAAAAAAAAAATCATCTCAATCTTTATTGAGATGATTTTTTTTCCAAAAGTGTATTGATATCAGATGAAACAACTTTCTATAGACAGTGTCTTAAAAACTAATTTAACGTTTTATGCCCATGCGGCTTGTAATAAAACATTAATTAGGAGGAAATTTTATGTTGAAAGCAAAAAATCTTGGATTATTCTCACTATTGTTATTTGCAATTACAATGGCATCTTTAATCGTTGGAAATGGTTCTTTGGCAGTAGCCAATCTAGGTGTTAGTACTGGAGTTGCTGCTATTTTGTTTGTAATTAAAAAACAAGGAAAAGCCAAAGCAGCTGCTTTTTAAAATGACTTATGCATAAAACTAATAAACTATTTAAAATATATGATCAAAGTATAATGGGGTACCTCAATTATATTGGGATGATTCTTTTTTCTTTCATTGTAATGGTAGCGTTGATTTTCTATCGGGGTGAGATTCCCGGCACGTACCTAAACAGCTTTGTTTTTATTTCAATATACATTGTAGCTACAGCCAATATTAATCGTTGTGTATTACCGTATAGAAGACAGCAGCCAGGCGTGGTCTTTGTCTCCAAACAATTGTTGTTGAAACATTTATTCTTTACGATTAAAAAAGGATATTCAGTTCAATTACTTTTGGCTTGTTTCATTGCTTTAACCTTTTTGTTAGTAGAAAATCAATATTTCATTATGATACTAGCATTTATTGTCGTGATGCTTTCTTTTGCATCTCAATTATTGTCAGGTCTATTCAATATCATCAACAGAATACTCCTTTTGTTGCAATTTTGGTATATCATAACGTCTGTTTTTGAAGCAGTGATGATACTGCAAATAGTACAGTTTCTTCTTATTTACATTTACATAAGTAATTCTCATAGGATACCTTTGACAACTGGACTTTCCTTCCTAAAAAGTGCGAATAAGCAATATAGGTCTGGAAATATTCTGTATTTATTTTTATCTTATATCACTAGTAATAAAATATTAATCATTTTAATAGGCGTCTTAGTATCAGTACTTACTTATTTCGCCCAATCCTTTTTAACGAAAATAGAAAATCTGCCTGCGCTCATTTTAGTCTATATCAACTTTATTACGATCTTAGAAATCTTAATAGGGTCGAAGAAGGAAGAGATTGTGCTTGATAGGGCAAGAATCGAGACGTTGCAAGCCTCTTTGATTGTGAGTCCATACGAGAGGTTTAAATCCAGTACGATTTATTTACTATGTCTCGTACTGATTTTTGTCAGTGTGTGTGGAATAGTCGGAGTAATGATAAACACGTCCGATATCTCAATTATTCTTAAAAATACGTTATCGCTGCCTTTAATCATCTTTATTGGGGTCGTATATTTCAGAAAAACAGAACTATTAATCAACGATTATGAACATAAGTTACTGAAGCTGTCCTTGCCAATTTTATTACTCATATGCATTACAATTTTCACGATTACTTCATGAAAAGAGGAGGAAAATGATACATAAAAGATTGAAATATTTTCTGTGGTATTACGCTATCTACTGTATATTGCTGATAGGTACAGGGATTTATCTAGGGAATATCGTCAACAAAGATTTATTTGAAGCAGCACCACCAACATCGGGCCAGGAATTTATGTCTGTAGTCCTAACACATAACTTAACGAACTTTGCAATGTATTTACTAGGGTTCTTGTTGTCGCCTTTATTTCAAATAATGGATTTTGGAGGTTCGTCCTTCGTCATTACGATGGGTTTTAGAACGCTAGGAGAACAAGAAGCTTTAGGTAAACTAATTCCTCATGGGCTATTAGAATTTCCAAATATGTTGTTTTATCAAGGAATAAGCCAGTATGTGCTTTTTACACTAATTTATACGAAATCAATTAAAGCCGCTTTAGGTGTCATGAAAAAAATGATTCCTTATTATCTATTATCGTTAGTCATCCTAATAATCGCTGCTTTTATTGAAGGGTATGATTCTTTATTATTTTCTATCATGATCAATCATAGATGGTTTTATTGAAGACTCTATAAGACAGAGAAGGGGATTCAAGTGGGATTAGAATTTGTAGAATGTACGAAGAAGTTCAAAAACAATACCATACTAGATAAAGTGAATTTTTCAATTCCAACAGGTCTCTTTCATTTAGTGGGGAGAAATGGTGCAGGTAAAAGCACTCTCCTTAAAATGATAGCTGGTTTAGATAAGAGATACTCTGGAGATATAGAGGCAAACAAAGAATCGACTCTTTATTTAAATGTGGATCCTATTGGTATTCACCCATTTACAATTAGAGAAAATCTAGAGATTCTGTGGAATACGTTTAAAATTGTGCCGACTGAAGAACAAATGGGGAAAGTGAATGAATTTTTCGATGGTAACCTAGATGGTTCGTATAGCAGAGCATCTACGGGTATGAAAGCGAAGGTAGGATTATCTTTATTATTCGTAAAGGATTGGGAAACCATACTAATTGATGAAACCATGTCATCTCTAGATTCAGAGAGTATAGAGATGCTATCTGAGAGGCTAGTGAATCTCTCTATTAAAAAAATTTCAACCATCATATATGTATCCCATAGCATGGTGAATAAACGCTTAAACGATCATTCAAGCATTGTGAGTATAGGGGATGGGAGGCTATTATGGAACAACGTCCAAGAATAACATCATTGATATCATTGGTCATTTTTATTATGGCCAATTATTATTTTGTTACTTTTGCTATTGAGTTGAATGGCTACATTTCGCAACTAGATGATTTAAGAGCTTTGTTAGAGGATATGTCCTATGAAACGATGCTGAATCTAATTGTTGTCATTACAACAATTCTAACCACCATCAGCCTATTAGTTCAGTATCTTATCGCAAAATTCCTATTAATCATCTTTGCTCCAGAGGTTAAGGGTCATTTGTTTTATGCTCTAATTCCTAAGATTGTCATTATGTTTATTAATGTCATATGTATGGGGATCTTGCAAATACAAAGTTTATGGCTGTATCTTTTCACGGCACTCATAGGAGCAGTGTTGATCTTGTTCTTTTTTCAATACAAAAAAGCGAACTGGAAAGCATCGATTCTCTTTGCAGCACCATTTATTATAGATGCTATCATTTCCTTAGGAAAAGAAATAGTCGCTGTACTGTAATGAATAATAATAGAGCATGAACTCTTGCGAAAAGAAGTAACGGTATTCACATAAAAATGAATTCAAGGTTACTCGAGAAAAAAGGAGTTATACAATTTATTTCATTATAGGTACACGTAAACCGAACCCGTTGACGTGTACCTTTTTATACGCTTTATAAAAAATGGACAATCACTTCGTTCGAATGATAGCCAAAATTTATTCATTCACCATTGCTGCCTCTGATTGTTCCCATTTTTCCGTTTGGAATAAATAAAACGGTTTACAAAATGCATGCCGGACACAAAAGCTAGACCTATTTCACCTAAATGATGAACCATTAGTTGCTCCCCTTGAGAAAAAATCAAAAATTAACATGATTAAAGGTGGCATAAACTCCCCTAATTTGTTTATAATGAGAGGTATGGTTTGTCGTAAAAATAAGGGATAAACACTTATTATTTCACTGATAAATGGATACATACATGTAATAGAAAGGGAGTGTCTGACCTTGAGTTTGAAAGAATACTCACAGGAGCAGCTCAAGCACATGTCTTTAGTTGAACTTGCTTATGAAATTTTCAGAGACAGCAAAACACCAATTACGTTTTCCGAGTTAATAGATGAAATGGTCCGTTTACAAGGAATACAAAAATCTGATCTTGATGATCGCCTTGCTCAATTTTATACAGACTTAAATATAGATGGCCGCTTTATTTCGTTAGGTGATCAGAGATGGGGACTTCGCAGTTGGTATCCAGTTGATCAAATCGAAGAAGAAGTTCAGCCAGCTGTGAAAACAAAAGCGAAAAAGAAAAAAACAAAAGCAGCTGTCGTTGAAGAAGACTTCGATGAAATTGAAGAGGAAGAGGAAATCGAAGAGCTTGAAGAAGACCTTGATCTTGTTGAAGACGACGATGATCTCGACCTAGACGATGATGAGGAAATCGAGGAAGATATAGAAGACTTCGACGAAGATGATGACGAAGATGATGACGGCTTAACAGAAATTGCCGAAGACGATTTAGACGATAATGAGGAAGAGAAATAACCCTCATAAACCGGTCCTCAAAACAGGACAAAACCGTCTTGACTTTCGAGGGCGAACTATGTAGTATGTATTTTGGGCTCTCTAAAAAGAGTACGTAAAGATACGTTCATTTACGCTCCCTTTCATTTATTTGAAAGGGAGCTTTCTTATTTTTCAAGAGATTTAGGGATACACTCTAAAAAGGATGAAGCTGTGCATGGCTAGTCATGCAAGGGTAAAAAAGAGAGGAGCATACGAAATGACAAAGTATATTTTTGTAACAGGAGGAGTTGTTTCCTCACTTGGAAAAGGGATCACGGCTGCCTCGTTAGGCCGCCTTCTGAAAAATAGAGGGATGGATGTCACCATTCAAAAATTCGATCCATATATCAACGTAGACCCAGGGACGATGAGTCCATATCAGCACGGTGAGGTTTTCGTCACAGATGACGGTGCTGAAACAGACCTTGATTTAGGTCACTATGAGCGCTTCATTGATATTAACTTAAATAAGTACAGCAACGTCACAACAGGTAAAATCTACTCTACGGTTCTGAAGAAAGAGCGCCGCGGCGACTATTTAGGCGGAACTGTACAGGTTATTCCCCATATTACAAATGAAATTAAAGACCGCGTGTACCGTGCCGGAAAAGAAACAGGTGCAGATGTGGTCATCACAGAAATCGGCGGAACAGTAGGAGACATCGAATCCCTTCCTTTCCTAGAAGCGATTCGTCAAATGAAGAGTGACATTGGCCGTGAAAACGTCATGTACATTCATTGTACCCTTGTTCCTTACATCCGGGCAGCAGGTGAACTGAAAACAAAACCGACACAGCATAGTGTAAAAGAACTTCGCAGCCTTGGTATTCAGCCAAACGTTATTGTGGTCAGAACTGAAATGCCAATGACCCAGGACATGAAGGACAAAATTGCGTTATTCTGTGATATTGATACAAAAGCTGTTATCGAATGTCAGGATGCAGACACGCTGTACTCTATTCCGCTTGATTTACAAAAACAAGGACTGGACAAGCTTGTATGTGAACATATGAAACTTGATTGCCAAGATGCAGACATGACAGAGTGGACAGCGCTAGTCGATA
Organism: Bacillus sp. SIMBA_005; assembly: GCF_046535585.1. Taxonomy (NCBI): domain Bacteria; kingdom Bacillati; phylum Bacillota; class Bacilli; order Caryophanales; family Bacillaceae; genus Bacillus; species Bacillus sp. SIMBA_005. The sequence continues at coordinate 135,243 of NZ_JAWRWI010000002.1, read as the reverse complement.
AAGTGCAAAACCTCTCAAAACAAGTCACAATTGGTCTAGTAGGAAAATATGTTGAATTGCAAGATGCATACATTTCTGTCGTTGAATCACTTCGCCATGCTGGTTATGCATTTGATGCAGACGTTCAAATCAAATGGATCAATGCAGAAGAAGTGACAGCAGAAAATATGGCTGATTTCGCGCAAGATGTCGATGGCATCATCGTTCCTGGAGGCTTCGGAGACCGCGGAGTGGAAGGGAAAATCATTGCTACACAATATGCCCGTGAAAACAAAGTGCCATTCTTCGGAATTTGCTTAGGAATGCAAGTTGCGTCAATCGAATATGCACGAAACGTACTAGGCCTTGAAGGAGCTCATTCAGCGGAAATTGATCCTGAAACAGCATTCCCAATTATTGACCTTCTTCCAGAACAGAAGGATGTAGATGATCTTGGCGGAACACTTCGTCTTGGTCTTTATCCATGTAAATTAAATGAAGACTCCAAAGCATTTGCTGCATACAACGATGAAGTGGTCTACGAACGCCACCGCCATCGCTATGAGTTTAATAATGAATTCAGACAGCAAATGGAAGCTGCAGGATTTGTCTTCTCTGGTACAAGCCCAGACGGACGTCTTGTTGAAATTATCGAGCTCAAGGATCATCCTTGGTTCCTTGCTTCTCAATTCCACCCAGAATTCGTCTCAAGACCGACAAGACCTCAGCCATTATTTAGAGATTTCGTTGGTGCTTCACTGCAAGCATCTGAATCAAAATAAAACAAAAAACTGCCGAGAATATCATCTTCTCGGCAGTTTTTTTATTCATATTCCTCAACGATTTCTTTCACCGTAAACGATAGAGCGTGGTAGACGTATAAGCATGTCATTAAAGCAGGATAACCGAACCTTGTTCCGTCATCAGCAGGCACAAGCGGTTTTTTGAGCTGAAAATCAATATGGACATCACAATGCTCTTCAATCATAGACGGCTCCTTTTGTGCCGGCCCGACACCTACAACGGGCGTCCCTTGCGCGTGCAGCTCTTTTACAAGAGATTGAATCTCCCCGTCCTCTGGGTCTGAATAAAATAGCAGCACTCTATCGCTTGGATGAAGCAAGCTGCGCTCCGTTTGATCAAGCGGCAGTACTTTCGAACCTGGAAATGGCTCCTTGCTTTCAGTTGCCTCTAAGGCTACAGCAGCCAGTTCATTCTCTCCGTGAAAATAAACACCATGTCCACTGACAACAGCTTGTGCAAGAAGGCGTGCACCATCTTCGATTGCTTCAGCCTGTTTTTCTCCAATACGTGAAAAAATACCTGATAACTGGGTCGTGAAAATTTTTAACAAGACGGATTTCCTCCTTCGGTCAGATCATTTTATAATAGAATATAAAGAGAATATTAGGAAAAATGCTCAGAAAATGTCGTAAAGTAAACTATTATAAATAAAGGAAATGTGAAAATCAAACAGAATTATTTAACAACAGCTCTTTTTATGGCGAAAAATGAAAGCAATGGGGTGTAACAGATGAATGAGAAAATATTAATTGTCGATGATCAATATGGTATTAGAATATTATTGAATGAAGTGTTTCATAAAGAAGGCTATCAAACCTTCCAAGCAGCCAATGGACTACAGGCGTTAGATATTGTGAAAAATCATAGACCAAACCTTGTGCTGCTTGATATGAAGATTCCCGGAATGGATGGAATTGAAATTTTAAAACGCATGAAATTAATTGATGAAGACATCCGTGTCATCATTATGACAGCCTATGGCGAATTAGACATGATTCAAGAATCCAAAGAACTCGGTGCTTTGACACACTTTGCAAAACCTTTTGATATTGATGAGATCCGAGATGCTGTCAAAGAATACTTACCGCTCGAAACAAACGGTTAGATGGAAATGATTGAATCGAGTCATTCTGTTGCCGATTTGTCGAATAATTGGTATCCTAGATAAGAAGAAGAAAGCGATCTGACTTTGAAAGTTTACATATGGCGAGAAATTCTGGTCATGCTAGGGTGGAGAGCTTTTTTTAGTAAGCAAATTAGCTACATAGGGAGGATTTTTCATCATGCCTTTAGTTTCAATGACAGAAATGTTGAAAGACGCAAAGGAAAAAGGTTACGCTGTTGGACAGTTTAACTTAAATAATTTAGAATTCACGCAAGCGATTTTACAAGCTGCTGAAGAAGAGAAATCTCCAGTTATCTTGGGAGTATCTGAAGGAGCAGGACGCTACATGGGCGGCTTCAAAACAGTTGTCGCAATGGTTAAAGCGTTAATCGAAGAATATAATGTAACAGTTCCTGTTGCGATTCATTTAGATCACGGTTCAAGCTTTGAATCTTGTGCAAAAGCAATCCATGCAGGATTTACTTCTGTCATGATCGACGCTTCTCACCATCCATTCGAAGAGAACGTAGCAACAACTGCGAAAGTAGTTGAGCTTGCACATTTCCACGGTGTATCTGTTGAAGCTGAGCTTGGAACTGTTGGCGGACAAGAAGATGACGTCATCGCTGAGGGCGTTATTTATGCTGATCCAAAAGAGTGCCAAGAGCTTGTAGAACGCACTGGTATTGACTGCCTTGCACCTGCATTAGGTTCAGTTCATGGTCCATACAAAGGTGAACCAAATCTTGGTTTCGCTGAAATGGAAGAAATTGGAAAAATGACAGGTCTTCCACTTGTTCTTCATGGCGGAACAGGTATCCCAACTGCTGACATCAAGCGCTCAATTTCACTTGGTACAGCAAAAATCAATGTAAACACTGAAAACCAAATTGCTTCTGCGAAAGCAGTACGCGAAACACTTGCTGCAAAAACAGAAGAGTATGATCCACGTAAATATCTTGGACCAGCTCGTGACGCAATTAAAGCGACTGTTATCGGCAAAATGCGTGAATTTGGTTCTTCTAACCAAGCATAATTTGATGAGAACCGAAAGCCGCCTGAGTCACAGGCGGTTTTCTCCATATCTTGAGAAAGCGCAATCAAATTTACATTTCAGACAATTTATTGATAGGAGAGTGGCACGATTATGTTATTTTTCGTAGATACAGCGAATATCGCAGACATCAAAGAGGCGCACGAGCTTGGCATTTTAGCAGGCGTCACAACAAACCCTAGTTTAGTAGCGAAAGAAAAGGACGTATCATTCCACGACCGTCTTCGCGAAATCACTGACGTGGTATCAGGTTCTGTCAGTGCAGAGGTCATTTCCCTCAAAGCTGAAGAAATGATTGAAGAAGGAAAAGAGCTTGCTGCTATTGCACCAAATATCACGGTTAAAATTCCAATGACAACAGATGGTCTTAAAGCTGTCAAAGCGTTAACAGACCTTGGAATTAAAACAAACGTTACTTTGATTTTTAGTGCAAACCAGGCATTGCTTGCAGCTAGAGCCGGTGCAACGTATGTTTCTCCATTCCTCGGCCGCTTAGATGACATTGGCCAAAATGGTCTCGATCTCATCAGCGAAGTCAAAACTATTTTTGATGTTCATGGCTTAGACACACAAATCATTGCTGCATCTATTCGTCATCCGCAGCACGTGACAGAAGCTGCGCTTAGAGGTGCTCATATCGGCACAATGCCGCTGAAAGTCATCAAGCAGCTGACGAAACACCCATTAACGGATGCGGGCATTGAGCAATTTTTAGCAGACTGGAATAAATAAGTGATTGTGGCAGGCGGGATTGTCTCCTGTTTGCCGCAGTTTTCCTTAAAAACGCTAAGAAATGTTTTGTGCAAAGAAGAGAACATCACAGCCTCGCAAAGCTTCGATTATTTTTCTTCCGACAAATTTCGTTTAACCTGTATTCTTTCTCTTGATATTGGCTAAATTTTGGACAAGACCTTTTAAAGCGCGACATCCACAAACAGTATAACTCCAACAGTGATCTTCTTTAAGAAGGGAGACAAATATGGAAAAGTTAAACATTGCCGGCGGTGACCCCTTACGCGGGACCGTACATATTAGTGGTGCGAAAAATAGTGCAGTGGCACTGATTCCTGCCACGATTCTCGCTGATTCTCCAGTAACGATTGAGGGCCTTCCGCATATTTCAGATATTGACACATTACGAGATCTGTTAGAAGAGATTGGCGGAAAGGTCACGTTTGAAAAAGGTGAAATGGTCGTCAATCCTGCTTCCATGATCAGTATGCCGCTTCCTAATGGAAAAGTGAAGAAACTGCGTGCGTCTTATTATTTAATGGGCGCTATGCTGGGAAGATTCAAGCAGGCTGTCATTGGGCTGCCAGGAGGATGCCACTTAGGACCTAGGCCGATCGATCAGCATATCAAAGGCTTTGAAGCACTCGGAGCCGAGGTGACAAACGAGCAGGGTGCCATTTATTTGCGCGCTGAAAAACTAGTCGGAGCCCGTATTTACCTTGACGTGGTCAGTGTAGGTGCGACCATCAATATCATGCTGGCAGCCGTACTGGCTGAAGGAAAAACGGTCATTGAAAATGCCGCAAAAGAACCCGAAATTATTGATGTAGCGACACTGCTTGCAAGCATGGGAGCCAAAATCAAAGGTGCGGGTACTGATGTGATTCGAATCGAAGGTGTAGAATCTCTTCATGGCTGTAAGCATTCCATCATCCCTGACCGTATAGAAGCAGGCACATTTTTAATTGCTGGTGCTGCGATGGGAGATGAAGTTGTACTTGATAATGTGATCCCAACTCATTTAGAATCAATTACGGCGAAACTTAGAGAGATGGGGTTCACCATTGAAACGAGCAACGATCAAATGCTGATCGTTGGCAGAAACGAAGGACTCAAGCCTGTCGATATCAAAACCCTTGTGTATCCGGGCTTTCCGACGGACCTTCAGCAGCCGATGACGGCGCTGTTAACAAAGGCGAAAGGCACGAGTGTGGTCACAGATACGATCTACTCTGCCCGCTTTAAGCACATTGACGAATTGCGTCGAATGGGTGCAAACATGAAGGTCGAAGGAAGATCTGCCATTATCACTGGACAAACGCAGCTTCAAGGAGCAAAGGTGAAAGCGAGTGACCTGCGTGCAGGTGCTTGTCTCGTTGTTGCAGGGCTAATGGCAGACGGTGTGACCGAAATCACAGGGCTTGAACATATAGACAGAGGATATAGTTTGCTTGAGAAGAAGCTTGAAGGCTTGGGTGCAACCATCTGGCGTGAAAAGCTGAGTGACCAAGAAATAGAAGAACTTCAAAATTCATAAGGCTTTGACTGTGAGAGGAGATTTGGACAAAAATGGAAAGAAGTTTATCGATGGAACTAGTACGGGTGACAGAAGCAGCCGCATTAAAATCTGCTCGTTGGATGGGAAGAGGACTAAAAGACGAAGCGGATGATGCTGCAACAAGTGCAATGCGTGATGTATTTGATACCATTCCGATGAAAGGAACAGTGGTCATTGGCGAGGGGGAAATGGACGAAGCACCAATGCTTTATATTGGGGAAAAGCTTGGGAATGGATACGGACCTCGCGTGGATGTAGCTGTTGATCCATTAGAAGGAACAAATATTGTGGCAAGCGGCGGCTGGAATGCCTTAGCTGTTATTGCGGTTGCAGATCATGGCAACTTGCTGAATGCACCTGATATGTACATGGATAAGATCGCAGTAGGTCCAGAAGCGGTAGGCTGCATCGACATTGAAGCGCCTGTCATTGACAATCTTCGTGCTGTAGCAAAAGCAAAAAACAAAGATATTGAAGATGTGGTTGCAACGATTTTAAACAGAGATCGACATGAGAAAATCATTGCTGAACTGAGAGCAGCAGGAGCAAGAATCAAACTGATCGATGATGGTGACGTTGCAGGAGCCATTAATACAGCATTTGATCATACAGGTGTTGATATTCTATTTGGTTCAGGCGGCGCACCAGAAGGTGTCCTTTCTGCTGTTGCGTTAAAGGCACTTGGTGGTGAAATCCATGGAAAGCTTCTTCCTCAAAGTGAAGAAGAACTGAGACGCTGTGAGAAAATGGGGCTGGATGTTGGCAAAGTCTTAAGAATGGAAGACCTCGTGAAAGGCGACGACGCCATTTTTGCAGCGACTGGTGTAACAGACGGTGAACTATTAAAAGGTGTTCAATTCAAAGGCTCTGTTGGAACAACACATAGTGTTGTTATGCGTGCGAAATCAGGTACAGTTCGTTTCGTAGACGGCAGACACAGCTTAAAGAAAAAACCGAATCTTGTCATTCGTCCGTAATCTGAAAGCGGGTATTCATTACCCGCTTTTCATATAGGTGTCAAATGTATATCATTTTCTTTTTAAAGTTGAATATTCTCTGCAAATGAGGTAAAACTAAAGAGTGCTGCGAAATTTTCTGCGAATTTACTTCTTTTAAGCTTCAACAAGTTTAAATACTGCCGCATCATGACGATATACTCATTATCCTTCTCTATGTTGACAAAGCTCAATTTCACATTGTTCCTATCTTTACGATAAAACGAGTGGGAGCGTTACCATGAGAGCGAGGTCATTCCAACAAAAACGGAATTAAAAGCTAATCAAATACAATGGTCATGCATTTGTAATGAAAATACATTGACTAGAAAAGTGTGGTGTCCATATTGAAAGATGTTTCGATTTCATCTTTGGAAAATATGAAATTAAAAGAGCTGTATGAGTTAGCAAAAAAGTACAAAATCTCTTATTACAGCAAACTAACAAAAAAAGAATTAATTTTTGCCATCTTAAAGGCGAATGCTGAGCAAGAGGATCTCTTATTTATGGAAGGGGTTCTTGAAATTATTCAGTCTGAGGGATTTGGTTTCTTAAGACCAATTAACTACTCCCCAAGTTCTGAAGACATTTATATTTCAGCTTCACAAATCAGACGCTTTGATTTGCGAAACGGAGATAAGGTGTCTGGAAAGGTACGACCTCCAAAAGAGAATGAACGCTACTATGGCCTCCTTCATGTCGAAGCGGTAAATGGGGACGACCCAGAATCAGCTAAGGAACGTGTTCACTTTCCTGCACTCACGCCGCTATTCCCTGATCGTCAAATGATTCTTGAAACACAGCCTAATCACCTGTCTACTAGAATTATGGATATGATGGCGCCAGTTGGGTTTGGGCAGCGTGGTTTAATTGTTGCACCGCCTAAGGCTGGGAAAACCATTTTGCTCAAAGAAATTGCCAACAGCATCTCTGAAAATCACCCGGAGTCAGAGCTGATTGTCCTTTTAATTGACGAACGTCCAGAGGAAGTAACAGATATCGAACGTTCTGTTGCAGGGGATGTTGTTAGTTCAACCTTTGACGAAGTACCGGAAAACCACATTAAAGTAGCAGAGCTTGTATTAGAGCGTGCCATGCGTCTTGTTGAACATAAGAAAGATGTCATCATCTTAATGGACAGCATCACAAGGCTTGCTCGTGCATACAACCTTGTCATCCCGCCAAGCGGCCGAACGCTTTCTGGCGGTATTGATCCAGCGGCTTTCCACCGTCCAAAACGCTTCTTTGGTGCTGCGCGTAACATTGAAGAAGGCGGAAGCTTGACGATTTTGGCCACTGCGCTTGTTGATACGGGATCACGTATGGATGATGTGATTTATGAAGAATTTAAGGGAACGGGGAACATGGAGCTTCATTTAGACCGCTCTCTTGCAGAAAGAAGAATTTTCCCAGCAATCGACATTCGTCGTTCTGGTACGAGAAAAGAAGAATTGCTTGTACCAAAAGAGCATCTTGATCGTTTATGGGCGATGAGAAAATCGATGTCAGATACACCTGACTTTGCTGAGAAGTTCATGCGCAAAATGAGAAAAACAAAGACAAACCAAGAATTTTTCGATATTTTAACGCAAGAATGGAAACAAGCGAATATGTCTGCATCAAGAAGATAGCTTGTTGAAAAAATACATTTGCAATCATAGACTCACACTGTTATAATTTCATCATGTGCGTTTCAGAATTTATTCTGAGATATTAACTCTGTTTCCGAATTGGATTCAGGGCGGAAGGAGATGACAGTAGATGAAAACAGGAATTCATCCTAACTACAAAAAAGCTACAGTCAAATGCGCTTGTGGAAATGAGTTTGAAACTGGATCAGTAAAAGAAGAGGTACGCATCGAGATTTGCTCTGAGTGCCATCCTTTCTATACAGGCCGTCAAAAATTCGCTTCTGCTGATGGACGTGTTGACCGCTTTAACAAAAAATACGGTCTTAAGTAATAATAGATACAATAAACAGGCAGGAATCCGTTCTTGCCTGTTTTTTTACGTGGATTGATGGAACTTTAAAACGGGGGAGAAGACTTTATGTATGTGATGAAACAAAGCGGTTGGCTTGAAGTCATCTGCGGAAGTATGTTTTCTGGAAAGTCGGAAGAATTGATTCGGAGAGCCAAAAGGGCCACCTTTGCCAAACAAGAAGTAAAAATATTCAAACCAGCGATTGATAACCGATATCATACAAACTCAGTTGTTTCACATAACGGTTCATCGGTCGATGGGATTGCAGTAGCCTCACCAAAAGACATAATAACGCACATATCAGAAAGAACCGATGTCATTGGCATTGATGAGGTGCAATTTTTTGATGAGACAATCATTGACATTGTCACTCAATTGGCTGATAAAGGTTACCGAGTCATTGTTGCAGGCCTTGATCAAGACTTCAGAGGAGAGCCATTTGGTGTTGTTCCGCATTTAATGGCATGTTCAGAGCTTGTAACAAAACTTCAAGCAGTTTGTTCGGTATGCGGCTCCCCAGCGAGTAGAACACAACGCTTGATCGACGGTAAACCCGCCTCCTATGATGATCCCATTATTTTAGTAGGTGCGCAGGAATCATACGAAGCACGATGCAGACATCACCATGAAGTACCAAGACTTGACGTTGGTACAACACTTGACAATTAAAAAAATAGCAAATGCCGCTGTGTTTCGTTTTTCGAGATTTTGGCTGAACACCCATCATTTGTACTTAAATAAATTAAATAACGATACGAAAAAATTATCTAATTTTCAACGCTTGCGTTTTAGCATAAGCAGGCATAAAATGACTAACTGTAGTGTAAAGCATTTTTACGAAAAGTTCGATTTCTTGTCATAATTTTTTGATTAAGGATTATTCTCCTTAATCGTTCTTTAAATTAATAGTTCACTTTATTTATATTTTAGAAAGAGGGTAGTTTTTGATGAACAACGTGAAGAAAACAAAAGAAGGGTACCTCGAAACCACTTTGACAGGTAAAGATGTATTATCGATTCCAACGTTGAACAAAGGCGTTGCTTTCTCTGAAGAAGAAAGACAAGAGCTTGGACTAGAAGGCTTACTTCCTCCAACTGTTCTCACTTTAGAACAACAAGCGGAGAGAGCGTACAAGCAGTTCCTAGCACAGCCAGATCGTCTTCGTCAAAACGTATACTTAAGTGATTTGCAAAACCGTAACGAAGTATTGTTCTATAAGCTTATATCAGACAAGCTTCGCGAAATGCTTCCTGTTGTGTACACACCAACTGTTGGTGAAGCGATTCAGGAATACAGCCATGAATACAGAAGACCTCATGGTGTCTATCTTTCAATCGACAACATTGACGGCATTGAGAAAGCATTTGAAAACTTACATGCAACAGCAGGAGATATTGATCTTATCGTAGCAACTGACTCTGAGAGCATTCTTGGAATTGGTGACTGGGGTGTCGGTGGTATCAACATCGCAATCGGTAAATTAGCTGTTTACACGGCTGCTGCAGGTATTGATCCAAGCCGCGTGATTCCAGTCGTATTAGATGTTGGAACAAACAATGAAAAATTATTGAATGATCCATTATACATCGGAAACCATCACAAACGTGTACAAGGTGAAAAATACGAGGAATTCATTGATGCTTATGTAAAAGCAGCGCTTAAATTCTTCCCTAAAGCATTGCTTCACTGGGAAGACCTTGGAAACAAAAACGCGCGTAACATCATGAAAAAATACAATGATAACATCTTAACATTCAATGATGATATCCAAGGTACTGGTGCCATTACTTTAGCGGGTGTTCTTGCAGCTGTCAAGAAAACGGGTACTCAATTGAAAGATCACCGTGTGATGATCTTCGGAGCTGGATCAGCTGGAATCGGAATCGCAGATCAAATGCGTGACACAATGGTTCTTGAAGGTCTAAGTGAAGAAGAAGCAAACAATGCTTTCTGGACATTAGACTACAGAGGTCTACTGACAGATCAATTTGAAGATGAAGTATTTGATTTCCAAAAACCATACCTTCGTTCTTCTGATGAAGTAGAAGGCTGGGCACGTGATGACAAAGGACAAATCTCATTTGCTGAAGCTGTTCGCAGGGTGAAGCCAACGATTCTGATTGGTACATCAGGTCAAGGTGGCGCATTCACTGAAGAAATCATTAAAGAAATCGCAGCTCATACAGAGCGTCCAGTGATCATGCCAATGTCTAACCCAACACCACTTGCGGAAGCAGTTCCAGAAGATCTATTCAAATGGACAGACGGCCGTGCACTTGTTGCAACAGGAAGCCCGTTCGAAAATGTTGAGTATAACGGAATTGAACATGAAATTGGACAATCAAACAATGCGTTCGTTTTCCCTGGACTTGGTCTTGGCTCAATCGTAACGGAATCAAAAATCATCACAAAAGGCATGTTCGTTGCTTCTGCAGATGCGATTGCTGAAATGGTTGATCATGATAAACCAGGTGCTGGTCTACTTCCAAGCATTGATAAGTTACAAGAAGTTTCTATCAAAGTGGCTATTGAAGTGGCTAAAGCAGCAATTAAAGATGGTGTCGCAAGAAAAACACCTGACGACATCGAACAAGCTGTGAAAGATGCAATGTGGATTCCTGAATATAAAAAAATTGTAAGAGCATAATAAAATGTGTAATGCGGCATTGTTTCGGGTAATCTAAGCAATGCCGCAATCAAATAAAGAAACATGTAAAGGATTCAAGGAGGAATAGTAAGATGGACTTTTTAAATATTTTGATCCTCCTAGCACCGATTTTTTTCGTTATCGCGCTGGGTTGGTTCGCAGGGAACTTCGGCAGCTATGACGCTAAATCTGCAAAAGGTGTAAGTACACTTGTTACAAAGTATGCTTTGCCAGCGCACTTTATCGCCAGCATTCTGTCAACACCAAAAGATAAATTCTATAGTCAAATTCCATTTTTCGTTGCATTGATTTTCGGAATCGTTGGTTTTTATATCATTATCCTTTTAGTTACGAAATTTGCTTTTAAATATGATTTAACAGATTCATCTGTTTTTTCATTAAACTCAGCACAACCGACCTTTGCATTTATGGGGATTCCGGTCTTGGGCAGTTTATTTGGGGCTCAAGAAGTTGCAATTCCGATTGCTATTACCGGAATAGTTGTAAATGCATTGCTTGATCCAATTGCTATAATTGTGTCAACTGTCGGTGAAAAAACAAAAGGAAAAGCCAAAGACGGCGAAAGTTTCCTAAAAATGACGACAAAAGCAATTTTGCACGGTTTATCAGAGCCGCTTGCACTTGCACCGCTAGCAAGTATCATTCTTGTTCTTTTAGGATTTAAACTTCCTGCAATTGGACATGAAATGCTAGAGGAAATCGGAAGTGTGACGTCAGGGGTTGCATTATTCGCAGTCGGTGTCACTGTAGGTATTCGAAAAATTAAACTGAGCTTACCAGCTTTCAGTATTGCACTATTAAAAGTAGCTGTTCAACCGTTGCTTATGTATCTTATCGCCATTCTTATGGGTCTTTCGGCGGATGAAATTACAAAAGCTGTATTACTTGTTGCCTTCCCAGGTTCAGCTGTTGCAGCGATGATCGCCACACGATTTGAGAAACAAGAGGCAGAAACTGCATCAGCATTTGTGATCAGTGCCATCATGTCACTCATTACATTACCGATCATTATTGCGCTTACCGTATAATATAGTAGAAGGCTGCCTCATGAGGCAGCCTTTCTTAACGAAATGAATGAAATAGAGGAAAGAGCGCACGCTTTTTTTTGATGTCAGTGTGCGTGATTTCCTTTTTTTCTTCTATTTGAGAGGGTTGTTTTAATCTTTCGGTAAGACGCTCAAGTTTAGTGTTGAGATCTTCAATTTCTCTGCGGTGCTGGAGCAGCTGGTATGATACACCTTCATCTGCTTTTTTAGCCAGTTTCCGTTCGAGTTCTTGCAGTCGTTTTTCTACATCAGTGCTGTGCAATTGCTGCTGAATGAGCTGATTCACTTGCTCTTCTAATGCTTCAATCCGCTTTGTGGAGGCATCAGTTTCTGCAGCAGGCGATAACTGTTGAACGGTTTCTGCGTGGATTGGCAGTCGAATGTCTTGAAGGATCACACCCTCACTCATTTGGTGTTTGACTTCTTTGAGCAGCTGTACAATATCTTCATGAAATTCATAATGTCCAAGTTCATTCCGGGCGACAGGGATGTTGAGCTGTTTGACCCAACGCTGAATCGTTTTTGAAGAAACGCCAATTTCTTTTGCAACCTCATTTGTATTCAAACCAAATGCCCTCCCTTTTTTCAATTATAAGTACCATTCTCTTCAAGGAGGAACTGTTCCTTCACGTTAGACAAAACAAGTAATCAATCGCCAAAGATCGTGTTTTCTAGCGAAAAATTGCAGAAAATCAATTGTTTTGGAAATTTTTTTGACTGTCATACCACGCTATACTATAATTAGACTGTTACGCACAAAACAGAGGTGAAGACCATGTTAGACCGTTTAAAATCAATTGAAGAACGCTATGAAAAGCTAAATGAATATTTAAGTGACCCTGAAGTGGTGAACGACCCTACGAAGCTTCGTGAATATTCGAAGGAACAATCTGATATTCAAGAAACTGTTGAGGTATATAGACAATATCGTGCGGCATACGACCAGTTAAGCGAAGCGAAAGCAATGCTGGAAGATAAGCTGGATGCCGAGATGCGCGACATGGTCAAAGAAGAAATTTCAGAGCTCACAGAGGAAACAGAACGTTTAGAAGACGAGCTGAAAATCTTGCTGATCCCGAAAGATCCGAATGACAACAAAAACGTTATTGTGGAGGTTCGTGGTGCAGCAGGAGGAGAAGAGGCCGCGCTTTTTGCTGGAAACCTTTACCGTATGTACAGCCGTTATGCTGAAATGCAGGGCTGGAAAACAGAAGTAATGGAAGCGAGTGTGACTGGAACTGGCGGTTATAAAGAGATTATCTTTATGATCAGCGGGAAAGGCGCATATTCCAAACTAAAGTTTGAAAACGGTGCACACCGCGTGCAGCGTGTTCCAGAAACGGAATCAGGCGGACGGATTCATACATCAACAGCGACAGTTGCTGTCTTGCCTGAGGCTGAAGAAGTTGAGATTGATATCCACGAAAAAGATATTCGTGTAGATACTTTCACATCGAGCGGACCTGGCGGACAAAGTGTTAACACAACCATGTCTGCTGTTCGATTAACTCACCTTCCAACAGGGGTGGTTGTTTCCTGTCAGGATGAGAAATCACAAATCAAAAACAAAGAAAAAGCTATGAAAGTATTACGTGCGAGAATTTATGATAAATTCCAGCGTGAAGCACAGGCTGAGTATGATCAAACGCGTAAATCTGCTGTTGGAACAGGGGATCGTTCAGAGCGTATCCGTACGTACAACTTCCCACAAAACCGTGTAACAGACCACCGCATCGGATTAACGATTCAAAAGCTTGATCAAATTTTAGAAGGAAAACTTGACGAGGTCATTGATGCATTAATTATGGAAGACCAAGCAAGAAAGCTTCAAAATGCAAAATAATCAGCGAACCATCTTTGAAGCCCTTAAATGGGCTTCTTCTTTGTTAACGGAAGCCGGTAGAGACCAAAACGCAGCAGAGCTCCTTTTGATGCATGTACTGGACCTAAGCAGAAGTGAACTTCTTGCACGTTTTCATGATCAGCTGCCAGAGGAGAAAGATCGGTTATTCAGCGAGTTTGTCACGCAGCACAAGAAAGGCGTGCCTGTTCAACATCTAACAGGTATTGAATTCTTTTACGGCCGTCCCTTCGAGGTGAACAAACATGTTCTCATCCCTCGCCCTGAAACGGAAGAAGTCGTTTTGGCCGCGCTGAATTTGATGAGTGACATCTTCCCGCACGATCAGCCGCTCAAAGCAGTGGACGTTGGCACCGGAAGCGGGGCAATTGCGATTACGCTCGCTCTTGAAAAAGAAACACTATCTGTCACAGCAACGGATATTTCACATGAAGCACTTGAGGTAGCAAAGCGGAATCAACAAGCGCTAGGTGCAGATGTCCATTTTTTACAAGGGGACTTACTCGAACCTATCAAGGATCAAGGCATCAAAGTGGATCTGTTTATTTCCAATCCGCCTTATATTGCGGCAGAAGAAATGGACAGTTTGTCAGAGGTGGTTACGAAGCATGAGCCAGTCAATGCACTGACAGATGGACGTGATGGCCTGTGGTTTTATAAGCGCCTCATTCGTGATCTTCACCATGTACTTCATGAGCAGGCGGTCGTTGTCTTTGAAATTGGACATACGCAAGGGCAAGATGTAAAAGCACTTCTCTTGCAGTCATTTCCCGCGGCAGATGTCCGCATCGTCAAGGATATTAACGGGAAAGACCGAGCTGTTTGCGCACACATTCAAAACAGAAAGTCCGGCTGAATAAAGTCGGACTATTTTATTATGTAAAGATGAAACTTATGGTAAAAGAGAAACGTATATATAGAAGAATGAACATTCTGATCATGATTTTTTTTACATAAATTTGTTTTGAAGGAGCGAATGGTGTGAACAGAAGGTATGCGATGGTGTTGGTCATCGTCAGTGTACTATTGATTGTGAGTGCTTGTGGCAAACCGAGCTTTAAAAAAGAAGCAGCAGCATTTGGAGAAAGCTATAAAAAAGCACAATACACAGTGAATCGAACAGATGACCTAACTGATATGAAGGAGAAGCTGAAGTCTTATTTAACCGAGCATGAATATCAAGAATATACACAAGACAGCATGTTCCCGAGCGTGTTAGAAGCAGCAAAGGACCAAGATTGTCAAATTAAGCTGAAGAAAATTACATTTACGCCTTCAGATGAAAGCGATGACAGAATTGAATTTAATTATGAAATGGTGATTCAATTTATTAATCAAAAAGGAAAAGTCAAAAAAGAAATCGAGAAAAAAGGAGCAATGACTGTCATCAAAACAGATGCAGGGTTAAAAATCAGCCGAGATTGGGATGGAAGACTGTACCCTTCCGATTACCAATCCTCACTCCAAAGCCGTTCTTAATGGAATGGCTTTTTTTATTTGACTCATAATCTATTAAAAAAATCATTTTTTCTGTTTATGAGATGGGTTTTCTGGACACAATGTTTGTAGCGAAGAGAAAAAGTGGGGGGAACACATCATGTTTAAAAGTAAAATGATGATTTGTCTTTATATGTTTCTATTATTATGCGGTGCTTTTGCAAACCTTGGCAAGGAGGAGACAGCGGCTGCTTCTGCAAATCAGCCTGTTGTGATACCCGATGAAGCCATTCGATTACGCATTTTAGCAAATAGTGATCGTTCAGCAGATCAGGATGTGAAAAGAAGTATCCGTGACGAAGTCAATGCTAATATGACAGAATGGGTCAAAGACCTTACATCCATTGAAGAAGCAAGACGTGTGATTCGTTCCAAGTTACCAGAAATCAATCGTATTGCCAAAGCGAAATTGAAAGAGCAGCACATTGATCAATCCGTATCAGTCAGCTTCCAAAAAGCTTCATTTCCAACAAAGCTCTATGGAAATTTCGTTTATCCTGCTGGGAAATATGAAGCCATTTTAATTACGCTTGGAGAAGGGGATGGAGCCAATTGGTGGTGTGTGTTATTCCCGCCGCTCTGCTTTATCGATTTTTCAAATGGAGAAGCCATTGCATCGCCAGAGGGTGATGAAGATAACGAAGTGACAGCCCAGCAAACAGATGGGTCTGTGAATGAAGTGGTCAAAGAAGAGAAAGAAGAGACGGGGGAAGTGAAATTCTTTTTATTCGAATGGGTCTCTAGTCTTTTCTCCTAAAAAAGGTATAAATCTGTTTTTGCCTCATAGAGTTGAAGTAAGAGATCAAAAAGAGGTGAAAGCATGTATTATCAGTTAAGAATAGCCACAGAAGAAGATGCTCCAGCGATCAATGCTTTTCTTGAAAAAGGACAAGCGAAAGGCGGCGTCACACTTGCAGAGCATACGACATTTGTTGTCATGGAAGATGCGGACGGTCAGCTGGCAGGGTGTTTAGGTCTTGAACAGCTTAGTGAACAAGAGGGCCTGCTGCGGTCTCTTGTCATATCAGATAAATTAGGTCAGGGACATATCGTGTCTTTGTTCCAAAGTGTTCAAACGCTCGGAGGGAAAATAGGTGTGGATACGTTTTATGTCGTTGCCAACCACTCCTCCTCGTATGATTTTTTGACATTGATGGGCTTCACGGCCTTAGAGGATATTCCAGAAAGCATGTGGGGATCTGCACATGCAAAAGAGTTCTTGGCGAAAGAACAGGCTGTGGTTCTTCAAAAAAAAGCCAGTTAATCACAATATATTGAACTTATACACATACTTATCCACCGTTAAACAAGCGTTATCCACAAATTGTGGACAACGCTTGTTTTATTGACCATCATCTTTTATACTTTCAAAAGGATAATTGAGATATATCAACAGTTTTATCTTTTTTAAAAGGAGTTTGTATGATGTTAAATACAAAAAGATGGTCTGTGGATTTAGAAAAGGATTTATCCACATTCTATCCACAAATTGAACAGGCTGCTTTGTTATTGCAGCAAAACGAAGTGGTCGCTTTTCCGACAGAAACGGTGTATGGACTAGGGGCTAATGCGAAAGAGACAGAAGCTGTCATGAAAATTTATGAAGCGAAAGGGCGTCCAAGTGATAATCCATTGATTGTCCACATTGCGGAGGTTGAGCAGCTTCATGAATTTGCACAAATAGAAAGCGAAAAAGCAAAGGCATTGATGGAAGCCTTTTGGCCGGGTGCTTTAACCATTGTTCTTTCGTGTAAGCCGGGCACTTTATCAAAGCAGGTCACGGCAGGTTTATCCACGGTCGGTGTGAGAATGCCAGACCATCCGATTGCGCTTGAGCTTATCCGAACGGCTGGTCTGCCGATTGCCGCACCAAGTGCCAACCGTTCAGGTAAACCATCTCCGACACAAGCTGACCATGTAGCGAGTGATCTCGATGGAAGAATCGCTGGGATTGTCGATGGTGGTTCAACTGGTATTGGTGTTGAGTCAACGGTTGTCTCCTGTGTCGATGAGATTCCAGTCATCCTAAGGCCTGGCGGAATTACAAAAGAAGCATTAGAAGAGGTAGTAGGAACGGTCAGTATTGACCCAGGGCTGACAAAAAAGGACGAAGCGCCTGTATCGCCAGGGATGAAATACACACACTATGCCCCTGAAGCTAAGATGTATCTCTTTTTTGGAAGTGATGAAGAGATGCAGCGTCACATTCAAACATACCAGGCAGAAGGTTTAAAAGTTGGTGTGCTGACAACAGAAGAAAAGAAATCGTTGTTTGCAGCAGATGTTGTCTTCAGCTGTGGATGGAGAGAAAAACCTGAAACGATAGCGGCAAACTTATATCGTGTATTGAGACAATTTGATGAGACAGATGTAGATGTCATTATTTCAGAAGCCTTTTCAGAGCAGGGGGTTGGTTCAGCAATTATGAACCGTCTGCAAAAAGCGGCAGGAGGGCGCACTCTCTCTTCATTCAAATAGTTCTAACCCTTCTTGGACAAACATAGGTTAAAGGAGAATGCGTGTCCAAGGGGGATTTACATGTACGAACTAGCTGGCGAATTGCTGACGCTCAGTATCATGGCTTTTGCACTGGGGATGGATGCTTTTTCGGTTGGACTTGGCATGGGAATGATTCAGCTGAGGTTCCGCCAGATCATTTATATTGGACTTGTCATTGGTATATTTCATATGTTTATGCCGCTTTTTGGTATGCTAACAGGTCAGCTCCTATCAGGCTGGCTCGGTCTCCTTGCTACCTATATAGGCGGGGCGCTGCTTTTGGTGCTCGGTCTGCAAATGATCATTGCGTCTATTCGAAAAGAAGATAAACCATTTATCGCACCTGTTGGCGCTGGTCTTGTTCTTTTCGCAACAAGTGTCAGCTTAGATAGTTTTTCCGTTGGCTTAAGCCTCGGAATTTACGGTTCTCACGTATGGATGACCATTTTATTGTTTGGTTTTTTTAGTATGATCCTCACATGGCTTGGGTTATTACTCGGTAAACAGGTTCGATCATGGGTGGGATCATATAGCGGGGCGCTTGGCGGAATCATTTTACTAGCCTTTGGTATCAAATTATTATTTCCGCTCTAGTCAGTCTCCTTACATAACATGTAGAATGAAATGCTATATAATAGAAGAAAAGGAGGGCGAAAGATGAAAATCTTATTTGTTTGTACGGGAAATACATGCAGAAGTCCGATGGCTCAAGCCCTTTTTGCTTCAATTGCACAAGATAAAGGTTTAGAGGTCACTGTTAAATCAGCGGGCATTTTTGCCTCAGATGCTGGGAAAGCTTCTCCTCAAGCGGTCGAAGCATTATTTGAGAAAAGCATTCCACTGAATCACTCTTCAGCAAAACTAACAGAGGATCTTCTGCGAGAAGCTGATTACGTCTTCACCATGACCATGCAGCATAAACAGTTGATTGTGGAGCAATATGCACATGCAAAAGACAAGATCTTCACTCTAAAGGAATTCGCGACAGGGACAGAAGGCGATGTATCCGATCCATTTGGAGGAAGCCTGTCTGTTTATCAGGAAACACGTGATGAACTTGAAGCATTGCTTCAGCAGCTGGCTGAGAAATTGAAAAAGGATCAGACATCCTCATAATGGACAACCTGTAAAACCGTTGCATCAACGGTTTTTCTGCTTTTGTTTGCAAATGACTAAGCAGAGGTTAAAATATAACTGTAAATAAAGAATAAATGTAAGGCATAACAGATCAACTCACCCTTAGGAGGAATTGCCCGATGAAAGTAGCTATTGCATCCGATCACGGCGGAACGAATATTCGTGAAGAAATCAAACAACTGATGGATGAATTGAAGATTGAATACATTGATATGGGTTGTGAATGTGGATCAGGTTCTGTAGACTACCCAGATTATGCTTTTCCTGTAGCTAACATGGTGGCTAACGGAGAAGTGGACCGCGGCATTTTAATTTGCGGGACAGGCATTGGTATGAGTATCTCAGCAAACAAAGTAAAAGGAATTCGCTGTGCGCTGGCGCATGATACATTTAGTGCGAAAGCAACTAGAGAACATAATGATACAAACGTCCTTGCAATGGGAGAACGAGTTATTGGACCTGGATTAGCACGTGAAATTGCGCATATTTGGCTGACAACAGAATTTACGGCAGGACGACATGCTGTACGGATTGGTAAGATTGCTGATTACGAAGAAAAGCACCTATAAGGAGCGCTTAACATGAACATTGGTCAAGATTGGCTTGAAATGTTAAAAGAGTTTCATCAAATGGTTGAACTGCGTGCTGGGCAGATTTTAGTGATCGGCTGCAGTACATCAGAAGTGGCTGGTGAGCATATTGGGACAGCAGGAAGTGAGCAAATAGCTGCGTCCATTTATCAAGAATTGGATCAGTTAAGACGAGAGACCGGCATTGAGCTGGCTTTCCAGTGCTGTGAGCATTTGAATCGTGCTCTTGTTGTGGAAGAAGAAGTGGCTTTCCGGCTTAACCTAGAGATTGTGACGGCAGTACCTGTCCGAAAGGCGGGTGGTTCGATGGCGGCTCATGCGTATCAGCACATGGAACATCCTGTGTTAGTTGAATCCATCGAGGCGCATGCTGGTATTGATATCGGTGATACATTCATTGGGATGCATCTAAAGAGAGTCGCTGTACCTGTTCGCCTTAGTCGTCATCAATTAGGACATGCACATGTGACGTTCGCGAAAACGCGTCCGAAGCTGATTGGCGGAGAACGAGCGGTTTATACAAGATCATAGGTTAGATATATTTCTCTAATATAATGTTGAATGATGAAGGCGCTTCACCACTTGAATATTCGGGTTTTCATAAAAAAAGAAGTCGATTTCCCAAAAAAACTTTTACATTTCACTCAAAAACCGTGTACAATGAGATGGTGAAAACATCGAATGGAAATAGATTGGAGAGGATTTCGCTGATGAAACATTTACCTGAGCAAGACGCACAAGTATTCAAGGCAATTCAACTAGAGCGGAAACGCCAGCAGGACAAAATTGAATTAATTGCATCAGAAAACTTTGTAAGCGAAGCAGTCATGGAAGCACAAGGCTCTGTATTAACAAACAAATATGCAGAAGGTTACCCTGGTAAACGCTACTATGGCGGCTGTGAACATGTAGACGTTGTGGAAGATATCGCACGTGACCGCGCAAAAGAAATTTTTGGTGCTGAGTATGTGAACGTACAGCCTCACTCAGGTGCTCAAGCGAATATGGCCGTATACTTTACCATTCTTGAGCATGGCGATACAGTGCTAGGTATGAACTTGTCACATGGCGGGCATTTAACACACGGAAGCCCTGTTAACTTTAGTGGTGTACAGTACAACTTTGTAGAATATGGTGTTGATAAAGAAACGCAGCATATCGACTATCAAGATGTACTTGAAAAAGCACGTGAACATAAGCCAAAGCTAATTGTTGCGGGTGCAAGTGCATACCCACGTCAAATTGATTTCAAAAAGTTCCGTGAGATTGCGGATGAAGTCGGTGCTTACTTTATGGTCGACATGGCTCACATTGCAGGTCTTGTTGCAGTAGGTCTTCATCCAAATCCAGTTCCTTATGCAGATTTTGTGACAACGACGACTCATAAAACATTGCGTGGACCTCGCGGCGGAATGATTCTATGCCGTGAAGAGTTTGGGAAAAAGATCGATAAGTCGATCTTCCCTGGTATTCAAGGTGGACCGCTGATGCATGTCATCTCTGCAAAAGCTGTTTCTTTCGGTGAAGTATTGAACGGAGATTTTAAAACATATGCACAAAACGTCATTGACAATGCAAAGCAGCTAGCTGAAACCCTTTTATCTGAAGATATTCAGCTTGTGTCTGGTGGAACGGATAACCATCTTGTTCTTATCGACTTACGTTCTCTTGGCATCACAGGGAAAATTGCAGAAAATGTTCTTGATGAAATTGGTATTACAGTGAACAAAAATGCGATTCCTTATGATCCAGAAAAACCTTTTGTCACAAGTGGTGTACGTGTTGGTACAGCAGCAGTGACAAGCCGCGGTTTCGATCAAGAGGCAATGAAAGAAGTCGGTTCCATTATTGCGCTTGCTCTCAAACATCATGAAGATGAAGCGAAATTAGAAGAAGCGAAAAAGCGTGTATCTGATCTAACTGCCCGCTTCCCTCTATATAACGAATTAGATTATTAAAAAGTAGACCCATTTGCCTATTTTTGGCATGTGGGTTTTTTTTGTAGGATTTGCGAATCATATTGAAAGATGATGTCTTTTTATGTAGAATTGTAGGAAGTGTGCAAAGTTCACCGGAAGATGACGGAAAAGGAGTTGTAGCAAGCTATGGCAAAGGTTTATGTATTTGATCACCCGCTTATTCAACACAAACTTACATATATTCGTGACGTTCATACAGGAACAAAAGAATTTAGAGAGCTAGTGGATGAAGTCGCAACATTAATGGCATTTGAAATCACAAGAGACTTACCGCTTGAAGAGGTAGATGTAGAAACACCTGTACAAGTAGCGAAATCAAACGTGATCTCAGGGAAGAAACTCGGTGTTGTGCCAATTTTAAGAGCTGGTCTTGGAATGGTGGACGGGATTTTAAAACTCATTCCAGCTGCTAAAGTGGGACATGTCGGTTTATACCGTGATCCGAAAACATTAAAGCCTGTTGAATATTATGTGAAGCTTCCATCTGATGTGGAAGAGCGTGAATTTATCGTAGTAGATCCAATGCTTGCAACTGGAGGTTCAGCAGTCGAAGCATTGAACAGCTTGAAAAAACGCGGGGCGAAAAACATTCGCTTCATGTGTCTGATTGCTGCTCCTGAAGGTGTAGAAGAAATGCAAAAGCATCATCCTGACGTTGATATCTACATTGCAGCATTAGATGAGAAATTAAACGAAAAAGGTTACATTATTCCAGGTCTTGGTGATGCCGGTGACCGTATGTATGGAACGAAATAACATGTTTTAATAAAAGCCCACATGCAAACGTGCATGTGGGCTTTTTGAAATATATGACAAACGGTTGATATCGTTCTTAGAAAAATCAATGTATACTGAACATTAGCTGTTTTTTTCAATGAATGTCACGTGTCTCCTAAAGTTTGATGAAATTGTGAACATTTTGTGTGCTCTATCATTATAGAAAAGTTTTTTAACTTTCAACGGATTGACACATCATAGACGCTATTGTATGCTAAACGAGGGTATTATGGTAAGGTTTTCATAGCCTATAGCACTCTACTAATCCTCATTGTGAACCCTTTAATTATCAGGGTTTGTATCAGCGAATGAAGCAACATCCCATAGATCTTTAGATTTCAAGTCTGATTGTGCAATTAGACCGATGGGTGATTGATTTTTTTCGAACAGGACTGCTTATCATAAGCGTCTTCTACGCAGTTTTCATCACCATTTATCACCTTTTTTACAATATTTTTCATCGGGAGTCAGATGAATGAACGATCCAAACGCGATTTTCCGCAGACAGAGTAAATACATGTTCTATCTATTGGCAATTTTTGTGTTTGGCTATGCCATGCCTGGTTTTAAACCACTGTTTCTTGGTTTGATTATCGGCACAATTTTTGCTTTCTTTAATTTATTCCTTCTTATACGGAGAATGCACGCTTTTGATCGAGCGGTTAAAAAAGGAAAATCCATTCGTTCAATGGGAAGTACAGCCAGGTGGGCCAACGCAATTCTCGCAGTAGCGATTGCTTGGCGTTACCCTAATGAAGTTCATCTGGCAGGTGTTGTTATAGGATTAATGACAATATATCCTGTCATTATGATAGATTCCTTCATTCAACTTAAACGTTCTACTATGGAAGAGAGGTGAATACTCTTTGGGTCACAGTTCAAAAACGACAGAATTTTTAGGGTTAACGTTCAACTTATCCAATGTTCTCATGATTACGATTGCTAGTATCATCGTTCTTCTCATAGCGGTGCTGACTACTCGTGTTCTGTCTATTCGTCCGACAAAGGCGCAGAACTTCATGGAATGGATAGTTGATTTTGTTCGAAATATCATAGGTAGTTCGATGGACATGAAAACAGGAGCCCCATTTCTAGCGCTAGGCGTTACATTACTCATGTACATATTTGTTTCAAACATGCTTGGACTGCCATTTTCGATTACGGTCGATCACAACTTGTGGTGGAAATCACCAACAGCAGACCCTGCAATCACAATGACACTAGCGATTATGGTCATGGGCTTGACACATTATTACGGTGTCAAGGCAAAAGGAGTCAAGGAATATACGAAAGACTACTTTAGACCAATTCCGCTTTTAGTACCATTGAAACTAATTGAAGAATTTGCAAACACGCTAACACTTGGTTTGCGTCTTTATGGAAACATTTTTGCTGGAGAGATTCTTCTTGGTTTGCTTGCAGGACTAGCGACCAATTTCTACACGCAAAACATTGCGCTTGGTATCGTTGGTACATTAGGTGCCATCGTGCCAATGATTGTATGGCAGGCATTCAGTTTGTTTGTCGGAACAATCCAAGCATTTATCTTCACCATGCTGACAATGGTGTACATTTCTCATAAAGTCAGCGACGAACACTAAAAAATTGAGAGTCCAAAAAGGACGTTATTTTAAAGGAGGAGCTTTTTAATGAATTTAATAGCAGCAGCAATTGCAATCGGTTTGGGAGCACTAGGAGCAGGTATTGGTAACGGTCTAATCGTATCTAAAACAGTTGAAGGAATCGCTCGTCAGCCAGAAGCTGGTAGAGAACTAAGAACTCTTATGTTCATCGGGGTAGCTTTAGTTGAGGCACTTCCAATTATCGCTGTCGTTATCGCATTCTTGGCATTCTTTGGTTAATATGTGAGAAGCGTTCTAATATGAATTTTAATGGCGAAGATCAGATTAGTTCGAAACTTCGCCATTCCTTTATGTTTTGTTTCTTAACATATTATTTAAAGAAGGGAGTTGCCGTACTAAATGTCTCAGTTACCAGTGGTTTTAGGAGCAGGTGGCTTAAGTTTCAATGCCGGGGATATGATATTCCAGCTGATCGCTATGCTCATCTTGCTTGCACTTTTAAAGAAATTTGCGCTTAAGCCTTTATTAGGGATTATGAAACAGCGTGAAGATTATATAGGAAATGAAATTTCAAGTGCTGAACAAAAGCACGTTCAAGCTGAAAAGCTTCTTGAAGAACAACGTGTCTTATTGAAAGAAGCACGCGAAGAATCACATACACTCATCGAAAATGCGAAAAAGATTGGTGAGAAACAAAAAGAAGAGATCATTCAAGCAGCACGTCAAGAGTCAGAGCGCTTGAAAGAGTCTGCTAGAACTGAAATCGTGAAAGAAAAAGAACAAGCTGTGGCTGCACTGCGCGAGCAGGTTGCATCACTATCTGTACTTATTGCATCTAAAGTGATCGAAAGAGAACTTGATGAGCAAGCACAAGAGAAATTGATTCAAGAGTATCTTAAAGAGGCAGGCGAAAGCCGATGAGCGTGACTATTGTCTCTAAGCGTTACGCTTCTGCTCTTTTTGACATCGTTCTTGCTTCTTCGGCAGTAGACGAAACTGAAAAAGAGCTGAATGAGATTGAAAAAGTTCTAAAGGCTGACCAAGAGTTGAATGACTTTCTTGTTCATCCAAAGATTACGGCAGACAAAAAGAAACATTTGATTGCAGAAGCTTTCAAAGGTGTTTCGACACATGTATTGCACACAATGTATTTATTGATTGACCGAGGACGCACGAACATTTTCTCTGAGATGACGTCTGAGTTTGTGAAACTTGCAAACCGCACGAAACAAATAGACGATGCGATCGTGTATTCAGTGAAACCGCTGAGCGGTGCTGAAATTCAATCTTTATCTGAAGTATTTGCCAAAAAAGCCGGAGTCACATCACTGCGTGTTGAAAATGTGATTGACAAGGATCTAATAGGCGGAGTGAAAATCCGTATCGGAAACCGCATTTATGACGGCAGTGTCAGCGGAAAGCTTTCCCGCATTGAACGTCAGCTTGCAGGCGAAAATCGTTAGAAGGGGTGAAACCTTAGTGAGTATCAAAGCTGAAGAGATTAGCGCGCTGATAAAGCAGCAAATCCAAAACTATCAATCTGAAATTGAAGTAAAAGATGTCGGTACAGTCATCCAAGTAGGGGACGGTATCGCGCGTGTACATGGCCTTGACAACATTATGGCAGGAGAGCTGGTTGAGTTCTCTAACGGTGTAATGGGTATGGCTCAAAACCTTGAGGAGTCTAACGTAGGTATCGTTATTTTAGGACCTTACAAAGATATCCGCGAAGGTGACGATGTAAAACGTACAGGTCGTATCATGGAGGTTCCAGTAGGTGAAGAGTTAATCGGACGTATTGTGAACCCACTTGGTCAGCCTGTTGATGGACTAGGTCCAATTTTAACAAGCAAAACTCGTCCAATCGAAAGTGAAGCACCAGGCGTTATGGATCGTAAATCTGTACATGAGCCGCTTCAAACAGGAATTAAAGCAATTGATGCCTTGATTCCAATCGGACGCGGACAGCGTGAATTGATCATTGGTGACCGTCAAACAGGTAAAACATCTGTTGCAATTGATACGATCCTTAACCAAAAAGATCAAGACATGATCTGTATTTATGTAGCGATCGGACAAAAAGAATCAACGGTTCGTGGTGTTGTTGAAACACTTCGTAAGCATGGTGCGCTTGATTACACAATTGTAGTCACAGCTTCTGCATCACAGCCAGCTCCACTTCTTTACCTTGCTCCTTATGCAGGTGTAACGATGGGTGAGGAATTCATGTATAACGGCAAGCACGTACTTGTTGTATATGATGACCTTTCTAAACAAGCGGCAGCTTACCGTGAGCTTTCATTATTGCTTCGTCGTCCTCCAGGTCGTGAGGCATTCCCTGGTGATGTTTTCTATCTTCACTCTCGTTTATTAGAGCGTGCAGCGAAGCTTAGTGACGCAAAGGGTGGCGGTTCTATCACAGCATTGCCTTTCGTAGAAACGCAAGCTGGTGATATCTCTGCATATATCCCAACAAACGTTATTTCAATCACAGATGGACAGATCTTCTTACAATCTGACCTCTTCTTCTCAGGCGTACGTCCAGCAGTAAACGCAGGATTGTCTGTATCCCGTGTAGGTGGTTCTGCACAAATCAAAGCGATGAAAAAGGTAGCAGGTACACTTCGTCTGGATCTTGCTTCTTATCGTGAGCTTGAAGCATTCGCTCAATTTGGATCTGATCTAGACCAAGCGACTCAAGCAAAATTAAACCGTGGTGCTAGAACTGTTGAAGTCTTAAAACAAGACTTGAACAAACCGCTTAAAGTTGAAAAACAAGTAGCGATTCTTTATGCACTCACAAGAGGATACTTAGACGATGTCGCGGTTGCTGATGTCAAACGTTTCGAAGCTGAGTTATTCATGTACATTGAAGAAAATCATAAAGGATTGTTTGACACGATCTCTCAAACAGGAAACATGCCTGCTGATGAAGAGTGGAATACAGCCATCGAAGGCTTTAAACGTACGTTTGCACCAAGCAACTAATTAGTAATCTTTCCGAGAGAAAAAGATTCTCTTTTTCTCTCTTTTCACGTAAATGAACACGGATTCCTGAAAAAAGGTGGTGAAATCTTTGGCCTCATTACGCGATATAAAGTCAAGGATCACGTCAACGAAAAAATCGAGTCAGATCACAAAAGCGATGCAAATGGTATCAGCTGCGAAACTGAATCGTGCTGAAAACAATGCGAAGTCTTTTGTTCCTTACATGGAGAAAATCCAGGAAGTGGTTGCTGCAATCGCAACTGGAACAAGTGCTAAGCACCCAATGCTTCTTTCAAGACCTGTCAAGAAAACAGGATATCTCGTCATTACATCTGATCGAGGACTTGCAGGACCTTTTAACAGCTCGATTTTGCGTGCCGCTTACCAAACCATTCAATCTCGTCATCAGTCAGCTGATGAATATGCGGTGATTGTGATTGGTAAAATCGGACGCGACTTCTTCAAAAAGCGCGGTATTCCAGTTATTTCTGAAGTAACAGGGCTTGGAGACGAAGTAGCGTTTGCTGATATTAAAGAATTAGCAAGCAGTACAGTTCAAATGTTCTCTGATGAAGCGTTTGACGAACTTTACATGTTCTACAACCACTTTGTCAGTGCCATTTCACAAGAAGTAACAGAGAAGAAATTATTGCCGCTAACGGACATTTCGGCCGCAGCGACACCTAATAAACGTTCCGCATCTTATGAGTTTGAGCCTTCTGAAGAAGAAATTCTTGAAGTTCTCCTTCCTCAATATGCAGAGAGTTTGATTTTCGGTGCGCTTCTTGACAGTAAAGCAAGTGAACATGCTGCAAGAATGACAGCAATGAAGAGTGCAACAGACAACGCAAAGGAATTGATCGACAGCCTGACACTCTCTTACAACCGTGCTCGTCAAGCAGCGATTACACAAGAGATTACAGAAATTGTCGGCGGAGCAGCTGCCTTAGAATAGAAATAATTGTCAGGAGGGAATGCAATGAAAACAGGACGCATCAGTCAGATCATGGGACCAGTCGTAGACGTTCGTTTTGAAGATGGTCACTTGCCTGAGATTTATAATGCGATCAGAGTTTCGCATAAAGCGGAAAGTGAAAGTGAAGTTGATATCGACTTAACTTTAGAAGTAGCACTACATTTAGGTGACGATACAGTGAGAACCATTGCAATGGCTTCAACAGATGGTGTGAAGCGTGGTATGGAAGCTGTAGACCTTGGAAAACCAATTTCAGTACCAGTTGGTAACGTAACACTTGGACGTGTATTCAACGTACTGGGAGATAACATTGACTTAGATGAGCCACTTGGTGTGGAAGCTCAAAGAGATCCAATCCACAGACAAGCGCCTTCTTTTGATCAACTTTCTACAGAAGTTGAAATTCTTGAAACGGGTATTAAAGTTGTTGATCTTCTTGCTCCTTACATCAAGGGCGGAAAGATCGGTCTATTCGGTGGAGCCGGTGTAGGTAAAACCGTTCTGATTCAAGAATTGATCAACAACATCGCACAAGAACACGGCGGTATTTCTGTATTCGCTGGTGTTGGAGAGCGTACACGTGAAGGAAACGACCTTTACTACGAAATGAAAGATTCTGGCGTTATTGAAAAAACAGCCATGGTCTTCGGACAAATGAACGAGCCACCAGGTGCACGTATGCGTGTTGCCCTAACTGGTTTGACAATGGCAGAGCATTTCCGTGATGAACTAGGTCAAGACGTATTGTTCTTCATCGATAACATCTATCGTTTTACACAAGCAGGTTCTGAAGTATCAGCCCTTCTTGGACGTATGCCTTCAGCGGTAGGTTATCAGCCGACACTTGCAACAGAAATGGGTCAGCTGCAAGAGCGTATCACGTCTACAAACGTAGGGTCGGTTACATCGATTCAAGCGATCTATGTACCTGCGGATGACTACACGGATCCAGCTCCAGCAACAACGTTCGCTCACCTTGATGCAACGACAAACCTTGAGCGTAAGCTGACTGAAATGGGTATTTACCCAGCGGTTGATCCTCTTGCTTCAACATCTCGTGCACTTGCACCTGAGATCGTTGGCGAAGAGCACTATGCCATTGCGCGTGAAGTGCAGCAAACATTGCAGCGTTATAAAGAACTACAAGATATCATTGCCATTTTAGGTATGGATGAATTATCAGAGGACGATAAGCTTGTTGTACACAGAGCGCGTCGTGTTCAATTCTTCCTATCTCAAAACTTCCACGTAGCAGAGCAGTTCACTGGCCAAAAAGGTTCTTACGTGCCATTGAAAGAAACTGTTAAAGGCTTCAAGGAAATCTTATCTGGTAAATACGATCACCTTCCAGAAGATGCATTCCGCTTAGTTGGACGCATTGAAGAAGTGGTTGAAAAAGCCAAAGAGATGGGTGTAGAGGCCTAATCTGGTCCTTAGGAGGGTAAAAGCATGAAGACCGTTCAAGTCAATATCGTTACTCCCGACGGCCCAGTGTATCAAGCGGATGTGGAAATGGTCAGTGTGAGAGCAGAAAGCGGTGAGCTTGGTATTTTAGCTGGCCACGTTCCAATGGTTGCTCCGCTAAAAATCGGTGCAGTTCGCTTAAAACATAGTGGATCAACTGAATTGGTTGCAGTAAGTGGCGGATTTGTTGAAGTTCGCCCTGAACAAGTAACCATTCTTGCTCAGGCCGCTGAAACATCAGATAAAGTTGATGTCGATCGTGCGAAATCAGCGAAACAGCGTGCTGAAGAGCATTTGAACCACCCGAATGAAAGTGATGTACGCCGGGCGGAACTCGCATTAAAACGGGCGTTAAACCGTTTAAATGTAGCAGGGAAATAAAACAGAAAATCCTTCTTATCACAATGATAAGAAGGATTTTTTTAGAATGACATGAGGGATTGGTACATTGACACATACGGGTGAGAATCCTGTTTTTCAAGATATAAGTGCTCGCAAAACTGCGTACTATGCCACGTTTTATTGTGCCGGCGCAAACCCAGCGTATATTGATGCGGAGAGTCCATATAAGGACGTACCACCCAGTCAGCATCTGAATGATGACGGAGGACAACCTCTCCCATATATACACTCATCATCGCTTCTAATGCATCTATTGGCATTTTCCACTCAGCAAACAACTGCTTAGTAAATGCATCAAAGTAAAGTGTTTCTAACTGATACAGGCTCTCCTCAGAATAATCCAAAGAAATGTTATGAAAATGACACAATTGCGCTAATTCTTCTAGCTGTGTCTGTCTATAATCAAAGTAGAAAGCAATGGCCTCCCATTCATGATCAAATGAGGGAACCAGTTCTCCGTACAAATCAACAAAGTCAGGAAAAGAATCTTTCAATGTGTACAGCTCCTTCCACACGCAGTATATCATCTCCTTGGCACCAGGATAAGAGGGGATTTACTCTAAATGTAGCTCTTTTTTCCAAATGATTCATCTTTCCGATTTTCGCGGATATAATGAAAGGGAGTTTTCCTTTACAGAAATAAATAAAAGGAGGATTCAACTGTATGGAAGACGTAGGACAACAAGCAATCGTGAGTATTGTGATCCACCTGTTTTTTATTGCGATTACATGGTGGGCATTGCTTGCCGTAAATATTGACCCACTAATTAAAAAAGGGAAAATCATTCAGGCAAGATTGCTGATGATGCTCATTACCATTGCTATTGCATCTGCAGTCAGCAATTTCTTCCTTGATTACTTAAATTTCTCCAGACAAATCCCTTATATGTTCTAACATAAAAGGTTTGGTCACTGCCTTATGCGGGAACGTAAAAAGAAGTGTCAAAAGTATGGCCTTTGATGACTTTTCCACGTATGCATAGACCTCCTTGCGGCAACACTTGTAGCAAGGGGGAATGACAAGTGAGAAAGTATATAAAAGGTTGGCCATTATTTGCGTTTATTCTTTTTTTTGTTCTGATGATTCAAGGTGTTCGTGCGGAAGAATCTTCTCCGCTCGCCCAAATAGCAGAAGGTCTGAACAACCAGCAAATTGAAGTAGATGGATGGACTCTTCACGCCAAAACAAATGTAAACATTTCATCTGAACAATTTTCAAAAAAAGTGAAACGTTTCAAAGACGAACTACGACAGTATGAGTGGACCGAAAAAGAAGAACAACATGTCACCAAAGTCACAGGAATTTACAAAGATGAAAAAAATGATACATTATCGAAAATTTTACTCGTGAAGACCGACACAAAATCCAATCAAAAGTCGTATTTATTATATGAGCAAAAAGGTGCTCGCCCACTGAATACCTGGAAGCATACATATGATCAGTTCGTACGTCATGCAAAAAGCATATTACAAGAGAAATTTGTAATTTTTACTTGTCTCGATGGTCATGTAAATGGTATGATGGATGTTGTTTTGCAAAAAAAAGCTGAAATGTTAGGAAATGAATTTCAAGCAAAACCAGTTGAGTATCTCGTTGAGTCTAATTTTGTGTCGCTTTCCGCTTACACAGATAAGTGGGAACAGTTCATTATGACTTCAAATGATAAAATGAATGTTCAAATTGCCATCAGAAGTTCGGAAATGAACGAAAATCATACGATTACGGTTGGCACACCAATCGTAACGACTGAATATTAATATAGAGAATTTGGGACGCGGAGGGGAAGACCTTGGAAAAAATCATCGTCCGCGGCGGTCAAAAGTTAAACGGCACAGTTAAAGTAGAAGGAGCAAAAAATGCCGTTTTACCAGTTATCGCTGCATCTTTGTTAGCAAGTACAGAAAAAAGCGTAATTTGTGATGTACCTACGCTCTCCGATGTATATACAATCAATGAAGTGTTACGTCATTTAGGAGCAGAAGTACATTTTGAAAATAACGAAGTATCAGTGGATGCATCTCATGCACTAGAAACTGAGGCTCCGTTTGAGTATGTCCGTAAAATGCGAGCGTCTGTGCTCGTCATGGGACCACTTTTAGCAAGAACAGGTCATGCAAGAGTTGCATTACCTGGAGGCTGTGCGATTGGTTCAAGACCAATTGACCAGCATTTAAAAGGCTTTGAAGCAATGGGAGCTAAAATTCAAGTAGGAAATGGTTTCATCGAGGCTGAAGTCAAAGGCCGTTTAAAAGGTGCGAAAATCTATTTGGATTTCCCAAGTGTTGGCGCAACTGAAAACATCATTATGGCAGCAGCTTTAGCTGAAGGAACAACGATTTTAGAAAACGTAGCAAAAGAACCTGAAATTGTTGATTTGGCAAACTACATCAATGCCATGGGCGGTAAAGTTCGCGGAGCTGGTACTGGTACAATCAAAATCGAAGGTGTGGAAACACTTCACGGTGCAAAACACAACATCATCCCTGACAGAATTGAAGCAGGTACTTTCATGGTGGCAGCAGCCATTACAGAAGGAAATGTTCTTGTGAAAGGCGCAGTGCCGGAGCACATGACATCACTTGTAGCAAAAATGGAAGAAATGGGTATTCAGATCATTGAAGAAGAAGAAGGATTAAGAGTCATTGGACCATCTGAGCTCAAGCCAATTGATCTAAAAACTATGCCACATCCTGGTTTCCCAACGGATATGCAATCTCAGATGATGGCGCTATTGCTTCGTGCGAACGGAACAAGCATGATTACAGAAACGGTATTTGAAAACCGCTTTATGCATGCAGAAGAATTCCGCCGTATGAATGGTGATATTAAAATTGAGGGTCGCTCTGTCATTATCAACGGGCCGGTTCAACTTCAAGGTGCTGAAGTGTCAGCGACTGATTTAAGAGCAGGAGCAGCACTTGTACTTGCTGGATTAGTAGCAGAAGGTCATACACGTGTCACTGAGTTGAAGCATATCGATCGTGGATATGTGAACTTCCACCAGAAGCTTGCAGCAATCGGTGCAGATATTGAAAGAGTAAACGATGAAACAGCAGATGTGACACAAGAACAAGTTGTATCAGATCTGAACGCGTAATCATAAAGAAATCAGTGTGTCCATTGGGGCATGCTGATTTTTTTTAGAATCATAGATTGCTTTATTTTTAAAGCTTATCATTAGTGTATCCAATCATCTTAAATTTTATTCATACAGACGAACAGTAAAATCAGTTGATAAACAGCCTCTTATCTTCATCAAAAGACTTGTCCACCGAATGAAAGAAGCTGTCATATTAGCTTGTCCCTCCCCATAGGATAAAAGAGATTCAATGAAAATGGGGGCAGCCAAATATGAAACCAATGATATGGACAATCGCAGGAATATGCATCATTATTTTAATGATTCCAACTTTACTTGTGTTGCCGACGTTTCAAGGGAAACCGGAGGCAAGCCAGCATGTATCAGCGGAGCCATCAGTTAAAAAAGAAGTGAAGGGTACAGTCAAATTGAAGCAATCACCCGTCGCTATCCCCGTTTATCGTTCTGCTCATCAACAGGTAGAAAACATCCCCTTAGAAGAGTATGTGATCGGTGTCGTAGCGTCTGAAATGCCAGCTGATTTTGAGATGGAAGCACTCAAGGCACAGGCACTCGCCGCAAGAACGTATATCGTCAGACAAATGATTATCGATAAGACCGTCAAATCACCAAAGGGCTCTCTTGTAGATGATACCCAAATGTTCCAGGTGTATAAAAACAAGCAGGAACTCAAGAAAATTTGGGGGAAGGCGTACAATTGGAAATTGAAAAAAGTTACAGAAGCTGTCGCCAGCACACAAGGAAAAGTGCTGACTTATGACGAGAAGCCAATTGATGCTTCATTCTTTTCAACAAGTAACGGGAAAACGGAAAATGCCGAAGCTTATTGGAAAAATGAAATCCCATATTTGAAAAGTGTTTCAAGTAAATGGGACGAAAAATCGCCAAAATTTCAAAACAAGAAAACCATCCCAGTTAGTGAATTTCAGCAAAAATTAGGTGTGACGCTCACTCAGCAGGCTCAGGTAGGGCAGATAGTAGAACGGACACCAGGTAATCAAGTAGCAAAAGCCGTAATAAACGGTAAAACACTGACAGGCAGAGACATTCGAGAGTCATTAGGACTTCATTCAGCGGACTTTACTTGGGAACGCCAAGGCCAGCAAATCATCATCACGACAAAAGGGTATGGCCATGGTGTTGGAATGAGTCAGTACGGTGCGCATTATATGGCACAGTCAGGCAAAAAAGTGGATGCTATCGTGAAACATTATTATAAAGGGATTCAAATTGAACCAGCTGATCGTTTTCTTAACACGTATATGGCTAAAAAATAAAGCAAAGGTGCCTCAGAATGGGGCATCTTTTTTGTGTGTTTCAAGAGGTTTGAACAGAATGTGTCAATTTGCGACTTAAGACGCACCTCAGGAAATCTTAAACATTTACGTCCCGACAAGCACCGATGGCCGATACAAAGCCCCTCGAAAGAAGGAGAAAACAAGAGAAAAAATGATGTGTTGGGTGAATGTATCTAGACAACTGACAGATTTTTAGTGATTTTGATGAAAGAGAAAAAGGGACCGAGTCCTATACCATTCCAAGACAGAATCTTTTACGATTAAGATGTTTCAATTTAATACATAGGGAGGAAGGAAAAATGATGTTGAAAAAAGTATTTACACTCGTAACCTTAGC
This sequence comes from Bacillus sp. SIMBA_005, assembly GCF_046535585.1. Lineage (NCBI taxonomy): Bacteria > Bacillati > Bacillota > Bacilli > Caryophanales > Bacillaceae > Bacillus > Bacillus sp. SIMBA_005. The sequence continues at coordinate 100,829 of NZ_JAWRWI010000002.1, read as the reverse complement.
TGTATTGACATTATCTATGTCAATCTCTTCACCAGTATTTGCAAAAGCATCTACAGTCAAAAAACATAACAAAGATGTAAGAGTCACCATTTTACTTGATGCAAGTGGAAGCATGGCAAGAAAAGTAGAGGGAGAACGCAAATTTGACCTCGCTAAACAAGAGGTATTTAAATTTGCTCAGTCACTTCCAAAAGACGCTAAAATTCGTATGAGCTTGTTTGGCTCTGAAGGAAACAACAAAAATTCAGGTAAAGCTCAATCATGTGAAGTCATTAGAGGCGTTTATGGCGTACAGCCTTACGAAAAAGACAGCTTCGAAAACTCATTAAACGGACTTGGACCAAATGGCTGGACACCGATTGCTCGTGCTCTTGAAGATGCAAAGCAAACGGATGAACAGCTTAATAATGGTACAAAACATATTGTGTACCTCATCACTGATGGCGAAGAAACTTGTGGCGGAGATCCAGTAAAAGTAGCAAAAGAATTGCATAACTCTAAAGGGTCGACTGTTGTGAATGTCATTGGATTAGACTTTAACGATGGCTATGAAGGTCAGTTAAAGCAAGTAGCCAAAGCTGGTAAGGGCCATTACTACCAAGCAAGCACTGGTAAAGAAATGGGTTCTATCCTGTCAGCAGAATCATTAAAATTACACGAATAACTTGCTGAACAAAAGGGAAACGATTGATGTATGCTTTCGTTTCTCTTTTTCTGTACAAATGTAAAAAGGGAGGTTTTTATAAATGAAACGCAATATTGTATTAACTATTTTGGCTAGCCTTGTCCTGCTTCTTTCTTCACCAGCTCATGCTGTGACAAAAAAACAGGAGCCAGCTCATGTGGTGATATTACTCGATTTAAGCGGCAGCATGGCGCAATCAGTTGAAGGCGAAAAGAAAATCGATATCGCCAAACGTTCTATTCAAAGCTTCGCAAGTATTTTATCAGATGATACACAAGTCCTTCTTCGTGTGTTTGGTCATGAAGGAACCAATAAAAATGCTGGAAAAGCAATTTCTTGTGGAAGCTCTGAAGCCGTTTATGGATTTGGATCATATGAATCATCAACATTTCAGCAAGCTCTGAATGTGTATAAACCAACCGGCTGGACACCACTTGCAAAAGCATTAACAGATACGAAGCAAGATTTTGAAGATCACCAGGCTGAAGGGAAAAATATTGTCTATGTCGTCAGTGATGGTAAAGAAACTTGTGGAGGAAGCCCTTCACAAGCAGCAAAGGAACTACATGAAGGCGGAATTGACACCATTGTTAATATCATCGGCTTTGACGTGAATGAAAAAGAAGCAAAAAGTCTAAAGTCTGTTGCAAAAGCGGGCGGTGGACAATATCAACCGGCTGCAAATGCCGAAGAATTGAATCACATTCTACAAAGTGAAGCGAGCACTTTTGGTCAGTAGGATATGAATGGGAGCTGGGGATTGTTTTCCCCAGCTGTTTTTTTAGGTGAAGATCAATTCAAAGTAGTTTCTAATTCATCAATTCGTTTCTCCACGTAGTGCTGGTCTTTTCTTGCATGAAAGGTTTCAGCTTTTTCTAATATGGCCGCCGTATTATATTCGGGAATCTGTGAGTAGCTCTCATACACACCTTTTGGAATTAAAACGTTCCCTTCAGGCCAGTAAACAGCGATATTGCCACGTTTCAACTCCCCAAATTGAGCGACTCCTTGGTAGGATCCATATTGATTAAACAAAACAACTGGATCACCTTCTTTGATATAAAGTTCTCTAGCATCATCTTCATTCATCAAGATAGAATGACGCTTCCCACCATTAAAGGCATCCTTTTCACTATAGATCATGGAATTGAATTGCTTTCCTCTTCTTGTCGTGATATGAAAATGACCCTCGGTTTTTCGGTATTGAGGCAGCTGGGCAGGAAGAAGATGTCCTTTGCCGTCCGGTGTTGGACACTCTCCGTCTTCACATAGCCAGGCACCTCCCCATTGAAAAACGTCTCCTTTATGACGTAAATGCTGGATGCCATCATAGTTTCGATTTGCGATCGCAATCTCGCGGCGAATGTCTTCAGCCGTTTCGAAATGAATCAGCTCAGCATCTTCTGGTCGTACTCTTTTTGCAAGATCAATATAAATATCCCATTCTGCTCTGGCTTCCTCAATCCGAGGACCTTCAATTTCTGGACTGAAATATACCATGCGTTCCGTACTAGTAGATGTACCGCCGCCTGGCTGTTCATACCTTGTCATAGCAGGCAGAACAATTACCGTCTCCTCTGCCTCTACAAGTGTAGAGGTATTCAAAATGATATCTTGATGGACACGAAGTTCAAGCTCAGATAAAGCTTTTTCGATCGCATCTGGATTTGGCATCGTTTCTAAAAAGTTCCCGCCGCTCGTAAACAGCATTTTGAGTTTTTGCGGATGTTCTTTTGGGAGAGTCATTTTCTCAAATGATTGCCCAATAGTGTCACCATGCCACTTCGGAATGTCAAAACCCCAAATTTTTTCGATTCTTTCAATATTCTCCTCATCAAAATCACTGCCCGGCAAAACAAATGGGTCAGCACCCATTTCACCAGAACCTTGAACACCGCTATGCCCGCGAATTGGCATGACACCACAATGTTTCCTGCCAATAAATCCACGTAACATAGCAAGGTTGGCAACCTGTGATATATTATCAGTTGCAAAGCGGTGCTGAGTAAGACCCATGCTCCAAATGAAAACGCCTGAATTGGCATTGGCAAGAAGGATGGCAAATTCCTTCATTCTTTCTTTTGATAAGCCTGATGATGTCTCTAGGTCTTCCCATTTCAATTGTGCGACATGCTGCTGTAAATCCTGTATGCCGGTAGTATGAGCTTGAATAAATTCATGATCAAGAGCGGAATGGGGGGCGTGCTGCTCCATGTCAAACCAATGTTTGATGACACCGTTCATAAACGCAATATCGCCGCCTATATTGACTTGATAGAAATCATCCGCGATTTTTGTGCCGAATAAAGCACTTTCTGGAATAGAGGGAACCCAGTACTTTTCCATGGCAGGCTCTTTGTACGGATTGATGACAATAATTTTGGTTCCTTTCTTTTTCGCCGCATACATATATTTAGTTGAAACGGGCTGATTGTTTGCTGCGACAGATCCCCAAAAAATTAAGACATCTGTTCCGATCCAATCGTTGTAATTACAGCTGGAAGCTCCTATCCCAAGGGACCGCTTAAGAGCGGTTTTGCTCGGTGAATGACAAATGCGAGACGCATTATCAATATGATTTGTCCCGATAAAGCGAGCTGCCTTCGCAGCAGTATAATAGACTTCATTTGTAATGCCTCTAGCTGTTAAATAGAAAGCGAGCTGCCGTTTATCAATTGATTTGATTTTAGCTGCGATTTGATCTAATGCATCATCCCAAGAAATACGCGTAAAGGCATTGTCACCTTTTTTTCGAATGAGTGGATAAGGGATACGACCAAGTTTGCGAAGAGTGGTGCTGTCCATGTGTTTGAGCTGTTGAATGTCTTCAAACCATTTTGGATCAATAGCTGGCATTGTATTAAGACGAAGTACATTTAGTCTTGTGGTGCATATATGAGGTCCTGCGAGCGTTTGGTCATATAACCCTGAGACACCAAGGGCGCAGCCGTCACACACGCCTTGCGTTAAAATACGATATGCATAGGGGAGATTATCCTTGTTCTCCCACGCCACTTTCATCGTATCTCGAATGTGTTTCGGCTTTACTTTTCCAAGTCCCATAGGCGCAAAAGAAGCCCATAGCTTTGGTGAGGGTTTTTTATTAAGCTTAATAGGCCCCTTATGTTTTGTTTTCCCCATGATAACATCACCCTCCTATTACTTTATAAAGCGTTTTCATATCTAAAAATTACCTTTAGATTGTAATTCTGTCAAATTCAAATTAAGGTCGGGATGAGATAAAAGAAGTAGCAGTAAGGTTTGTTTCTCTAAGCTGCTGAATATCCTTCCGGATGAGAAGAGATATGATAAAAGCGATGAAAAATAAGCCAGAGAACACCATCAGACTCTGCGTGTAGTTACCTGTTATATCCCGGATAAAGGATGAAAATAAAGGTCCTGCTAAACCAGCAGCTGCCCAAGCTGTCAGAATATAACCGTGTATGGCACCAAGTTGTTTCGTGCCAAATAAATCCCCAATATAGGCTGGAATTGAGGCAAACCCTCCTCCATAGCACGTATAAATGATCGCCATCACGATTGAAAAGACGAGTGGTTCTTTTAAGTAGGGAAGTAAAGGAAAGGCAATGAGCTGGATACTAAAGAAGATTGTATACGTATTCGGCCTTCCGATATAATCTGAGAAGGAAGCCCAGCCAATCCGTCCTAAACCATTAAAAGCACCTAAAATGCCAACAAGGGTAGCTGCAGCACCTGCAGTGAATCCAACACTTTCTTGAGCAAGAGGCGATGCTACTGAAATAATGGCAATTCCGCATGTGATATTAATAAAGAGCATGAGCCACAAATAATAAAAACGTCGTGTTTTGATCGCTTCATTTGCTGTAAGCTGTGATAAATCCTGAGGGATTTTTCTTTGTTTTGTTTTTAACACGTCAAATTGTTTGACGTCATCAGGTGTTGGTGGTGATAAATAAAGAGATGAAATCACCATGATCATAAAATAGGAAATTCCAAGAATGTAAAAGGTATTTGCGATATCTACTTTTTCAATGAGATATTGGATAATTGGGCTGCAAATAAGAGACGCAAATCCAAAACCCATAATAGCTAAGCCAGTTGCAAGTCCTCTTCGGTCCGGAAACCATTTCACTAAAGTTGATACAGGTGCAATATAACCTACCCCTAATCCTATCCCAGCGAGTACACCATAAAATAAATAGAGGAGAGGGAGTGAGGACATGTGGACAGCGAATCCTGACCCTGTCATTCCGATACCGAAGAAAATGGCTGAGAAGAGCCCTGATGCCCTTGGACCATACCTTTCAACGAAATGTCCCATGAAAGCAGCAGATAATCCTAAAAATAAAATAGCAATACTGAAGGTCAGGCTTATTTCTGTCAATGACCACTGAAAGGCTTGATGTAAAGGATTCGTAAAAACACTCCAAGCATAAACAGACCCAATAGATAAATGAATCCCCACAGCACTTGTTGCGATGAGCCAGCGATTTTTCGATTTGTTCATTTTGTTCCCCCCATATAAAGCAATCAAAAAGTTTGATAAGATAGAAATATGTTACATTTTTATGACTTTTTAAAATAATATCACAATTTTATTGGTTCATATAACTAAATTTGTGCTGAAAGGAAGATCATACAATGAATCCTTCTGTTAAAAAGAAACGAGTCATACACCAATACCGTGAAGGTCAATTTACTTGCAAAACAGATGAAGTTGTAGAAGAATTTCCTTTAACTGTGATCGTGAATGGAGAGGAATTTGTAACACTTGTTTGTTCACCAGATCATTTGAAAGAGTTGGTGATCGGTTTTTTAGCTTCAGAAGGAGTCATTCGATTTGAAAATGAGATTAAAAGGTTTACAATAGATGAAAGTATGGGCTTTGCCTATGTTGAATTAGTTCACTCAAGCGGATTTCAATCATCAGATTTTACAAAGCGGGTGATTGGTTCTTGCTGTGGGAAAGGGAGACACTTTTATTTTCTCCAAGATGTGAAAACAGCAAAAACAGCCATTGATCGAATCAGCATTTCTGCTGAAACTTGTATGCGTCTAATGAAATGTTTACAAGAAGAAAGCCAATTGTTTCAACATACTGGTGGTGTGCATAATGCTGGACTGTGTGATACAGAAAAGCTATTCATCACTAGAACTGATATAGGAAGACATAATGCATTAGATAAAATCTATGGATACTGTTTACTTCATCAGATTCCGCTTAGAGATAAAATTCTTGTGTTTAGCGGCCGGATATCGTCAGAAGTTCTATTGAAGGCAGCAAAACTAGGAGTGTCAATCGTCATCTCAAAATCAGCACCTACTGAGCTGGCGCTTAATATGGCAGAAGAATTAAATATCACGACAGTTGGATTTGTCAGAGGAGAATCTTTTAATATATACACTCACCATCAGCGTATAACAGAATAGGAGGCAAAGTATGGACAGTATATTGGATAAGAGACATCGACCATTGCGCGATTTAAGAATATCAGTAACAGATCGCTGTAACTTTAGATGTTCGTACTGTATGCCTGCTGAGATTTTTGGACCAGATTATCCTTTTTTGAATAAAGAAGAACTGCTTAGTTTCGAAGAAATTGAACAGCTTGCTACTCTTTTTGCAAAGGACCTAGGTGTGGTGAAAATACGCATCACGGGTGGCGAACCCTTAATGCGAAAAGATTTGCCTCTCTTAATAGAAAAGCTCTCAAAAATTCCAGGAATCGAAGACATTGCTATGACAACCAATGGAACGCTTTTACCTGTATATGCCGAAAAGTTAAAGAAAGCTGGTCTTCAAAGAGTCACCATTAGTTTGGATTCATTAAATCCTGACCGTTTTAAGCAAATGAACGGAAGGAATATTTCTATCCAAAAAGTGTTTGATGGGATTGAGGCTGCAAAAAAAGCTGGACTTGCTATTAAGATCAATATGGTTGTTCAAAAAGGTGTGAATGATCAGGATGTTTTGCCAATGGCAGCTTACTTTAAAAAAGAAGGACATATTCTCAGATTTATCGAGTTTATGGATGTCGGAAATACGAACAAATGGAATCTAGAGCATGTCATGACAAAGAAAGAGATCATTGGTCTAATTGATTCAACATTTCCCATCAAACCAGAACCTCCTCAATATCCAGGTGAAGTAGCCAACCGATTCTTTTACCAAGATGGATCAGGAGAGATAGGCATTATTTCTTCTGTTTCAGATGCTTTTTGTGGAACATGTAATAGAGCGAGACTTTCTGCTCGCGGTGAATTGTTTACATGTCTTTTTGCATCATCGGGTTTTGATCTGAAACGGGTGATTCGCTCGACAAAAGATAATGAAGATATAAAGAACATATTGAAGGAAATATGGTCGAATAGACATGATCAATATTCAGCCGAGAGAGAGAAGAAGAAAGATCAGAAAAAAGTTGAAATGTCATACATCGGTGGGTAATGACAACAAAGTATCATGATCATGATTTTTTGAAAAGCAGAGAAAATATCCTAATCATTGTTGAAAATCTGTTTTTAGAAATAGGTCTATTCATCTGAAGAATCCTGTCATGATCAAAAACCAGCAGAGTTTCTGCTGGTTTTTAAAATGTTATTTTGTGACTCAAAAAGGCGGAGATAAGCTTAGAAAATAGATTTTTCAACATTTTTTACTGCTTTACTTTTATTGGAGCTGTGATAAGATCAACTCAATCTTTACCAGCTCGATTTTCTCACTCCTGGAATGTGGCCCTTATAGGCAAGCTCACGAAAAGCAATTCTAGACATTTTAAATTTTCGTAAGTAACCTCTAGGACGACCGGTTAATTCACAGCGGTTTTTTAAGCGGGTAGGGGAAGAGTCTCTAGGTAATTTCCGCAAAGCTTCATAGTCACCTTGTTCTTTTAACTCTTTTCTTAATTCTGCATATTTCAATACAAGCTGCTGCCGCTTTTTTTCTTTAGCAATTTTAGACTTCTTTGCCACTTAAAACCCTCCTGGCTTAATGTTGGATGTTCCATTGAAAGGGGTCTTCAAACGTTTTCCAATCTTGATCAAATTCCTCAGGTGTGAGTAAGCATTGATCAAGTGTGCGAATGATTTCTGCTTTAGGTAAATCTACACCAATAAACACAAGTTTTGTATGCCTGTCACCAAATTCTGCGTCCCACTCATCAAGAAGCTCTGGTTCTTGCTTTAATATCTGTGCTTTTTCTTGCTCAGGCAAGGCAGCAATCCAGTAGGCAATTGGTTCAATCTGAACAGATTTTCCAGCCTGTGAAATTAATATGGTTAAATCATGATGTGTGGCAAGCCATGTAAATCCTTTAGCGCGAACTATTTGCTCTGGCATCTGATCTAACCAATTATTTAACCTGCCAGTATGGAAGGGGAGTCTTCTTTCATAAACAAAGGATGAGATTTGGTATTCTTCAGTTTCCGGCGTATGCTGAGAATGCCCTGCGTTGATTTCTTTAATCCAGCCAGCAGAAGCACTGGACTTTTCAAAGTCGAATAAACCAGTATTTAAAATGTCACTGGGCTTTACTTGCCCTTTTGAGGTTCTGGTGATAGATGCTTCTGGTTGAAGTGTTGTCAGCACGTGCTCAAGTCGGTCTAATTCTGAGTTTGATACTAGATCACACTTATTGATAATCAGGACGTCACAAAATTCAATTTGATCAATCAGTAAATCGGAAATTTCTCGTTCGTCATCATCGGAAACGGCTTGTTTACGGTCTAATAGACTTTCTCCTGACTGGAAGTCGGTCCAGAAACGGTTCGCATCTACAACAGTGACCATCGTGTCTAACCGGCAAAAGCGCGTCAAATCTATCCCCATTTCTTCATCAATATAAGAGAAAGTTTGCGCGACTGGAATTGGTTCACTAATACCTGTTGACTCAATGACAATATAATCAATATGACCAGTCTTACATAGGCGCTCTACTTCAATTAACAAATCTTCTCTTAATGTGCAGCAAATACAACCATTAGATAATTCAACTAGCTTCTCATCTGATCGGGAGAGCTCACCGCCTTGTTTGACTAGTTCTGCATCAATATTAATTTCGCTCATGTCATTAACAATCACAGCTACTTTTAACCCTTTACGATTTTGTAGTACATGATTTAATATTGTTGTTTTTCCAGCTCCTAAAAAACCGCTTAATACTGTAACGGGTATTCGCTTATTCATTTCCTTCTGTCCCTTTGCCAACGATCATGTTCATTTCCGCCTCTCTTAAAAAGTAATGATTACGATTCAAAACCTAAAAAATTATTTTGTTTCTCTATGAAGGGTATATTTCTTTAACCGAGGAGAATATTTTTTTAACTCAAGTCGGTCCGGATTCGTTCTTTTATTCTTTGTTGTGATATAGTTTCTGTCACCTGTTTCAGTACAGGCTAAGGTAATTTTTACGCGCATCAGTAATAGGCCCCTCCTTTAATTCGTAATAGTTACGATTTGTATTTTAAAATGATCAAGAGGGAATGTCAAGCTTAGTAGGGTGACCAATGCAAAATGATCAAACAAAAGGGGGTATCGAATATTCATTGATACCCCCCTGCATTAATAAAAGTCACCAAGCTCTTCTTCGTATTCACCTTCGTATTGCTGAATGTCACTAGGAATTTCTTGAAGAAATGCTAGACCGCCTAATATCAGCATCAGGATAATGGCGATGAATGAGAGAATGGCTGCGACAATACTTGATATGGCAAATAGCGTCTGCATTTTCATCATCTTAGCATATTGTTCTAATAACTCTTCATAAGAAGTATCAGGAGTTTGAATTAATTGTTCAGCTGCGTTTACAGATTTTTGTACATGGATTCCCATCATAATGAGGAAGACGCCAAGGGCAGCAGGAAGAACAAGCCAAAAACCAATAAGAATAGCTAAGCCCCCTGAAATATAGAGAAATATACTACCAACTTTTCCCCACTTTGTGATCGAATGAAGAGATTGAATGATTTTCTCAGTTTGTTGCAATGGTGTTCACTCCTTTATGTATTCACTCTTTATCATACTTGAGCAGGTAGTACTTTAGGAAGAGTGAATGTAGAACAAATAAAAAATATTTCTATCTTCACTTTACTATTTATAGATAAATAAATTATCTTCGAATAAGAAAAAAGTAACATTTACTATGAATTTTAACGACAATTTATGTCATAAATAAGATTAGTAGTTAAAAATAATTAGTAAAATTATCAAAATATGTTGTTAGTTGTCTTTTAATTGGTTATTATTGTGTTGTATTACCATAAAATTTGGAAGGTGGAATTCATATGTTAGATCGTTTCTTAAACAAAATGACCAATGTTCAACCTGCAGCTTCAAGATGTATTTTGCAAAAATTAGTCACTTCATGCAAATCAGCGCCAACTTGTTTCCTTCAAGGTGTTGGAACTTTCCGTTACTACGTGGATCGTGATACAGGTGAGATTTGTACTAGCCAAGAACGCATTAAATGTGGCTGCTAAATTCAAGGATTTTATTTAATAGGATGTGAACGCATGAGCATATCTTCAATTTCATTCTTAACAAATGCTATGCAGACGTCAAACAGTCGTCAAGCGGGTCAAACATCCAATTCTTTTTTAAACCAAGCAGCGAAAATTGTTCAAGGCGACCATTCTCCAGAAGAGAGAAAGGCATTATTTCAACAACTGACTCTGGTTCAGCAAGGAAAAGATTTAGAGCTTCATGTGTCCAAATTAAAGGAACTAGAGAAAGAGGTTCAAAAAGAATCGTCTTCTTCGTCTGTTAATGTGAATCAGCATGGTGACCAAGTAGATATTTCAAATGAGGCTCGCAGTGAGTTTGAACAAGCTGAGGAACAAGCCACAGCTTCAAGTGAAGCGAGTGAAATCGCCGCAAGGGAAAAGGGTCAGGATGTTCAGACAGATCCAAACCAATAAAAAAAAGAGGCGTGTGTTTTTTATCTTCACATGCCTCATTTATGTTTATTTTGCAGAGAACCTTGAATAAAGACCATCGGGAAAAGGGGCTGCATATGAGATTGTTTCATCTTCTTCTACCATGATGTAATATGGAAACTCTTCAATATGAAAGGCGCCTATCATTTGTTCGTCTACTGAGATAATTTGCATGCTGGTTTGGTTATCACGATATAATTCTTGATCCTCTTCTTTCCCATTCTTTAACAAAATACTAAAAGAAATGTCTAATTGACGCTGCTTTTTCGTTTCTAGGAATTGTTCCAGTGATGGAATGCAGTGCGGACATGCTGTGTCAGTGAATATAAGCAACTGTTGCTTGTGATTGTTTTGCAGTAAATCATTTATTTGAATAGGTGATGATTTTTCGAGTAGCGGATGAACAAGTTTTTGTCCAACATGCTGGATTGGTAAGATGATTAATGCCATCTGGTGTTTTAAATAGATCATGATTCCGATCGTCAACAAAAGGCTACAAAGAATAAGAGTTAACTGTAAAAGTAAGATTGAAGTCATCGTATATCGTCCTCTCAGAATGAAGTTACGCAGAGCTATCATAATATAAATATCAAAATTATGTCAATTATACTAAATAGTGTAAGGTGGAGCGTTTAATGAGTACAGTGAACCATTGTTTTTATGCAATCTCTTATACTTGGAAAAGAAGTCGATCATATCTTCTATTAACTCTATTCATCCAAGTGATCGTTGGATTTATGCCTTTGGCTAGTGTCTGGATTATTCAAACATTGATTAATGAAATTATTTTATTTATGACTTCTTCAGGTGACATTCAAAAGGTTTTAAGGTTATTTGGGTTGCAAATGGTCATTGTGGTTTTAGGATATGGGCTGCAATTCATTCTTCAGCTTAGTCAACAGAAAGCGACAAATTTGATTGGTTTGCATTTGAAGGGTGAATTGCTTCAAAAGGCGACCAGGCTTCCATATATTACATTTGAACACCCGTCTTTTTATAATGAAAGTCAACGTGTGATGAACAGTCATCAGCATGTTCTGAGTATGGTTAGAAGTATTTTTACAATTATGAGCGCATTGATTACTGTTGTATCACTTCTCATTTATATGATTGGTATCCATTGGGGCTTGGCGGTCATTCTGATCTTATGTACACTGCCTGTCTTGTGGATTGAGCTTTTCTTTGGAGGCGCACGGTATCAATTAAACCGAATGTTAACGGCCAATGATCGAAGAGAAATGTATGTATCCGACCTTGTTGCACAGCGAGATTCATTGAAGGAAATCCGTTTATATGGAATTGGAGATTACCTTCTTCAAAAGTGGCAAGGTCATTATGTAAAAAGTGCAGATGAAAAATATAAATTACTCAAACGTCAGGTTCGCTGGGAGATGGCAGGCGGATTGCTTATGACATTTGCCTATGTGTGCTGTGGTCTTTTTATTGTCTTTCTTATCTTTCAAAAGAAATTAGCTGCGGGTACGTTTGTTGCTGTGCTCCAAGCTGTGCAAAATATTCAAAGTGGTTTTCAGGATTTGACGAGAGAATGTTCTAGTTTATATGAAACGAGTCTCTATATTGATGAAATGAGAACTTTTCAAAAGAGAGAAGAAGAAATTGGTGAGCAGACAGAGGAAGGGGCATCGCTTCGGAGGATTGAATGTATTCAGTCCATTACGCTAGAAAATCTCTCATTTACCTATCCGAATATGAAAACGCCTGCGATTGAACATATACATTTTCATATCAATAAAGGTGAACGCATTGCATTGGTGGGTGATAACGGATCAGGTAAGACGACCTTAATTAAATGTTTGACCGGTTTATATGATCCAGACAAGCCGAATATGCAAAAGGTCAATGGTGAGTCTATTTCAACCATTTGTAAAAAATCCTATCATGCGAGAATGGCTGTCCTTTTTCAAGATTTTATGAAGTACGAATTCACTGTGAAAGAAAATATTGGATTTGGACGTATTGACGAGATAGGTAAGGAAGAGCGCATGATCTCAGCTGCACGGCAAGCAGGCATAGAGAAAAGAATTCATCAAATGGAAGAAACATACGATGCGCAGCTTGGCCGTTTTTTTGAAGAAGGTCATGAACTGTCTGGCGGACAATGGCAAAAGCTTGCGATGGCGAGAACCTTTTTTAGAGAAAGTGATTTTATCATTTTAGATGAACCGACTTCTGCGCTCGACCCACTATCGGAGATTGCACTCATTCGAAAGCTATTCGATCATACGCAGGATCAAGGGGTCTTGTTTATCACACATCGTATGGGAGCAGCCCGCTTAGCAGATCGGATTATCGTGATGAAGGATGGTGCTTTCGTTGAAGAGGGTAACCATGAAGAGCTAATGGCGCTAGATGGAGAGTACAAAAGGCTTTACGAGGCACAATCCCAACTATTTCAACAAAAGGAGATGGCGTAAGGTGAGTGTCTTTTATTTTATAGGTGTCTATTTGTTAGGAATGATCTTTGCAGGTGCATGGCTTGATAAAGTGAGAAAACAAACGGCACATATTCAGCAGATGAATGCTTATCGACTGCTGCCTCCTGCGCTCACGGCGCCAATGTTTTATTTGTTTTTGACTGTTGAATTGGTTTGTACGGGTTTATTGTTCGTGTGGAACATGTCTCTTGTACCTGCGATTGGCCTTACAGCACTTTTATGTATCTATACTGGAGCGGTCACCTTCAATTTATTGAGAGGACATCGTAACATTTCATGCGGCTGTGGAGGTTTGCTTGAAAATGATCATCTTCACTGGGGAATTGTGATTCGTAATGTGTCGATGCTGGCTCTTGTGATTGGGTTGTTTTATGCACATCCCTATGTAGAAACAATTCCATGGCCATTTCATATGATCTGTTTTCTGATTGCAGTGGCTGTCTATTTGATTATAGCGGTGGGGAAAACCATTATGATGTTCAAAAGAAAATGGATGAATCAATTTGAATCGTATATAGAAGGAGACCAAGTGAAATGACTGATATTCTACTAATTATTGTGTTATTCATTGTCATTGCTCAGCTGGCTGTCGTGTTTTTGCTTGCCCGATTTATCGGAAAATTTATGAGTAAAATTAAATCCCTTGATGGGATTGAATTAAAGGAAGCGGATGTTGGTGATGCTGCGCCGTTATTTCGAAGCTATACACATTTAGGAGGTAAGGTCATTTTAAAGGAGTATTTACAGAGTGGAAGAGCTGTGATGCTGTTATTTGTAAATACCACTTGTATGACATGCAAAAGCATTTTATCTGATATGCGTCAGCACATTTCTAGCGATAATACTCAATTCATTTTTATCAATGGAGATGAACAAGGAGATGATGCATCGCTCCTTCAATTGCTGCCTGATCAAGCTGTATATATGCGCTCTTCGCAAATCATGGAGCTGTATGGGATAACTGTCGTTCCGCAAGCGATTCTAATAGATGAACATGGAATCATCCTCCAAAGAAAAGCTGTCCAAAATGCGAAACAGTTTGAACAGTTGTTACACGCATCATAAAAAAGCGTCTCTTTGTTTGAGAGACGCTCGTTTTATAATTCTTTTCCTAGAATGTCTAGATCGTACCTGCTGCCGTCCATTTCTGCGATGCGTGGCAGGTGACCCCATGTCTCAAAGCCGTGCTTTTTAAATAATCGAATGCTGGCTTCGTTGTGCCCGAAAATAAAGGCAAGTAACGTTCGAATGCCTAGTGAAGGTGCCAGCTCAATGGCTTCTTGTAAAAAAAGTGACCCTAAGCCTTTCCCTCGATAGTCTTGGTTTAAGTAAATACTCATTTCAACAGTTCCGTTGTATGCAGGTCTTCCATAAAAGGTTTCAAAGCTGAGCCAGCCATAAATATGTCCATCCTCATCTGTTTTCACATAGAGAGGTCTTTTCTCTGAATGATTTAAAAACCATTGCCGGCGGTCTTCAACTGAAACTGGTTCTGTATCGGCGGTTACTTCTCTTGAAGCAATGGTCGAATTGTAAATATCAACGATTGCTTTGAGGTCATCTTCTGTTGCTATTCGGTTGAAAGTTTTCACAATAAAGTCCTCCATCTTTTTTCATTCATCATACATATTATTGATGCGATTGCGCAAAATAAAAAGAAAAATGATTTCGTGTGTATATATTTTTTGAAAAGTGTTCAGAATGTTGCTGAGGTGATGAAAAATGAGAGAGGAAGAAAAGAAACGTACTTCCAAAATCACAAAAGTTCAGCAATTTTTCCGTAAGCGCTGGGTATTCCCTGCAATTTACTTGGTCAGCGCAGCGGTCGTGTTAACAGCCGTTCTTTGGTATCAAGCTGTATCAAAAGATGTGAAAGACCAACTATCTGATGGAAATCAAACAGGGCAAGAACAGCGTGATGATGCCGTTGAAGTTGGAAAGCCAATTGAAAATGTTGCCATGCCAGTCCAGAATTCTGATAATGTTTCTGTCGTGAAAAAGTTCTATGAAGCAGATGCTGATCAAAAAGAAAAAGAAGCAGCACTTGTAAACTATAATAACACCTATACCTTGAGCAAAGGTATTGATCTTGCAGATAAAGATGGCAAAGTGTTTGACGTCACAGCTGCTCTTAGTGGAACAGTGGTTCAAGCGAAAAAAGATCCAGTTCTCGGTCACGTCGTTGAAATTGAACATGAAGATGGATTATCGACTGTTTATCAATCGTTGTCACAAGTGAGTGTTAAAGAAGGCGATGAAGTGAAGCAGAATGACGTCATCGGTGCTTCTGGTAAAAATCTTTATGGTGCTGAAAGCGGCAACCATGTGCATTTTGAAATTCGTATGGAAGGTTTAGCGCTTAATCCACTTAGTTTTATTGACAAGCCTGTTTCAACTATTGAAAAGGCCGCGCAAGAAGTGACGGAAGAAGCAAAAGAACCTGCTCAGCCAAAAGCTGATGAAAAAACGAAGGAACCTGCTGCTGAAGATAAGGCCAAAGAGCCTGCTGGAGAAAAATCTGAAGAAAAGTCTGATGAGAAGGGGAAATCCTCTGATCAAGAAAAGTCTTCTGATTCCTCTAAAGACAGCAGTCAAACTGAAGAAACAAAACAATCTTAAGTCTTGAAACCTCTGTATATGAATCATGCAGAGGTTTTTTTCTGTCTTTAAAAAATCCCCCGCACTCGGCGGAGGATGGTTTAAAGGGCGGCAGGTCCTTCTTCACCTGTCCGAATGTTGATTGTATTTTCTATCTCATATATAAAAATTTTCCCATCCCCTGGTTCGCCTGTGCGAAGTACCTTTTGAGCTGTTTCAACGACTTGTTCGACAGGTACTTTGCTTAGGACGATTTCAATCTTTAATCTTTCGTATACATTGCTTTCCTTTTTGACGCCGCGGTATAACTCTGTATGTCCCTTTTGTAATCCGCAGCCGTGTACATTCGAAAAGGTAATGGAAGTGACACCAATCTTTCCAAGCTCCACCTTTAATGTTTCGAAATTGGCTGGACGTGTGACAATCTCCACTTTATACATTTTGCTCATAGAGACACCCCTTTTTCTTTAATCTTGATAAGCTTTTTCCCCATGCATGGTTAAATCAAGACCCACTGATTCTTCTTCTTCGGTTGCGCGAATCTTAAAGAAGAGATTGACCACTTTGATGATCACGTATGTCACAACAGCTACAAAGGCATAGGTGGCTACAATAGCGACGACTTGCTTCCAAAGTAAGCTGGGATCTCCGTAAAATAAGCCATTGGCTCCACCGTCATTGACAGAGGTTGTTGCGAAAAGTCCTGTTGCAATTCCTCCCCAAGTCCCGCCAATTCCGTGAAGACCGAATGCATCTAGTGCATCGTCATAGCCAAATTTGGCTTTAAGTGAGAAGACTCCCCAGAAGCACACGATGCCGCCGATGAATCCGATGATGATAGAAGCAAAAGGTGTGACAAAACCTGCGGCAGGTGTAATTGCGACAAGACCTGCGATGGCTCCAGAAATCGCGCCGAGCATGGTCGGCTTTTTGTTGATCATCCACTCGACTAACAGCCAGCCGATGATTCCCGCAGCAGCTGCTGTATTGGTGTTAATGAAGGCAAACATTGCGACACTGTCTAAGGTAAGGGCACTTCCAACGTTAAAGCCAAACCATCCAAACCAAATGACAGCTCCGCCAAGAAGAGTATAAATCAAATTGTGAGGAGAAGAGCTTGCTGCTTCTTTACGCTTCCCAAGCACAATCGCTACGACTAGACCTGCCACACCTGATGAAATGTGAACCACGTTTCCTCCAGCGAAGTCGAGCGCACCCATTTCGCCAATCCAACCGCCGCCCCATACCCAGTGTGCGACTGGCGCGTATACAAATGTGACCCAAAGGAGTGTAAACACGACGACCGCTGAGTAACGAATTCGTTCAGCAAAGGCACCTGAGATGATGGCTGTTGTTAAGACGGCAAAGGTCATTTGGAACATCATGAACAATGAATGTGGAATGGTCTCACTGTAGGAACCAGGCTCAAAGCCAACGTCTTTTAGTCCAATCCAGTCTAAGCCTCCAATCCATGCATTTCCTGGCGCAAAAGCCAAGGAATAGCCAAACATGATCCATACGATAGAGACGATCGCTAGTGAAGTTAAGCTGTGCATGGTTGTACTTAAGACGTTTTTACTTCTCACGAGTCCTCCGTAGAATAAGGCTAAACCCGGTGTCATTAACCACACGAGTAGTGCGCAGAAGAACATAAATACTGTATCACCCATTTGCATGCTGCATTCCCCCTGAATCATTCAGAATTAATTGATTTCTTAATTCTTCATTATAGAGAGAAAAGTCATATATAACATATTCATGTAAGTTAATCTTACATGGTTTTTGGTTATATTCAATATAAAAGGATGAAAAGTTCGTGAAAAATGAGAAAAAACGTGCATTGAGCACGAAAAATAAAGGGCGTTTGACCTATAAAATGGAGCTGAGAAAGACTTTGGTTCGTTCCTCTTGAGGTGAATCGAACAATTTTGATGGTGTGCCTTCTTCGACGATACGACCTTCGTGCATATAGACGACGCGATCGGCGACTTCTTTCGCAAAGCCCATTTCATGTGTGACGATGACCATCGTCATGCCTTCTTTTGCGAGACTTTTCATTGTTTGCAGTACCTCGCCTACAAGCTCTGGATCGAGAGCAGACGTAGGTTCGTCAAATAACATGACATCTGGTTTCATGGCGAGAGCTCTTGCAATAGCCACACGCTGCTTCTGACCGCCTGATAGTTTAGAAGGATATACGTTGGCTTTATCCGCAAGTCCGACCTTTTCTAACAGGATGTTGGCTTCTGATACAGCTTGAGTCTTTTTTGTTTTTTTTACCATAATAGGCGCCTCGATGATGTTTTCAAGCACAGTTTTATGCGGAAAGAGGTTAAAATGCTGAAACACCATGCCTATTTTTTGCCGCATCTCGTTTAATTGATCGCGCTTTGGGTGAACAGGGCTGCCATCAATGATGATTTCCCCATCATTTTTGATTTCTAAAAAGTTCATACAGCGGAGCAAAGTGCTTTTTCCAGAGCCGCTGGCTCCAATTAAGACGACTACATCATTTTCATAAACAGTGAGGTCGATATCCTTTAAAACATGCAGTTCTCCGAAGTGTTTGTTTAGTTTTTCAACACGAATGAGTTCCTTTGATTCTGTCATGTTTCTCCTCCTAATGGTCACTGACTGATAGTTTCTTCTCAAAGGTTTGGACAGCGAACGTTAACAGCAGGACAAGAACTAAGTAATAGACGGCTACAACAAGTAAATAGGTCATATTGTCAAAGCTGTTAGAACCTTGGGTCGTGGCGACGTTAAATAGTTCATTGACGCTAATAAAAGCGGCGAGTGATGAATCTTTTAAGCCAATAATGAACTGGTTGCCAAGAGGGGGGAGGGCACGCCGCATCGCTTGCGGGAGAATAATGCGCCTCATTGTTAGGAAACGTCCCATTCCAAGAGAGCGTCCTGCCTCTTTTTGCCCCTGATCAATTGATTGGATAGCGCCTCTGAATATTTCTGCTATATACGCTCCATTATGAAAGGCGAGCGCAATGGAAGCGGCCCAGAAGTCGGGGATATTTAATTCTGTCAGTCCAAAATATAGGATGAAAATTTGAACAATCAGTGGTGTGCCGCGTACAAGGAAGATATAGGCATTGGCGATATAACCGAAGACAGCCACGCGTGATATTTTCAATAAAGCAAAGAAGAGCCCGATGAACATGCCGATGAAGATGCTGATCACAGTGAGCTGTAAGGTGAGCAGCATACCTTCTAAAAAAATACCTCTTGAATCAATCAGCGTCTGAAAAAAATGTGATAGGGTAGGCAAAACAATCATCTCCATTTGAAGAAAGTGCGCCTAAAAAAGGCGCACAATCGTGGTTTTAATTTTGTTTGACCGTGATGTCTTCATTAAAATATTTCTCGCTAATTTGTTTTAATGTTCCGTCTTTTTTTAGTGCGTCAATCGCATCGTTGATCTCTTTAATGAGCTGTTCATTTTCTTTTGAAACAGCGATTGCCTGCTCACTTTGTCCGAGTCTTTCCTGAGCCTCGATCTTTAATTTTTTCTTCATGGCTTCTGCGCCTGTCGCGAAATCCGTCACGACTGCATCGTGTTTTCCGTTGGCTAGTGCTTCTAAAGCGACGACATCACTGTCGTAATATTTTGGTTCCTGTCCGCTATGTTCCTTTGCGATATCAGCGTAGGACGAGCCTTTAGATACAGCGATTTCTTTGTCTTTTAAATCATCAGCATGTTGAATGTCTGCTCCAGGTCTTGTGAAAATTTGCGGGCCAGAGTAATAGTAGGGCTTAGAAAGAAGGACGTGTTTTTTTCGTTCCTCATTGATGGTATGACTTGCAACTGCCGCATCGAATTTTCCTGATTTCACACCTTCGACAATGCCTGCGAATTTATATTTCTTCTGTATAGGCTCGAGGCCTAGTTTGTCACTAATCGCATTGCCTACATCGATATCAAAGCCTGACATCTGATTTCCATCCATGTAACTGAATGGGTGAAATTCACCTGATGCTGCAAATATAAATTTTCCATCCTCCAAAATTGGCGACCCTTTCGCTGTAGAATTACGTTTATCTCCGTTCCCATTTGTTTCATTTGAACCACACGAAGACAGAAGTAATACTGCAACCGAGAAAAGGGCTGGGACCCAAAACCGTCTTTTCTTAATAATAAGCTTCTCCTCCTTTTCAGCCGTTCTCCATATAAGGAGAAAGTAGGCTTTTCAATATGTGTAGCATCTTACCATTTGTACCTCATATTCTCAATTTTACATGTGTTTTTCCAACACTCGCCCTTTTTAAAATGTATGTCTTGCTTTTCCAAGAGAGAACTTGAATTGATCAGGGTAAAAAAGGGAAATGAATCTCATAATAACGGAAGGGTTAGCAAGCCAGAACACAAAGAGGGGGGCTGTAAATGAAGAAGTGGAGGGACAACCGAAAAGTCTTTTTAACTGCGATTGCCTTTGGGACGATGTTAAATCCGTTGAATTCCTCAATGATTTCTTTGGCCCTGCATCAAATTCAGCATGAATTCGGTTTATCATTTACGACTGTATCTTGGCTTATTTCGTCTTTTTATTTAGCTAGTGCGGTGACGCAGCCAGTGAGCGGCCGGATTGGGGATCATGTGATGAGCCGGAGAACATTATTTTTATTCGGACTCGGCCTGGTAGCAGTCTCAGCCATCTGTGCACCATTTGCCCCGACGTTTGCGGTGCTGATTGTGATTCGGTTGTTGCAAGCAATTGGGAGCAGTGCCATTTATCCTTCTGGTGTCGGACTCATTCGGGATCATATTCAGGAAAAGCAGGCATCGGCATTAGCGGTATTGTCCATTTTTGCTTCTGCGATGACGGCGCTTGGACCTACACTTGGCGGCTTTTTGATGACAATCGGCGGCTGGCCGGCTATCTTTTTAGTGAATCTGCCTTTTATTTTGATCAGCTTCTTTCTTGGACTATCTTTGTTTCCAAAGGAGCAGAAAAAGAGAAAGCTACGTATAGGTGAAACGGTACGGAGGCTCGATTTGCCAGGAATGCTTCTTTTTACAGTTTGTATTGTCCTTCTGCTTTCGTTTTTATTATCACTAGGTCATGGCATTCAATATGTACAGGGAATTCTTTGTCTCTTGAGTGCAGGCGCTTTTATTTGGTGGGAGTATCAGGTGGATGAACCATTTATTCAAATTCGGATGTTCAGACAGGAGCAGCGGCTTTCACTTGTGTATGTGCAATTTATCATTTTAAATATCTTTTTCTATTGTCTTTTCTTTGGTTTGCCGAGCTATTTCCAAGATGAATTAGGCTGGCGTGTGGAAATGACGGGTCTTTTTATGCTTTGCATGTCTGGGGTGAGCATCATTGTCTCTCCGCTGACTGGAAAGTGGGTGGACCGCGGGGATGAACGCCATCCGGTATTAGCCAGTGCGGTATTGATGCTGGCTGGAGCGTCTGCGATGACCTTCTTTTTTATTCCGGCACCATTATGGGGGAAAGGGCTGGTTCTAGCGCTGCTTGGACTTAGTTACGGGATTGGCAATGTTGCGCTGCAAGCTGCGATGCTCAAGGCAAGCCCCCAGCATATGATTGGCACGTCCTCTGGACTTTTTCAAACATGCCGCTATCTTGGTTCCATTCTATCGTCTGCCGTTCTCGGTATGTTGTTTGGGGATGAAATTGCTGGTCCTCATTTTGAGCAGTTAGGGTGGACGTTGATTATCATTTCCCTTATCGGCATCGGTGTCAGTCTTTATTTTTCGAACAAGGTCAGAGGAGGACAGTCAATAAAAAAAGCGGCGCGATAAGTGGAAGAAGATTCTTCATCACATTATCGCAAGCCGCTTAAGAGTTAGACAGGTCAGAACCCTGATCCTTTTGCTTCCTTCTGAATATTTTCCCTACAATTGTCTCATAGAAAGTGACGATGCGATCAATTGGAGAGTCAAAGAATTTCCATAATTTATTCATGATAAAGACGACCACAATTGATACGACCAGGCTGCCTAAGACATCTAATGGATAATGGTGACCAACCCAGATGCGGGAGAATCCTGTGAGTAATCCAAAGACGAGCAAGATGTTGCCAAGCTTTTTATTGCGAGATCGAATGGCAAGTGAAAGAGCCAGTGCACCTGTTGTATGGTCACTTGGGAAGGAAGCGTCTGCTGAGTGCGGAATGAGTGTGTCGACTTTATGCGCCACAAACGGCCGCTCTTCATAATGAAACAGTGTAATGGCAAAATTGACGATAAGTGCCGCGATGCCTGTTACACCGGAAAAGAAGACATGCTTCTTAAATTTGTGATTACCTAAAAACCAGCAAATCAATAAGACAAGGGCATACACAAGAATGGCCTTTTTCGTAATGAAAATCATGGCCTGATCTAAAAACTCAGAATGATGAGCCATCCCGTGTATCACTTTAAACAGTTCGTAATTCAAAACATCACCTATACCTTCGCTTAATGCCAACTATTTTTCAAATAATCGTCTATTTGAAACATCCTATATTTTAGCATGTTTCCGTTGAAGTTTAAAATAGAATCCTATTCTGATAGGGAGACCTTCTGTGCTTTTGCTTCTTGGGGCTTTCGTTCGCTCCAATAAAAAACAATCATACTGAGCAAGACAACAATACCTGCAATGAGATATATATTTGAAAAGTCTGTGAAGCTGACAAGGAGACCAAATACAAAAGAGCCAGCAGCAATACCCGTATCATATAAAGTGAAGAAAGTAGCCGTCGCATAGCCTGTACGGTGGGCTGGTGAGTGCTGAATGGCAAGTGTTTGTAAACATGGCACTAGCGATCCGTAGCCAAGTCCAATGACACCACCTGATAGCAGAAGCATTGTAGCTGAATGTGTAGCTGTCAGCATCCATAAACCAATCGCAAAAAGAGCAATCGAAGGATAGATCACAATGTGAGGTCCTACTCGGTCAAAAAGTCTGCCTGTAAATGGACGTGATCCAAGCATCGCTGCCGCAAACACAATAAAGAAATAACTGCTTGCCCCCATCAAGTCAAGGGAATTGGCATAGACTGAAATAAATGAAATGATGGGCGAATAACAGAAGGAAATAATGATGCCGACTGCCGCTGTTTTTAATGCACCTTTTTCAAACAAGTGAGAAAAAGTAAATCGGAAGACAACACTTCCTCCATCTTCAAGCTCTGGTTGTCTGATGAGCATCGTAAAAGCGGCACCAATGGTAACGATAATGGAGAAAAGAAGGAATAAGGAATGGAATCCTACTTTTCCTACTTGATTTAGTGCAATAAATGGACCGATGACAACAGCAAGGTTCATGGACATGACAAAGTAGCCAAGTCCCTCCCCGCGTTTATGTTTTGGAATCATATCTGCTGCAATGGCACTGGTTACTGTCGTCAAAATGCTAAAAAAGATGCCCTGCACGAAACGCAGCACGAGAAGCGTTTGGAATTGATCAATTGGGATGTATAAATAAGTAAGTAAGGCAAATGCCGTTGATGAGAAAATCGCCATCCGTTTTTTACCGAATTTCTCAATAATCGCTCCAGAAAATGGTCTTGTCACAATGGCGGACAATAAGAAGACCGTCACAAGAAGACCGCCCTGTGATTCTGTTCCATTTAGTTCATCCATTGTGTAAATAGGCAGCAAGGTTAAAAGGGCATAAAAAGAGGTGAACGTAAATAAATTCACCAGGACAATCATGATAAAGTCTCTTGTCCAAATGCGTTCGTTCATGATGTATGTCACTTCCTATTCAGTTGATAATTTGTGTAAAAGTGTATGGAGGAGTTGTTTTTCTTCGTGGGTGAAATCTGAAAGACATTCTTCTTCAAATTGTTCCATCGTACGTTTGATTTCTTCAAATCGGGCCTTAGCATCATCTGTCATGACGATCAGGTTTTCGCGTTTGTCTTTTCCTTGTACACGTTGCACCCAGCCATTTGCTTCTAGACGGGTTACGGTTCGGGTAATGGTTGGGGCTTCGACGTTCAAATATGTCCAAATGTCTTTTTGGGTTTTCGGGCCGAATGTGTCCAAACAAAAAAGTACAGTCCATTGGGACATGTACAAGTCATAAGCAGCAAGCGCTTCGTTCGCCTTTTTAGACAGCAACCTGGCGCTTTGGTGTATTTGATGTAAACACTCTCTATTTAACGTATCCATATGCTCACCTTTATTAAATATTTAGCTAGGTAAATAAAATCACCTTTTCTATTTTACGTGCTCGACCCATTCTTGTAAAGTGAAAATTTTCGCCACTCGAAATGATTGCATTTTCTGATAAATCCCTTGTCCCATCTTCATTTTTAGCATATTCCCTATGCAATGCTAATACACTGTTACAAACCTGACAAAGAGAGTGTTTGAGGTGAGGGATCGTGTTTGGCATTTACTACCTAATGGATGAGAAATTAAGACGAACAAGCGCCGCTGAAAATGGACACTATTGATACGGATCTCATTTCACACTTCTCACATCCATTTTAGGGAGGTCGAGTGGTGTGCACGATTACATCAAAGAGCGAACAATCAAGATAGGAAAGTATATCGTGGAGACAAAGAAAACCGTTCGTGTAATTGCGAAAGAATTTGGAGTCTCTAAAAGTACTGTACACAAGGATCTAACAGAAAGACTGCCAGAAATTAATCCAGATCTGGCTAATGAAGTGAAGGAGATACTGGATTATCATAAATCAATCCGCCACTTGCGAGGGGGAGAAGCCACTAAATTAAAGTATAAAAAAGAAGAAATTTTAGAAGGCGAGCCTGTGAAACAGTAAGCTTAGTTCTTTGTTCATAAACATGATATATATATCTTCCTCATATCGGTAGTTTCTAACCACAAATTTTGTAAAGACTTTTGTAAAGAAATATCTTTTTTTCTGCAAATTATGATAGAATATATAATTAGGGCAGAATGTGGTATTTGCTATGGAAACAGATTTTCAAGGAGGATATATATAGATGTTTGCTAGGGATATTGGAATTGATCTTGGTACTGCCAATGTACTGATTCATGTCAAAGGAAAAGGAATTGTGTTAAATGAACCATCTGTGGTAGCTCTTGACAAAAACAGCGGAAAAGTTTTGGCTGTTGGAGAAGAGGCGAGACGTATGGTTGGACGTACGCCTGGGAATATTGTTGCGATTCGTCCATTAAAAGATGGCGTAATTGCTGATTTTGAAGTAACTGAAGCGATGCTCAAGCATTTTATTAACTCATTAAATGTGAAAGGGCTATTCTCTAAGCCGCGTATGCTCATCTGCTGCCCGACAAACATTACATCTGTTGAGCAGAAGGCGATCAAAGAAGCTGCTGAAAAAAGCGGCGGTAAGCATGTATTTCTTGAAGAAGAGCCAAAAGTAGCAGCTATTGGTGCTGGTATGGATATTTTTCAGCCAAGTGGAAACATGGTCGTAGATATTGGAGGCGGAACGACAGATATCGCTGTCATCTCAATGGGTGACATTGTAACCGCCTCTTCTATTAAAATGGCTGGAGACAAATTTGATCTGGAAATTCTCAACTACATTAAAAAAGAGTACAAGCTGTTGATCGGTGAACGCACGGCTGAGGATATTAAGATCCAAGTTGCAACGGTATTCCCAGACGCACGTCACGAAGAGATTTCAATTCGTGGACGAGACATGGTGACAGGATTACCAAGAACGATTACCGTCACAAGCAAAGAAGTAGAAGAAGCATTGCGTGAATCTGTATCTGCGATTGTTCAGGCTGCAAAGCAAGTTCTTGAGAGAACACCGCCTGAATTATCAGCTGATATTATTGATCGCGGCGTCATCATTACAGGTGGCGGAGC
The DNA here is from genome assembly GCF_046535585.1 of Bacillus sp. SIMBA_005. Taxonomy (NCBI): domain Bacteria; kingdom Bacillati; phylum Bacillota; class Bacilli; order Caryophanales; family Bacillaceae; genus Bacillus; species Bacillus sp. SIMBA_005. The sequence goes on along the minus strand of NZ_JAWRWI010000002.1, from coordinate 75,374 downwards.
TCTTCTAAACGGGCTTGATCAATTGCTTGCAGAAGAGCTGAAAGTACCAGTTTTCGTTGCTGAGAATCCGATGGATTGTGTAGCTGTTGGTACTGGCGTCATGCTTGATAATATGGACAAGCTGCCAAAGCGTAAACTCAGCTAATGATGTCCCTCATTCTTTTTCGAAAGAATGGGGGATTTTTATTAAAGAACCCTGCAAATATGCCGATATATTTCATAGAAGATTGTGTTTAGGTCATGTGAAAGAATTTTAATGAGGTGAGCACGTGTTAAAAGGACTATACACCGCAACATCTGCCATGATCGCTCAAGAGCGGCGGACAGAAATGCTTTCAAATAATATCGCAAATGCGAATACGCCAGGATATAAAGCGGATGAGGGGGCCATGCGGGCATTTCCAGAAATGCTGCTAAGCCGAATGGAGTCAGGACGTTTCCAAACTTCTTCAGGCAAAGGGTTTAGTGTTCCGCAGCAAACACCGATTGGCGGCATTAATACGGGGACATATATGCAGGAACTGATTCCTCAATTTACCCAAGGAACTTTAAAAACAACAGATCAAACAACGGATATCGCACTAGTCGAAAATAATGTGCCGATCAACCCTGAGACCAATCAGAAATCAGCGCTCTTTTATGCGGTCAATACCCCAGAAGGCGTTCGTTATACGAAAAGTAGCTCGATTACATTGAACGCACAAAATCAGTTGACGATCAATGGGCATGCTCTTCTTTCTGTGACAGGTCAGCCAATCACGGTTCAGAGTGAGAATTTCAAAGTGAATGCAGATGGAACTGTGAGTGAAAATGGACAAAATCTTGGACAAATTGATGTACGTGTTGCGATGGATACAAGAAACTTAGCGAGAGAAGGAAATGATTTATACCGTACAGCTGATAACCAGCCCCTGCCAAGTGCAGTCAATAACGGTCAAATGTCCTATACGTTAAATCAAGGTGTATCGGAGCTGTCGAACGTGGATGTGACGAAATCATATACAGAAATGACAACCGCTTATCGAGCATTTGAAACAAACCAAAAAGTGGTTCAAGCGTATGATAAAAGCTTAGAAAAAGCAGTGAATGAAATTGGCAGAGTGTATTAATCAAGAAATGAAAAAGAAAGGAGGATTCTCATGCTTAGAACGATGATCAATGCAGCTGTATCAATGAACGAAGTACAAAAGCAGCTTGATATTATCAGTAATAACATCGCGAACAGTGAAACAACAGGATACCGTGCGAAAAATACCCGTTTCTCAGAGCTGATCAGGCAACAGTTCAACCAAGTGGATGAAAAAAATGCGCAGGTGGCAAACAGTCGTCTGACACCTGATGGATTAAGGCTTGGTACGGGTACGATGGTCAATGCGTCCATTAACTCACTGCAAGGTTCGATTAAAGAAACAGGCCGTGATCTTGATGTTGCATTTGGAGCGCCTTCTCAGTATATGCAGGTCAATGCCGGCGGTAATATTCGTTATACAAGAGACGGTTCTCTCTACTTACAGCCAGGCAATAATCGTAACCAAGTGCAGCTTGTCACTAGCGAAGGCCATCCGATTCTTGATGAAAACGGAAATGAAATCGTCTTAAATGCGAATTTTCGTGATATTTCAATTGATAAAAATGGACGTCTGACAGCCATTTCAAGAGATAATCAACCGAATCAGCAAGTGAATCTAGGTGTTGTGCAAGTCAATAACTCTTCAGCACTTGTCTCTGAAGGAGATAATTTATTCTCAGTTGACGGTACTTATCAAGGTGCATTAACAGCACTAAATGGAGCAAACCGCCAAGCGATTCAGCTTCAGCAAGGTGCACTTGAAACGTCGAATGTGGACATGTCTAAAGAATTAACAGATCTCATGACAACACAGCGCTCCTATCAGATGAACTCAAGAACGATTACGATGGGTGATCAGATGCTTGGATTAGTAAATACAATTCGATAATGAGCAGGCTGACATCAGCCTCTCATGATAAAAAAGGCGGCTCGCTCAAAGTCGCCCTTTTTTTTATAAAAATCTGAGACATCGGCAAGCAAATCCTCAAGATCAATCCAAGCTTCTTTTCGTTCAAGGCATGTGACGAGCCTTGCAATCTGCTCATCTGCCTTTGGCGTTTGGCTGTAGAGAAGAAATAAAATTTGGAACTTGATTCTTAATATATCAAATTGTGAAGCAACGGCTTCTTTTAATCCTTTTTGAATATACTTCATACCTTCATCGGTTAAATTTTCTTTATAACAGGAACGCACTGTTTCGTAGAGGCACGATACATAAGAGTGTGCGGACTTTCGGTATGCTGGCAGACGAAGTGCTTTTTTAAAGTATTCCAGCGCTTTCTTGTGACGGTTTTGTCTCGACTGAATAAAGCCAGCGTCATAATAAACGATACCGAGCAGTTCTTGATCATCAATGATTTTCACGTATTCGATGATCTCAATAAAAAGAGCTTCTGCTTCTTCATACTTTTTTTGATCACTAAAGTTAAGTGCGAGGACAATTTTGCACCGATAAATGCTATGGATATCCCCGTGCTTTGCAAAGATATCCATGGCTTTTTCAACATGACGAATTGATAACAACGAATAGCGCTTGTTATAATAAACACCACTTGTACGAAAATGGAACTCGGCTTCTTCTAGCTCATCGTCTAGCAGCGGCAGTTTTTCTTCTGCTTTTTCAAGATAATGAATGGCATCATTTTGATCACTTTTTAAAGATTCGTATAAACCGAGAAAGAAGTTAAAATAATAATGCAGTTGATCGTTCATTTGGTCTTTGTACTGCATCAGTTCATGTTTCATTTTTTCTAAGTCCTCTGTCTGATTCATCCAGAGCTGATGCCGAAAAAGCATCAGCTGATAATGTAAATAGAGTTCCTGTTTTTTTGATATTTTACGTTGATGTTTTAATAGAGTTGTTTTGATTTCTTCAGCCTTCGAAAAATGTCGATGCTTTAGCATTGTATACCACGAATGGAGAAGTCTTTTAATGGATTTATCACTCATAAAATTCATTTTTACCCTCTTATTCAATCAATGATGTAATATATATTACCATATTTGTGAAAAAACAATGAGTGTAGTGTGGATTATATTTGATGACAATAGGTAATAGTAGATTCTATTTTTTGCCATATGTGTGGAGCGGACGTTGAAAAATACGAGCATTCATAATATACTTCTATAGGAATCAAATGAAGATCAGCGATATAGAAAAGAAGGAGAGATCAAGACATGCTTGATGCTCAGCAAATTCAAGACATTATTCCACACCGTTATCCATTTTTATTGGTTGACCGTATTTTAGAAGTTGATGGTGACAAAAGAGCGGTTGGAATCAAAAATGTAACAGTAAATGAAGAATTTTTTAACGGTCATTTCCCAGGATACCCAGTCATGCCGGGTGTGCTTATTGTAGAAGCGCTTGCTCAGGTTTTTGGGGTCATCATTTTAGGTAAAGAAGAGAACCAAGGGAGAATTGGTTTGTTTGCTGGAATTGACAGTTGCCGATTCAAAAGACAGGTCAAGCCTGGCGATCAGCTTCGTTTAGAGGTTGAAGTGACACGTCTTCGCGGTCCAGTTGCCAAAGGAAAAGCAGTAGCCACAGTAGATGGCGAAGTGGCATGTGAAGCAGAACTTACATTTTCTATCGGTCCTAAAGTATCATGATTTGCCTGGCGGTTCATCAAGGATGAATCGCTTTTTATATGGAAACAACTAGTCTGAACGGATCAGGACTTGCATTTTTGACAAAAAAACGTCATATTAGACAAAAAAAGATGAAGGTGATAAAAGATGCTGAAAGAATTTAGAGAATTTGCAGTCAAGGGAAATGTCATTGACTTGGCTGTAGGTGTCATCATTGGGGGAGCATTTGGCAAAATTGTCACTTCTCTTGTAAATGATTTGATCATGCCGCTTGTCGGCATTATTATTGGCGGACATGATTTTAGCGGTCTATCTATTAAGATCGGATCTGCGCAAATTTTATATGGAAGCTTCATTCAAACAGTGATTGATTTCTTGATTATCTCGTTTTCCATTTTTATCTTTATTCGTTATTTGAATAAATTAAAACGGAAAAAGGTAGAGGAAGAAGAGGTTGTAGAAACGCCGGATCAAACGGAAGTTTTACTAACTGAAATTAGAGATCTCTTGAAAAATCAAAGCCAATCGAAAGATGTGCAATAAAAAAAAGAGCGGCTAACTCCGCTCTCAGCGTGTAGACAAACCCTCGCATTCGTTGTCAGGTCTGTGCTCCGGTGCTCACGAATAATCAATTCGCTCCGCTCCAGTGCTCGCCCTTTCTAGACTGCAAAGGTTTTCTATCACGCTGAAAGGAAGACAAAGGGCTAAAATAAGATTCATTTTAGCCCTTTGTCAACTATCTAAGAGCGGCTAATCCCGCTCTTTTTTATGTGTTTTGTTTAAATGCATCCAGTAGTTTTTCTCCGGAAAGCCCCTCTTTGACGAGGTCTTTTAGTACTTCTTCTGTTTCTGTTCTATAACGATTTGTAATCATCTTACCATCGAGCAGCACAGAAATGTTTTCTTCTAAAGCAACAATGTTTTTGACTTGGACAGATAGATGAACAGGGCGGTTGTTTTCTTTTGTGATCGTCACAAGAATCTTCACTTCAGTGTGCTGCTGAAAGAGCACCTCAAACACCTGTCTATGTTTTTTTGGAATGAGTGCCTCGATCATCCAGTGATTTTCACCATCTTCTTTATTAATGATTAAACCGTCGCGAAGGGGAATGCTGGACATTTTATCTTGCTTTGGATCAAGTTCAATTTTTAAATCAATCAGCCTAAAGGTTTTCATTTTTTTCACCTCACAAGCGTTCATTATTCGTAAGTAATATTATAGCATACAACATCTGTATAAATGAAACCGCTGCCTGCTTAAAGCGAGCTGCATATGAGTGAAAGGAGATGTTTTATGGAGTCTTATCAATTACGAAACATACATATTGGCGAAGAGAAGGCAAAGAGCACAATGCGCGTTTATTCGTGGGGAGACATTCTTTCATTTTGTGATGTGTACATGGAAGAAGGTGAGTCACTCACGTTTCAATACGTCACCGAGGATCAAATGGACTACTTTGAATTTCAATTGTCGATTCATGACGGACAGCTTTGTTTTTATTGGTTTGCGTGGGACGGATCTGATTATATTCATATGCCTTCTAGTAATTGGATTCATTCAGACGTTTTTTATCAATTTATGAAAAATAAGTTTTTCGTCAAACAAAACAAGATGATGTTTTATACTCAAGCAGTAAAAAGCAGAAATTAAAGAGGAAAGAGAGAATTTGAGGGGGCATTCTTTCATTTTCATGTTTTGTCACATACAACCTTTCTCGGTAGACTAAGGGCAGTTAAAAGGAAAGGAGGTACGGTCTGAATCAAAAGGTAACGTCTAGCATCTGACAGCCCCCCTCTAGCTAAAGCTGATAGACGCTGCCTTGAGCATAAGAACACTGCGTAATAGAACCATCGTTTCTTTGTATAGGTCATGTGTCCCCTTAAATCCCCTTGTGTGTATCCGGTCATGTAGCGTGGCCGGGTACTCTTTTATTCAAAGATAAACCGATCACCTCTTGATGAAGGATTTTATCAGCGGTATGATAGCCAAAATGGAGACAAAAAGGAGAGAACGATGACAAACATTCAATTGATCGCAACGGATTTAGACGGAACGTTATTGAATAGTGAGCACAAAGTGAGTCAGGAAAATGAGCAGGCGTTAAAGGAAGCAGCGGCGAATGGATTGGAAGTTGTCGTGTCAACAGGAAGAGCATATTTTGATGTGAGGTCTATTTTTGATGAGCTTGGGATGAATACATGGGTGATTAGTGCCAATGGAGCTGTGATTCATGATCCGGCTGGACAAGTATATCATTCAGCTGCTTTACAAGAAGAAAAGGCCAAACGCATATTGAAATGGCTTGAAGAACGTGAGTATTATTATGAAGTTTTTACAAACGAAGCCATTTTCACACCGAATCGTGGCAGAGAGCTTCTTGCGATTGAAATGGATCGTTTAAAAAGTGCAAATCCAGAAACGGACCTGAGTGTTTTAAAACAAGCGGCAGAAGTGCAATACAGTCAGTCGGGTTTTTCTTATATTGATACATATAAAGAGTTGTTTCGTGAGGATCGAAAGCTTTCATTCTACAACATTTTAGGTTTCTCTTTCTTTGAAGACAGATTGAAGAAAGGATGGAATATGTTTGGTGATGATTCAGATGTCACAATGGTCAGTTCAGCCGATCATAACTTTGAAATTGGTTCAAAGGATGCATCTAAAGGCCAGGCATTAACAAGACTGGCAGAACGACTTGGTATTCCTTTAGACCAGACAGCGGCTGTAGGAGACAGTTTAAATGACGAATCGATGCTTCTAGCAGCTGGTGTTGGGGTTGCGATGGGCAATGCGAGACAGGATATGAAAGAAATCGCTGATCATGTCACGTTAACAAATGATGAACATGGTGTGGCGTATATGATTCGACACCTTTTGAAGTAGATGCATCAGATGTCGTTGTATAAATCACATAGGATAAAGCGCATTCTACAAAAGAGGAATTCAGAACTACTTCTATTTACACATGATGTGGAACATCATATAATTTAATTATGAACATAACCCGCTTGTAAGGAAATTAAGGAGAGTAAACGAATGGCGCTGGAATCTTATAAGTCCGAAAATCTGCATTTAATCAAGGAAGCCTTAGACTATACTCAGGTTGGCCTGACGGTGACGGACCCGTCTTTACCTGATAATCCTTTAATATATGTGAACAAGGGCTTTTTAGATATGACAGGCTATCAAGAACCCGAAGTATTGGGGAAGAATTGTCGTTTCCTTCAAGGAAATGAAACAGAGCAAAACGCTCTCCAACAAATTAGAACAGCAATTGAGAACAAAGAGGCTGTCACTGTTCAGCTGAAAAATTATAAAAAATCTGGACAGATGTTTTGGAATGAGTTAAGTGTAGCTCCTCTTTGGATTGACGAAAATGAAGGGAAACGTCTTTATTTCGTTGGTCTGCAAAAGGATGTCACGAAAGAGAAGGAACAGCAGGAGCTTCTTGAGCAATCAATTGATGAAGTGCTGAACATTTCTGTTCCCATTGTTCCTGTGAAAGATGGTATTTCTGTGTTACCGATCATTGGTACGTTAACAGCGCCAAGATTTGATAAGATTATCTCCACAGTCTCCACCTATATCTCTCAATCCAAGGACGATTATTTTATTGTCGATCTGTCTGGTTTATTAGAAGTCGATTCATTTGTGGCAGATGCGATCTTTAAGCTGAACGATTTGATTTTAATGACTGGTACGGAACTCATCGTGACAGGAATTAAACCGAACCTTGCGATGAAAATGGGAGAAATGAGAGAAGACTTCCGTGAATTGAATACGTATATGAACGTGAAATCTGCATTGAAAAAACTGCACATTTAACCTATGTTCATATGAAATGAAAAAAGAGGACTTTTCATCATGTTTGAGAAAAGTCCTCTTTTTGCTTGGATTAAGATGATTGAGCGGCGGCGCTTAATGTGAATAAATCTTCTAGTTCGTTTGTCGATAGCTCTGTAATCCAGCTTTCACTTTGGATAATTTGATCATTTAACGTTTGTTTTGTTTCGAGCATTTGATCAATTTTTTCCTCAATCGTGCCCGTTGTGATCATCTTATGGACGTGAACAAATCGTTTTTGTCCGATCCGATAAGCACGGTCGGTCGCTTGGTTTTCCACAGCAGGATTCCACCATCTGTCGTAGTGAATGACATGGTTTGCGGCGGTTAGGTTAAGTCCTGTTCCTCCTGCTTTTAAAGAGAGAATTAAGATGTTGAAATCTTTCTTCTGGAAGCGGTCCACCATTTTATCCCGCTCCTGTTTGGACAGACTGCCATTTAAAAATTGAACGGGTTCTCCAAACATCTTTTCCGCCAGCTGCTTGATCATGTTCCCCATTCCAATATACTGCGTAAAGATGAGGCAGCTTTCTCCTTGTTCATGTATTGCTTTTAACAGCTCTGCGAGTTTATCCATTTTTAATGAACGTTTCAGCAGTTTCACATCGGTTCCACTCTCTTTTAAATAGAGAGCCGGGTGATCGCAAATCTGTTTGAGTCTGCCGAGCATACTTAAAATAATGGCTTTCCGCTGCATTCCTGTTAACGAAGCCATGTGTTCGAAAGTATCTTTCACGAGCTGTTCATATAAAGAAGCCTGCTCAGCGGATAGCGGAATGTATTCTTTTTCTTCGAGTTTCTCAGGCAGGTTCAGGGCGACCTCTTCATCTTGCTTTGTTCGTCTTAAAAGGAAAGGCTTAATCAGCTGCTGCAGCTGTTCAATTCTTTTTTCATCACGGTCTTTTTCAATCGGCAGAACGAATTTCTTATGAAAGCTCGTCAAGCTGCCGAGATATCCTTTGTTGACGAAGTCAAAAATGGACCAAAGCTCTGTTAAACGGTTTTCCATAGGTGTCCCGCTAAGGGCAATATGATGCTGCCCTTTGAGCTGTCTGATCGCTCTCGATTGTTTTGTATGGGCATTCTTAATGTTTTGGGCTTCGTCTAAACAAATCGTATCCCACTTTGCTGACGTTAATTCATCACGATCAGAATGTGAGAGTCCATAAGATGTCAGGACAATATCTGTTGACTCGTATGCCTTTGTAAAGTGTTCCCCTTGAGGACGCGATGGCCCATAATGCAAGGCAACATTCAAATGTGGCGCGAAGGTTTCAAGCTCTCGCTGCCAGTTTCCTAAGACAGAGGTCGGCGCAATGATGAGAGATGGAGCGGCATTTTGCTCCTGCTCTTTCAAATATGTGAAATATGCAATCATTTGAATTGTTTTTCCAAGACCCATATCATCTGCTAAACAAGCCCCAAATCCATGAGATCTTAAGAATAACAACCAGTTGACACCATGCTGCTGATACGGTCTGAGTGTGCCTTTGAAGGACTCACTCATTTCGTATGAAGGCAGCTCCTGCGTATCATTTAACTGATGGACAAGCCCTCTTAATTGCGACGAGAGTTCAAATTGAATATGTGCAAATGCTGAGCTGTCTAGCAGCTCTGGAACCGATTCAGAGGATGCTTCTTGATCTGCCAGTTCACGTGACAAAATATCAGACATGTGCAGCCCTTCATTTTCGGCGCGCTCCATCCATTTTTTCATTTGCTGGATGAAGGTTGGGTCGATTTTGATCCATTGTCCACGAATATTGACAAGGCGCCGTTTACTTTGGACAAGCTCGTTGAACTCATCTTCTGTCAGCTCGATGCCGTTTGTAGCAAAGCGCCAATTAAAGTCCATCAAGGCATCCATTCCGACATGCGACTCGCCTCTTGGAGTAGAGGAAATCCTTGCTTTTAGCATCATGGTGCTTTCTTTGACAATTTGCCACCACGATGGGAGCAGGATCTCAATGCCCATATTCACAAGTGTTTCACTTGCTTCAGATAGGAAGAGCCATGCTTCGTCTTCTGACATGAGCGTGGTGCCAGATGTGAAAGAGAGCCAAGGGACAATTTGACCGAATCGCTCCAGCTCTCTGGAGATTTTATCTTGATACGGATGCCAAGATCTTTTCAATGAACGGATGCCTTCAAAAAAGTGAAGATCGCTGTTTTTCTTATCACGCAAAAATAATTCGATTTTCCAATCGTCTCCGTCGAAATCCGGTTCATTTAGACGCAAGCCGACAGTGAAAGGTGTGTCGTCATCAATCCAGCCAATCGTTTCCAAAAAATCCTGCTCATCTAAAAAATGTCCTTGGAAGGATGAGAGCGCAGGCGATTGTTCTGTCATGCGGTTCCATTTGTGCTGTAAGGCATCATCATATTGAATGTAATCCTGTACGGCAAAGGAGAACCACTCAGCCGTATAGCCATCTAATAGTCCTTCTTTGTCTTTAAAACGAAGGACACCTTTTGTCCAAGCCTCGTAATCGGGAATAAAATCTTCATCCTCAATGAATTCATAAATGGTGGAGGCTGTCTTCATCAGTGGTTCCGTTTCATCGGTTAGTGTCACATGACTAAAGGTATTAAATGAATTTTTCCCTAGCAGTTCAACGGTCATCCAAGGGCTTAGCAGGAAGGCAGGTGTGCCAATAAAGCTCACATCTTCTAAAAATGTTCCGTAAAAAGACGATTCGTGCCATTGGAAAAGCTGCCTCTTCATTTCATTAAGCGGAACAGGGTGTCCGTCCTCTGCTTGCGCTGAAATGGTGAAAGAGAAATCTTCTGTTTGTTCTGCATGAATGACAATTTGTTTATGGCGTGTCATCAATTAATTTTCCTTTCTTCATTTCCTCTTGGAACGCACGCAGCCGTTTCGTTGAATCCTGTAGCTGCTTTACATATCTTTCCCAAATCGCAGTTTGTTTCGTTTTATGATAAAGCGTGCGCAGTTTTTTTAGCATTTTCACAGATTCCCGGTAAGCACTTCGATTCTTTTGATCGAGAAGCTGTGAGATTTCACGGTGATACGACGGAATGAGCGCTTCAGGCTCCTCTTTTGCAATTTGTCTGATCAGGTCCTTCTCCAGTTCACTGATGGAGAAACCAACAAGGCTGTGAATTTCAATCCATTCTGCATAACGCTCTTGTGCATATAAGAGCTGACTATATTCAGTAAACGCATAGGGCATGCAGATCTGGAGGTAGCGTTCATATAAATGATGATCATTCGTCTGCTTAAAGTATGCGTCTAAATAGAAGAAGAAATCACTGACAGCTCCTCGCAGTTCTCTGTAGGAAAGGTCGAGCTGGCAATATTCCTCTAAAATATAGGTGATCTCATGATACCAGAGCTTGAGCCGCTTCCAGTCCTTGCGGTTTGTCAGATCCTTCAGCCAGTTGAGCACATTTGGCAGCATATCTGCATTGAGCAGCTTTAATTGCTGAAAAAGGCTATCGTCTTCTTTCAGTAAATAATCCATATGCATCAATCCGATGGTACGCTCAACCGTTTGTTTTTGCTGCTGAGCGTTCTTTAGTAATTCTGTTTCTTTTTTAACCCATTTCCCTCTATTTAATATGGTGCCCCAAATCTCCATAAAGACCGCTACTCGTTCATGTTGAAAAGGTCCGTTTATTTGAAGAAGTGTCCGAACGGCAGTTGGTGTGTTTTCAAGAAACGGATCGAGGGAAAAGGAAAGGGCATATGTCTTTAAGTGATCCACTGAATCAAAAATGGTGTTCATGAGCTGTTCTACATATGGATTCATGGAATAAAAGTCCTTCTCGGCATCAAGCTGGCCAAGATCGATTAATTCATAAATCCTTAACCACACATCGATTGACGTATGAATCGCATACAAACTCTTGAATTCAGGTGAATGAGGTGCGTGTTTTTTTAAGATTGATAAATAGCCGTAATACAAATGCTGCGGTGTTTGCTGGTGTTTTGGTGTCCGTTTCAGCCAGAGGTTAAATTCCTCTTGGAAAAAATTCAACCAGCTTTGGAGTGATTGTTCGTCTGGGCGCTTCACTTGGAAGTGCTGGCGAATTAATTCTTTGCTGCGTTGTAATTCATCCTTTTCTGACCAATTTTCTGTAAATCCGGTCACACTCTCCACTTGAGCGTATAGCGAAAAGAAGACAGCGAGAATGTGTTTACAAAGTCCATCTGCCGGACATGAGCAGCTGCTTCTCACAGGAAACAGCACATGAAGGTGGACTCTTGCTGCCACGACATCATGTACATAAGCTGACCATTCCGTATCAGATTCTTGCTTGAGACGATATACACTGTCCTGTCTATAAGTAATCAATGCTTTTTTGATGAGTTGTTTGTTTTCATCTGTTGCAGGAAGAAGTTCTTTGATTTGTTCGGCTGTTTGCTTGAGTTCTTCTTCGTTGATGTTGTGCTGAAGCATTTGATCCGCTCCTAACCAAGTAAAAGATTCCAATTCTTTTATTATAGCTCAATGGTGATTTATAAAAAAGTTTTTCATGAAAATGGTCATAAATTTCAAAAGCTGTCGAATGATGTATTAGAGTATTGCATAAACCAACCTTACAGCATATAATAATGAAATTAGTGGAATCGAAAGGATACAGACATGGATAATAAGGGTTTGAATCAAGAAGAGTTTTTAAAAATTTTGATGTACGCTCATGATATTGGTGAGAATTCAAATGATGTCACAACAAAAGAAATGCTTGAAAATCTGATTGCTCATATTCGAAATGGTCTTGTTTCATAAAAGTGACCCCCTGCTAGTGATGGCAGGGGGTTTTTGTATGCTTTTATGAATGGAAAGAAAGCTCCCAGCATACGATGTCTTTACAAGCATAAGGCGTATGGGGAGCTGATGGTGTCATGAATATTGCAATTGCAGGCTGTGGATATGTGGGACTGGTCACAGGTGTGTGTTTAGCGGAGGCAGGGCACAATGTGGCATGTATTGATATTGACCGGAGAAAGGTCATGCAGCTGAAACAGGGACATCCACCAATGTATGAGCCAGGATTAAAAGAACTGCTGAAACGCAATCTTGAGCAAGGTCGAATTCAATTTCACATAAATGGGGAGGCAGCCTACCCGCGGGCTGATGTGTTAATGATTGCGGTTGGCACCCCGCAGCAGGCAGATGGTCAAGCTGATTTACAATATGTGTTTCAAGCCGCAAAAGAGATCGGTACAAAAGCGAAATCAGGTGCGGTTCTTGTGGTGAAAAGTACGGTGCCTGTTGGAACGGGTGATCAAATCGAACAGATGATACATCAAGAATTAGGACGGAATGAGCCATTATCGATTGCATCTAACCCAGAGTTTTTACGAGAAGGCTCTGCCATTTCAGATACATTGAGGGCAGATCGGCTTGTCATTGGGGCTGAAACAAAAGCTGTATTAGACCGGCTCGAGGAGGTGTATGCTGATTTCCACCTGCCAGTGGTTAAGACAGACCGAAAAAGTGCAGAAATGATCAAGTATGCATCTAATGCTTTTCTTGCGACCAAAATCAGCTTTATGAATGAGATTGCCTCCATTTGTGAAAAAACAGGTGCTGATGTTGAATGGGTGGCGCAGGGAATGGGGCTCGATCAGCGGATCGGTTCTTCATTTCTCAAGTCGGGGATTGGCTACGGAGGTTCTTGTTTTCCAAAGGATACAAATGCACTTGTGCAAATCGCAGGGCATGTGTCGCATGATTTTGAGCTGTTAAAGGCTGTTATCAAAGTAAACAATGAGCAGAGAGCGGGTTTTATCCGAAGTATTCAGGAGAGACTGGGATCAAATCTTGAAGGAAAGCGAATTGCACTTCTTGGCCTTGCTTTTAAACCGAATACAGACGATATGAGGGAGGCGCCATCGGTACCCATTGCTCATGAACTCCATCAATTAGGCGCAGAGCTTGTGGCGTATGATCCTGTTGCCTCACGCCATGCCGCTCGTGAACTGCCGGACCAAGTCAAGTTTGCTCATACGATGGAAGAAGCGATAAAGGATGTCCATGCAGCTTGTATATTAACAGAGTGGACAGAAATTCAGACGTTTCCGCTCACGTCCTACAAGGAATGGATGAGACAGCCGCTTATTTTCGATGGGCGAAACTGCCATACGCTTGAAGCAGCAGAACAAGCAGGAGTCGAATATCATTCGATTGGGCGCAGACCGATTTCTCCAATCTATATGTAAAAGAAAACCGATAACACAGGCCATGTTATCGGTTTTCTTAATGCGGCAGAATCAATCCGCCATATAAAAAGGCAGCCACAATGAGAAAGGCGGGGTGCATTTTGAATTTAGTCATAAAGAAAAAGGAGATCGCGGCAATAGCGAGCGATTGCGTCCAGCCAATGGCTTTTACTGCATCTCCGCCAATTTCCCATGTTAATAAAAGCATCATCATTGCAATGACAGGCTGGACGGACAAGGTCATGCCTTTGACGACAGGAGATTGGCGAAAGCGGTCAATCAGCTTGAGCAGTAAAATCAATCCAATGGCTGATGGCAGAACAGTTGCAAGCAGTGCCACAATAAAGCCTGGCCAGCCCATGACGTCATAGCCGACATATGCTGCGATTTTCGTCGCAATTGGTCCTGGCAGTGCATTGGCTAAAGCAAGCATATTGGAGAACCCTTCGTTCGTCATCCAATGAAAATGGTTGACGATTTCTTCATAATTCAGCGGAATGGATGCAGGTCCTCCGCCATATCCTAATAGATTGGACAAGAAGAATGCCCAGAATAAAAAGAGAATCAGCATCATGAAGACACCCCTTTCTCTTTATTTGGTCGATTCCAGCGTTGTTTCAGTTTGAAATGAAAAGCGCCATAGCATAAAAAGATGATGACAATGATTCCTGGATGAATGGACAGCACCTGCAGCCCGATAAAGGCAAGAAGGAACAGAGCGATCCCGAAGATCATTCCGAAGCCTTTCAGCGTTTTTTGTCCAAACTCGTATGCCATGATCCCAAGCAGGACGGCAATAACTGGCGTCACGGCGCCAATCATATTTTGAATGATTTGTGAGGAGCTTAAGACGCTGACAAGTGTAACGAGTGCCACCATGGCGAGACATGACGGTAAAATATGGGCAGCTGTTGCGATGATTGCGCCGGATACGCCCTTCAATCGATAGCCGAGATATGCTGACATTTTGGTCGCGATCGGACCTGGTAATGCGTTGGCGATGGCGAGTGTTTCTCCAAATTCGTCATCGCTGACCCATTGATATTTCACTACCGCTTCATGGCGAATGAGTGGTATGACGGAAGGACCTCCGCCAAAACCGAGAATGCCGGTTCGCACCATAGCGATGATGAGTTCGATATATGATTGCAAGTGATTCAACTCCTGTCTACAATTTCATGCCCATTCGGCTTTTGTACCGTTTAATGAGCATTTGGCAGTCCACACTCACAACGCCTTCCAGCGGGTACAGTTTTTTTGTTAGGAATGTCTCCATTTCCTGTTCGTTTTGAAAAATGCCATGCATATGCAGCTTGCTTGGCCCTGTCATGTGATAAAGGCTTGTGACAGCTGTTTCCTGTTCGAGCTGAAGGGCGACTGCTTCTAAAAATTTCGGCTCAACCTCTACATTAAAGAAGACAGAAACATGAATGCCGATCTTAGCAGGGTTGATGACAGCTGTGAATCGTTCAATGACACCTGCTTCAATTAGCTGCTGAATACGGGCTTGTACAGCAACACGTGAAAGACCGACTTGTTTTCCAAGATCTGTATAGGACATACGCCCGTCCTCATGTAATAGGGATAAAATTTGTTTATCTCGTTCGTCTAATGTTAAGTTCGGGATGCTAAAGTCGTTTGCCACCATATAACCACCTTTCTTCTGTTGATATTTTAACATGTTTCATTACGAATAGAATGGGTGAATTTCAATTTACTAACGAAATGAAATGTAATGAAGTAATAAAAATTCCTTTTGCATAAAAAACACCCCGGAATCACCGGGGTGTCTTTATTTTATTGATCTGGGCTGCTTTCTGCACTCGCAATTTGCTGTGCGAGGTCAGCTCGATCAATGTCTGCTTGGAAGAATTCCTGCGTATTTGGCAAGTGTAAATTCATATGGCGTTTTTGAGAAATTCGGATGGTCACTTGATCAACAGTGTAATCAAAAACGTGTCCGCCGACACTTCGATCGTCGTCAATGAAATGAAGATGATATCCACTTACCGCAATACCATGTGCGTACTGCGGTGTACGGAAACCAGCGATCGTTCCATGAATATCCTCGAAATCGAAGATGGGCTGTGACTTGACTGCTTCCACCATCGGAACGTAAGGTTTTTCCTGTTTTTCGACCGTACGTGTTTGCACCTTTTTGAATGATCCATCAATGCGGATCGCATAAAACACATTCTTACTCGGTAAAATGCGGTCGATTTCTTCTTCTAGCTCTTTGCTTGTCATGGCTGCATCAATTCGATGAACGATATCAGTTTCAAAGAATGCTAGAGAGCAGAAGGGTGAATAGTCTTGATCGGTAACCGGTGTCGCTGTTCCATCCGAGCGCAGCCGGTAGAATGCGCCGTCAAAGCCGATCAGCTCTCCATCTAATTGATTGAATGTACCAATGCCGAAATCACCGTGCTCGGGAATTTGTGAAAGGGAGAAATCTCCATCATATACGGCTTCCAGCAAAGAGGTCATCGTCGATACTTGATAGACCTCTTGCTGTTTGTCATGTTGTCTTGTGTCGTTCTGTTGATTCATTGGGTGCATCATACCCATATCCGCTCACTCCTTTGGTGTAATGTATGGACATCTTATCTGACGTTCAATGTGTGTGTTTCACGAAAGACTTCTGGCCATTTTTGACTGGCGAGGTCTGGGTTGTCTTGATAGTCAATCGGAATATCAATAATAACGGGTCCTTCTATGTTTATACCCTTTTGTAGGACAGTTGAAAGCTCTTCAGGTGAGTTAACCCGTAATCCAGTCGCTCCAAAGCTTTCCGCATATTTCACTAAGTCGATCTGTCCGAATTCAACGCAGGATGTGCGGTCATATTTCATTTCCTGCTGAAACGCCACCATGTCGTATGTGCTGTCATTCCAAACAAGGTGAACGAGATTTGTTTTCATGCGGACGGCTGTTTCTAGCTCCATAGCAGAGAAGAGAAAACCACCATCACCAGAGACCGAAATGATCTTTTCATCTGGGTTCAGTATGGAAGCCGCAATGGCCCATGGTAAGGCGACGCCTAATGTTTGCATGCCGTTGCTCACAAGGAATGTGTTCGGCTCATAGACGCGGAAGTGACGCGACATCCAAATCGCGTGAGACCCGATATCACACGTGACCTTCGTGTCATCAGGAATCAGGCGTCTTAATGTATGAATGACATCCAGCGGGTGAGATAGATGACTTTCTCTTTCTGGTGCTTTTTCAATGTCGCTTAACAGCTCCTGCAATTCAGTGACGAATTCAATTTGTTCTTTGCATAGAGAAAGTGGAACACTGTCATGGGCTAGATGTTTAACGGTTTCAGCTATATTGCCGACAAGCTCAAGCGCCGGCTCATAAAAATGATCAATATCTGCCTGCATGTCATCGACATGGATGATCTGTCGCTGCTTCGGCTGAATATTCCAATGCTTCGGATCATATTCAATTGGATCAAAGCCGATGGTCAAAAGGACATCTGCTTGTTCAATGAGAAGATCGCCCGGCTGATTTCGGAATAAACCGATTCTGCCTACATATTGAGACTCAAGCTCTCTTGAGAGAACGCCAGCTCCTTGGTACGTTTCGACAAATGGAATTCCAAGTGTTTTCAATAATGTTCTAGTAGCCTTTGCAGCAGCTGGACGACTTGCTTTCATTCCCACAATGGCAACAGGTAAGTGTGCATTTTGAATTTTGGCGATAGCCGAGCTGATGAGAGCATCCGGTGCAGGACCTAGTTCTGGAGAAGGGTGAGCAGACACTGGTGTTTGTGTAGTGTGTTCTGTCACGACATCTTGTGGAAAGCTGATAAATGCTGCTCCAGCCTGCCCCTTTTGTGCCGCGCGAAAAGCATTTGTTAAGGCTTCGGGTATATTATGAACGTCTTGTACTTCAACACTGTATTTTGTGACTGGTTTGAATAATGCCGCATTGTCGAGTGATTGATGTGTTCGTTTCAGCCGATCTGCACGAATGACGTTTCCAGCGATTGCGACAACAGGGTCACCTTCTGTATTGGCTGTTAATAGACCTGTTGCTAAATTAGATGCGCCGGGACCTGATGTCACGAGACAAACACCTGGTTTGCCGGTTAAGCGGCCGACAGCAGCTGCCATAAAGGCGGCATTTTGTTCGTGTCTGCATAGGACAAGCTCTGGACCTCTGTCTTTTAATACATCAAATACGGCGTCAATTTTGGCACCTGGAATTGCAAAAACATGGGTCACACCTTGAGCAATCAGCGTATCAACAATCAATTCTGCTCCTCGTCTTGTTAGGGGTTGTGCTTGAGAATTCATTTACCCCGCACTCCTTTCGGCAAGTAAAATTTTTTATGAAAATATATTTTCATGATATGATTTACTATACATTTCAAAATGGAAAATTTCCAATATATGTTTAACGTGGTTTTAATATGTTTCACGAATAAGTGTGCGAGGGGTGAAAGGATGGAACTGAGACATTTGCAATACTTTGTCACAGTAGCGGAGGAGCTGCATTTTGGCAGAGCAGCCGCACGGTTGAATATGACACAGCCTCCACTTAGTCAGCAAATTAAACAGTTTGAAGAAGAATTGGGGTTTCCTTTGTTTCACCGGTCAAAGCGAGTGGTGGAGCTAACAGCTGCTGGAAAGGTCTTTTTACATGAGGTGCGAGGTGTGCTGCATCAGCTTAATAAAGCCGTTGATCATGCCCGGCATACAGCAAGAGGAGAGCTGGGGAAAATCATCATAGGGTTTGTTGGAACAGCGACGTATGATATTCTGCCGCCAGTTGTACGCGAATTCAGAGAGCTGTATCCCTCTGTCAGTATTGAGCTGAAACAGCTTTCTGTTCCACAGCAGCTAGGAGCGCTTTTAAATGGGGAGATTGATATCGGTTTTTTACATCCTACATCGCCTCATGAAGAACTGGTCAGCCGTTTGATGAAGCAAAGTGAATGTATTTTTGCGATTCCGAAAAATCATCCGCTGGCGAAAAAAGAGGCAGTCACGATCGAAGATATTCGTCATGAACCGATTATTTCTTTATCACAGGAATCATGGCCGTCCCTTTATCAACACTTTGTCCTGCTATGTGAAAAGTACGGTTTTTCTCCGAATATTGTGCAGGAGGCGGCGGAATATCAAATGGTGATTGGTCTTGTCACAGCTGGTATCGGCATTGCGGTCATTCCGAAATCAGCCCGGCGTTTATTTAATCTAGATGTTGTGTATCGGTCCATTGAGGGTGAACAGCTTTTGGCAGAATGGACGATTTCTTATAGACGAGAAAATCATAATCCTGCTTTATTTCATCTTGTCCACCATATCCTGCATCGCACCGAGCCTGAATCAGAGGCATAGAAAAAGGGGTATGGTATGATGTCGATACACCAAAAGGAGGCGTGCTGAATTGATTACGTTGCAAATGGATCAGCTTTCACGAAAAGAAGCATATAAATTATTATCGGGCTCTATTGTTCCACGACCGATTGCGTTTATTACAAGTCTGTCTAAAGACGATGTGGTCAATGCCGCACCATTTAGTTTCTTTAATGTCATTAGCGGACACCCGCCGCTCCTCGCAGTTTCTATTGGACGACGCGAAGGTCAGATGAAGGACACAGCGCAGCATATGATTGACAGGGGAGAATTTGTGGTCCATGTGAGTGATGAAACGATAATAGAAGATATCAACGAAACAGCTGCTACGCTGCCACAGGAAGAGAGTGAGCTGGATCGAACCGGTCTTCATCAAGTAAAGAGCCATGTCGTGTCAGTGCCGGGCATTCAGGAAGCACGTATTCGCTTTGAATGTCAACTTGAAAAGCATCTTACCTTTCAAAATGATGAAGGGGAGATCACGGTCGATCATATCATTGGCCGGGTTGTGTGTGCGCATTTAGATGAGGCTGTGTATGATGCGGAAAAAGGTTATGTTTCGACTCATGAACTAAAGCCAGTCGCACGTTTAGCGGGAAATGATTACGCCCATTTAGGGACGTCATTTGTGCTAAAAAGACCGGAATAATAGGAAAACCCCCGAGAGAAATCGGGGGTTTTGTGTTTATTTTTTCTGTTCTAGTTTCAGTGGAGCTGCGATGTTCTTTTCTACTTTTTTCCCTTTTAAGACGTCGCTTGCAGCGCCGACTGCCAGTTTCCCGATCAGCTCTGGCTGCTGGGCGACTGTGGCAGATAGTTTTCCTGCTTTGATCGAGTTGAGTGCATCTTCGTTTCCGTCAAAGCCAACGACGAGAATGTCTTTTCCAGAGCTTTGAATCGCTTCTAAAGCGCCAAGTGCCATTTCATCATTGTGGGCAAAAACGGCTTTGATGTCAGGGTTTCCTTGAAGGAGGTTTTCCATGACGTTCAATCCTTTTGTTCGGTCGAAGTCAGCCGCTTGTTTGGCTGTCACTTTTAAATCTTTATCTGCTATTTGATGGAATCCTTTTCCGCGCTCACGTGTAGCAGAGGCGCCTGGTACACCTTCTAATTCAGCGACTTTTGCTCCTTTACCGACCTTGTCGATGATAAAGTTGGCTGCCATTTCGCCGCCTTTGACGTTATCTGAGGCAACAAGTGCTTCTACTTTTCCGCTTTCAGCTGAACGGTCTAATGTGATGACAGGAATATCTGAAGCATTCGCTGATTCAACAGCAGTTGAGATAGCAGATGAATCAGCTGGGTTGATGAGTAATGCGTCGACCCCTTGTTGAATGAGGTCTTCTACGTCACTTGTTTGTTTCGCTGAATCATTTTGTGCATCTGCAATGACGACTTCGATGCCAAGCTTTTTCGCTTCTTTCGTCACCCCGTTTTTGAGAGAAACGAAGAATGGGTTATTTAAGGTCGAGATCGAGAGACCGATTTTAATGTCTTTTTTCTTCCCATCTTTTGTTGATTTGGCCCACTCTGGCGGTTCTAGCGAGCAGGCAGAAAGCATGAACAATGAGAGAGTCAGAATGAGAATGAGATATTTTTTCATAGCAGCTGCCTCCTTAAGCAGATTTCTTTCTGTCTAGTAGGACTGCAATCAAGATGACAATCCCTTTCACAACAGATTGATAGAATGATGATACACCAAGTAAGTTCATACCGTTGTTCAGGACACCGATGATAAGCACCCCGATCAGTGTGCCGACAATTCGTCCTCTTCCGCCAGAAAGGCTTGTCCCGCCAAGTACAACAGCAGCAATCGCATCAAGCTCATAGGATGTACCAGCTGTTGGCTGAGCTGAATTTAGCCTGGATGTTAAAATGGCACCTGCTAAAGCAGACATGAACCCAGCTAATGAATAAATCATGATTTTGACACGTGGTACTTTAATGCCTGAGATGAGGGCTGCTTTTTCATTTCCACCGATGGCATATGTTCTTCTGCCGAAAGGTGTTTTATGAAGCAAGACCCAAAGTACGATAAAGGTGAGAAGCATCGTGATCGCTGGAACAGGAATGCCTAAGAAATACCCGCGTCCGAATAACTGAAATGCATAGTTAGAACCGAGTCCTGTAATCGGGTTTCCGTCTGTATAAACAAGTGTTAACCCTCTGAAAATCGTCATCGTGGCAAGTGTTGCGATAAAAGGAGCCATTTTTCCTTTTGTGATTAAAAGACCGTTGACCATTCCAAGAATAGCGCCGATGATACAGCCAACGATAATAGCGAAAATCGGGTCCATACCAGACACGATAAATCCGGCAGTCAGCGCACTAGAAAGTGCTAAAATGGCACCGACCGACAAATCAATTCCTCCGGTTAAAATAACAAATGTCATACCAAAGGCAATGAGGGCATTAATGGAGATTTGTCTAAGTAAGTTTAAGATGTTTAATGGCTCTAAAAAGGCCGGATTTAATATAGAAACAATGGCGACAAGGATGATGAGTCCTAAGAATGGCCCAAGTTTTTGCATGATGTGATCAAATCGTCCATTTGAAGTAAGTGGTTTCATGTTACTTCCCTCCTGTAGCTAGTGTCATAATTCGTTCTTGTGTTGCGTCTGCTTTATTTAACTCTCCGCTGATGGTTCCTTCATGAATGACAAGCACTCGATCGCTCATCCCTAGAATTTCTGGGAGCTCAGAGGAGACCATTAAAATGGCAACACCTCGATCAGTCAGTTCATTCATTAACTGGTAGATTTCTCGTTTCGCTCCGACATCGACACCTCTTGTCGGTTCATCTAAAATCAAGACTTTCGGCTGGATACCGATCCATTTGGCGATGACGACTTTTTGCTGATTTCCACCAGAGAGACTTCGAGCAGAGATTTCAGAGGAAGCCGTTTTAATCGTCAATCTTTTGATGAGCAGGTCAACAAAATCCTGTTCGTTTTTCTTATCGATCAGTCCCTTTGGAGAGAAGCTTTCTAAGTTTGGCAGACCAATGTTTTCTCGAATGGATGCATCCAGCATGAGTCCTTCATCTTTGCGATCCTCTGTAATAAAACCGATGCCAAGCTTAACGGCATCACTTGGTTTTTTAATGACAGCTTTTTTTCCATGAACCCAGATTTCCCCTTGATCAAGAGGATCAAGACCAAACAGCGACCGCATCATTTCAGTCCTGCCAGCGCCCATTAAGCCTGCAACACCGACGATTTCTCCAGCTTTAACGGAGAAGCTGATATCTTGAAATTGTCCTTTTCTTGTCGCTTGCTTCACCTCAAGGATCGTATCTCCTAGAGAAGGCGTTCTCTCAGGGTATCGATCTGTTAATTCGCGGCCGACCATTTTTTTGACGACCTCATGGAAATTCGTTTCAGGTATGGCTTTCGTATCGACCGTTTTCCCATCGCGCATGATTGTAATCCGATCACAGATCGCAAAGATTTCCTCCATACGGTGAGAAATATACACGATAGATACGCCTTCTTTTTTGAGAGATTCAATGACCTGAAAGAGCTTTTCAATCTCACGGTCTGTAAGAGCTGCCGTTGGTTCATCCATGATGATGACCTTCGCATCCGTCATTAATGCCTTTGCAATCTCAATCATTTGCTTTTGTCCAACAGAACAGCTGCCTGCCTCTTGATCAAGCGAGAGGTTCACAGACAATCGGTCCAGCTGGCTTTGGGCAAGAACCTTCATTTTCTTTGTGTCTAGCAATCCAAACTTCGTATAGATTTCTTTCCCGATGAATAGGTTTTCCAAGACGGTCATATCCGGCCATATGTTGAGCTCTTGATGAATAAAGGCGATACCGTGTTGTTCCGCTTCCTTCGGATTTTTGAAAGCGGTTTCTTTCCCGTCGATAAGAATCGTTCCCTGGTCTAATGAATAAAGACCTGTGAGCAGGTTCATTAAAGTTGATTTTCCTGCGCCATTTTCACCCATGAGCGCGTGAACCTCACCTGTGACGAGGTCAAAGGAGACCCCGGAAAGAACGGTGTTTTTTCCAAAGGCCTTATGGATGTTATGCATCTCAATGTTCATATCTGGCTCCTCCTTTTAAAAGATGACACCGGCATGAAGAATGCAGTTTGCGTATGGGATGGCTTCACCCGTGCGAATGACTGCTTTTGCCTGTTTGGTCATGTCTTTGAACGTCTCGTGGTCTACATCATGTAATGATTTTGGGAACGCTTTCTTTAGAAATAGATGATCTCGCTCATTGGCTTCTTTGATTTCACTAGCCACAGTAATATGTTCAACCGCCATTTCTTGAAGAAGGAGGGAGGTGACCTCCTGAAAGGACGGTGTGCCGATCGATAATGCCAGGTCGATTTTGACTGGACCTTCTGGAATAGGCAGGCCGCAGTCTGCGATGACGATTGTATCTGTATGACCAAGGTCAGCAAGTACCTTGGCGATATGACTGTTTAAGATGCCGTTTTTTTTCATTTCTTTCTCTCCAGTTCTTCTCTTGTTGGCATGCCGCCTTGTGCGCCAAACTTTGTAACAGAGATAGATGCGGCTAAGTTGGCAAAGGCAAGTGCGTCGTATAGGGATTTTCCTTCTGTTAGTGCTACAGCTAGAGCACCGTTAAAAGTATCACCAGCGCCTGTAGTGTCGACGGCTTTCACAGGGTAGCCCGGCACCAACACTTCTTTTATTCCGTCAAAGTAACGAACACCATTTTTTCCTTCTGTAATGAGTAACTTGTTTGGATATTGGCGCAAAGCTTCTGCTATGGTGAGTCCATCAAACATAAGAGCTGCTTCGTGTTCGTTTGGAGTAATATAGGCAGCTTGATCTAATATTTGCTGAGAAACTTGACGAGCTGGTGCGGGATTTAAGATGACTGGAATCCCTTTCTCGCTGCAAATGGTGCAGACGGCTTCGACTGTTTCTTCAGGAATTTCTTGCTGAATGAGGACCATTCCAATATCTTCAATAGAAGAAAGAGCATCTGTTACATAGTGAGGTGTCACCTCATTGTTTGCCCCTTTGACCACAACAATGCTGTTATCACCTTCTGCTAAAATGATATGAGCCGTTCCGCTTTCCATTTCGGTAACCGGTTTCATATATGAGGTGCAGACCCCTTGACCTTGCAGATTGCTGAGAATATCTTGACCATAAGCGTCATCACCGACCCGGCCGACCATGTATACATCAGCACCGAGTCTGGCACTGGCGACTGCTTGATTGGCGCCTTTTCCGCCTGGTACGGTTTTAAATGATTCGCCTAATACTGTTTCACCGGCATTTGGTCGTTTGTTCGAAGTGACGACTAAATCCATAGAACAGCTTCCTACTACAACAATATGACTCATTGTGAATCCACCTTTCTTGTGGTCTCTCGTTCAATAAAAGAGACGGGCATTTGGATAACTGGTTGATCTATAGGCTGTTTCTGAATCGCTTTGATTAACAGCTGTGCCGCTTCTTTTCCCATCTCATAGGCTGGCTGCCTAATTGTCGATAGGGAAGGGAAGAGCAGCTCGCTTTGCGGAATATCGTCAAACCCAATGATTTGAACATCCTCTGGAACGGCTTTTCCAATCCGAAGTGCTTCGTGTATGACCGCTGTTGCGACAATGTCATTACTCGCAATGATGCCATCTGTTTCAGGGTACAGCTGGAATAGAGCCTTGGCACTTTTACGGGCTTCTTGAAAAGAAAACGAAGCGTTAGACATCACATGGAAGTCGACGCCTTTTTCGGTTAGTACATCGAGTGCACCCTTGAATCGCTGCCGCGCTGTTTGAAGGTGGGCAGGTCCTTTCAGCAGTGTGATCTGCCGGCTGCCGCGCCTGATTAATTCCATTGCGGCCATTTTCCCGCCAGCTGCAGCATCTGCAGATACAGAAGGTGCATGTGGAACGGTTCGATCTAAGAACACAACCGGCAATTCATCATCATTGTATATATCTGATTCGGGTTCGTTTGTGACAGCGATGACACCGACCACTTGATTTTGTTTAAAGGTTTGTAAATAAGCCAATTCCTTTTCTCGATCTTCATCACTGTTTCCGAATAACAACCGAAAACCTTGCGCATGAATCTCATCCTCTACGCCTCTAGCAAGCTGAGGAAAGAAGGGATTTGTGATATCAGGCAAGATCAAACCGATTAAGCGGGATTCTCTTTTGAAAAGGGATCTAGCCACTTCATTGGGAAAGTAGTTCAGCTCCTGCATCGCTTGTGTCACGCGGGTTTTCGTATCTGAATGGACATATCCAGTATCGTTCAGTACGCGCGAAACAGTGGCAACAGATACTTGTGCAGCTTTTGCAACATCTTTAATTGTAGCCAATGGAGTGCCTCCCTTCGTGAATGTGTAACCGTTTACACAAATAGATTATCACGAAAGCTTTTAAATGACAATCTTAAAAAAATAAAAAAAGAAAAGAAAGATGCCCTCTTCCTTTTCTTAACTAATAATCCCTGTTTGGGTAATATTCACTTTGACTTTTGGGATGATTTTTACATTTGGATAATCAGTGACCCAATTCATTTTCATATACTCATCATAATGTCTGACTCTATATTTTCTGCCTAGACTTAAGACGTCAGAATTTGCTTCTTGTAACGTAGCAACAATTTTTTCTGCTTCTTTTGTCAAGATGGTTGAAAGTCTTTTGTTCAGCATTTTAATTTTTTTGTCTGTATCAAGATTATCTTTTGGGTATTCAAGGACAGAAGTACTAAATTCAAATTTGAGTGAGTATGTTAAGTTTCGATGATCAGGATTCAGAATCTCGATGTCTCTCTTCACATCAGTGACTTGGATGGTGATGTAATTGTTTTCTTTTGACTTCATGTCACTTCTCACTTTTTTTGTGAAGTTGGCATACTTGCCCATTTTTCCGTCCATGACGGTGAGCAAGATCGCATCTTGACCGTACAACTCGCCTTTCTTTTTCTCATTATCAAATAGGGCAACACCTTTTACACTGATTAATTTCTTCGATTGATCAAAATGGATTAATGGCAATGTGAAGTCCTCTCCAGTTTGGAGCATTTTAGATCGAATACTTTGAATGTTTTTAGGTGCTACTTGGGATGAGCGTGATGCGGTTGTGATCAAGTTATTTAAATAGTCACTCACAATGAGCTTTTCCTTCAGCAGCGAGTTAATCACTTCTTCACAGGTCCCCCCTTGAACAACGGCAAGATTTGCGAGGAGGGGGCTTTTCGGATCACGATAAAACATATCTAAGTAGGGCAGAAGACGATTTTGGGCAAATTCATCACCGATCAGCATCACCCGCATTTTCGACATGTCTATTTTTTGATCCACAATCCGGCTGAAGTTGGTTCTTGCTTTTCTTAAAGTAGGTGCTTCCGTTGTGAGAAGAGTGGTTAAAAAGCTGCCTGTATTTCCTTGCTCCATACTTTGAGACTGCTGCACCTTTCGATAAGTAATTGAGTACTTGGCATTGTCATCCTCTCCTTGATCAACAGCAGAGGTTAAAACAAGAGAGATATTCTTTAATAAGTTTTGATCCCAGCAGCCAGGCATGAATATGAGAGACACACACATGAGCAAAGTCAGTATGTACTTATGACGCATGTGATTTCACCTTCCCTTTACGATGTTTGAAAAAGATGATAATGGCCATAAAGATCGGGAGTGTGTAAATAAATGAATATTGCGCAATGGTGGTAAAGTCATTAAAACGTTGAATTCTAAAATTATCGGTTGCAAGATAGCAACTAGCCGCATAGATCAAAATGGCAAAATAAAAGACGTATTTTTTGTGGTCTTTTTTCTTGAGAATACTTGCTACGCCATTTGCACAAAAGTAAAGATAATTACTGAGTGTGGCAAGAATGATAAATACCCAGAAACTCAGAAAAATCAGATCTGTCCGCTCAATCACACCGAACGAAATGGTTTTTAACAGATAAAGAACAGGATTTGGAATGATTTTAAGCTCAATCGGGCTGAAAAACATAAAACAAATCACTGTAATAAATAGGTAGTAAAGAGTCGTGCATATATTGGCAATGGTCATGACCTTGTATCGCGCTTTAATGGTGCCTTTCATCAGTGGAGAGATGATCAGAATCATCTCAAATCCATTCATAGATAATACAACATCCTTCAATCCAAGCTGAAATTGAGAGAAGTCCGTTTGGAAAAAGGGCATAAGGTAGTCGATATTGGTTCCTTTTAATGAATACAGCATGATGAGAGACAACAAGAGTAAAAAAGGAGTCAGAATAAAGTTGAATCTGACAATCGCTGTAATTTGTTCCTTGGCGATGTAAAGAATGGATATCATGAGTAGTAGGTTGATGACCCAATTGGGTGTAAGTGGTAAAACCCATATACCCAGAATTCTCGTGAAAATAGATAGAACGACAATACAGACTGAGGCGAAATAAATTGTATAAAGAGCCACTAAGATTCGCCCAATCCATTTTCCAAAAACCTCAATTAACGCCTCGAAAAATGATGTCTCAGGATATTTGTGAATGATATATATAAAAATGGTATTGATGATTTGGATAAAAAAACAGGCCAAAATGATAGCCATCCAGCCATCATGCCCCATATCTTTCATGAGCAAATGAGGCAGGGCTAAAATACCGACACCAATTTGAGATTGAATGATAAAAAAGACAGCTTGAGGTGGAGATATTTTATTTTTCATCTTGATTTTTCCATCCTCTCAAATTTTCAATTTGCTCTTTCTTTTTTGGATTTAAGTAAACAGGGCGCTTTTTATACATCCACATCGGTAACCGAATCACAGTGTCTTTTAAGTCCTGCCAGTTAAATGGAGCTACTGGAGATAAGTAAGGGACACCTAGTGATTCAAGGCGGCATAAATTCATCAGGACGATCGACAGACCGAATGAAATGCCAATAAACCCAAACATCGATGCCATGAACATGAGGGGAAAACGCAGCATCCTGATGGTAGACGTCATTTCAAACGAAGGAAGAACAAAGGAAGCAACAGCGGTCACGGCGACCACAACGATAAGAACATTCGAAATGAGCCCAGCTTTTACTACCGCATCTCCAATGACCAAACCGCCTACGATCCCAATGGTCTGTCCAATTGGTTTTGGCAGACGCACCCCAGCTTCGCGTATAAGCTCAATCGTAATCTCCATCAGCATAGCTTCTATTAAAGGCGGAAAAGGAATGCCGATAATGGAATTTTTCATCGTAATCGCTAATTCATCCGGGACTACCTCATAATGAAAGCCGATGACCGCAATATAAAAAGAAGGCAAAATCACAGCGATGATACAGGCAATATAACGAAGAATACGAATAAACGTAGCTGGAATCCAGCGACTATTGTAGTCATCTGGTGATTGAAAGAAGCTAAAGAACGTAATAGGCAGAATGATAGCCATTGGACTGCCATCCATCAGCACAACAATTCTCCCCTCAAGAATGGCGGATCTCACTTTGTCAGGTCGTTCTGTATCAATGAGCTGCGGGAAGATGGAATATGAATCATCCTCAATCGCTTCTACAATAGAACCGGGGCTGAGCAACGTGTCTACTTTAATGGAAGAAATTCGTCTGTTGACCTCATCTATCTTTTCTTGATTGGCAATATCAGAAATATAAACTGTCGCAACCTTTGTTTCAGATTTTGTGCCGATCTTATGATACTGGATCGCAAGTTTTCGATCATTTAAGTGTGACCGCAGTAAATATAAATTGGTATCTAAACTCTCAACAAACCCATCATGTGCGCCTGCAATAATACTTTCAGAAGAAGGTTCAGAAATGGAACGCAGCGGCGGCTGTCCAACGGCAAATATTTTGATCTGTGAGGATTTTTCATCAAGGAAAGCAATGCTTCCTGCAATAATGCTGTCGACAATCAGCGTCAAGTCTCCTGTTTCGAGTGTACTAAGTGATTTTGTATAGTTCTGCTCTCCAGGAGGACCGAGCAAGTTGCCGATAATGAAGTCGTTTAATTTGCTTTCTTCAACTCTTGTTTTAATATAAAACAGCACTGATTTCGTTTCATTCACCATTAATTCCCGGTATTCAAAATCGGCGCTTTGCTGAAATGCTTTCTTCAGGATTCGAATCTTTTCCTCAAAACCGCCTGATAAAAAGTGTAAGCGTGTTTGCTCATTCGTATTTGGCATCTTTAGCCTCCTCTCACAGTTTTTTAACCATAGTGTGAGCGGACAGGCTTATTTTATTCGTCACCTTAGTTGAAAGCATGACATAAGATGACAACTTTCAACTAAAATCATATTAAAAATGTTAAGAAATGATGAATCTTGATAAAAACAAATGAATAATGTTTCATTGTTTAGGTCATAAGGAGCGAATATCGTAATGAGAAGGCATTTCGAAATGATCAATAGTTTACATCTTATCCCAATTTTTTGTGACCTGAAAATAAGCATATGACTTGATTTTTTTAGAGATGACCATTGTCATAGGTCAACACGTAGCATTCTGAGCGATGAGGATGACTTTCTAACCTGTTCCTTCAAAAATCGAAAACATTCCAAAACACGCACTATTCATTTAAAGCGCTGATATGACTGATGTTATAGAGTTTGAAAGGCTTTAAAACATTGATTCAAAATACATCTTAATAATTGTCAAAAAATTTAGGGAGAAAAGGACAAAAGATTTTTCGATGCTTGATGGTAACGCTTACTCTTGATTGAAGGCGAAATTCAGGCTGATTTTTGTCCGTCTTTTGGCCTTTTCATTTAAAGAGGAGCTAGGTCAATACACCTTCTGATTAGAGGAATTTGGCATACGAGGAAGTGAAAGATTATGTTACATAATACCGATTGTGATTTTATGCTGAACCTATATACTGATGATTGAATTTACATATCACACTCATAAAAAAAGGAGATGTAGATAAGCGATGTGGTTAATCGTTATAGCCTGTGTCATCATGTTAGGGATTGGCTTTATTGAAAAGAAGCGTCACCAGAAAAATATCGATGCCCTACCGGTGCGCGTCAATATTAATGGTATTCGCGGAAAGTCTACCGTTACAAGATTGACAACCGGTATCTTAATGGAGGCAGGTTATAAAACTGTCGGCAAAACAACGGGAACAGATGCAAGAATGATTTATTGGGATACGCCAGAGGAGAAACCGATTAAAAGGAAACCGCAAGGACCGAATATCGGTGAGCAGAAGGAAGTTATGAGAGAAACCGTTGAAAGAGGAGCAAATGCCATCGTCAGTGAATGTATGGCGGTAAATCCAGATTACCAAATAATCTTTCAAGAAGAGCTGCTTCAAGCGAATATTGGCGTGATCGTAAACGTTCTTGAAGATCATATGGACGTCATGGGGCCGACACTTGATGAAATAGCAGAAGCCTTTACAGCGACAATTCCTTACAATGGACACTTGGTTATTACGGATAGTGAATATACGGATTTCTTTAAAGAGATTGCGAAAAAACGCAATACAGAAGTCATTGTTGCAGATAATTCCAAGATTTCTGATGAGTATTTACGGAAATTTGAGTACATGGTCTTCCCAGATAATGCCTCACTTGCACTTGGTGTTGCACAGGCATTGGGAATTGATGAAGATACGGCATTCCGAGGAATGTTAAATGCGCCGCCTGATCCAGGAGCGATGAGAATTCTTCCATTAATGGATGCGAAAACGCCTGGACACTTTGTAAATGGTTTTGCGGCAAATGACGCATCATCTACATTGAACATTTGGAAGCGTGTAAAAGAAATTGGATATCCAACAGATGAACCGATTATTATCATGAACTGCCGTGCGGATCGTGTAGATCGAACGATCCAGTTTGCGGAGGATGTACTTCCTTATATTGAAGCAAGTGATCTCGTCTTAATTGGTGAAACAACAGATCCAATTGTAAAAGCATATGAGGATGGAAAAATCCCGGCTGACCACTTACACAACCTTGAATATCAATCTACAGAAGAAATTATGAACATGCTTGAGAAAAAGCTTCATAATCGAGTGGTTTATGGAGTCGGCAATATTCATGGTGCCGCTGAACCGTTAATCGAAAAAATTCAAGAATACAAAATTAAGCAGCTTGTCAGCTAGGAGGAAATATAGAAAATGTTCGGATCAGATCTTTATATCTCGTTAATTTTAGGTGTTCTACTTAGTTTAATCTTTGCAGAAAAAACAGGAATCGTACCAGCTGGACTTGTTGTACCAGGTTATCTAGCGCTTGTATTTAACCAGCCAGTTTTCATTTTAGTTGTCTTATCTGTCAGTTTGCTTACGTATGTCATCGTTCGCTTTGGTCTTTCGAAATTTATGATTTTATACGGACGCAGAAAGTTTGCTGCGATGCTGATTACAGGGATTGCCTTAAAGCTGGTCTTTGATTTCTTCTATCCAGTGGTCCCATTTGAAATAGCAGAATTCCGCGGAATCGGTATTATCGTTCCTGGATTGATTGCAAATACGATTCAAAAGCAAGGTCTTACAATTACCCTTGGAAGCACATTACTTCTAAGTGGTGCAACATTTGCCATCATGTATGTTTACTATCTATTTTAAGATAAGGTGTGTCCAATGATGAATAAAAAATTGAGCTTTCAGGAAAAGCTGCTGAAAATCACAAAGAGCCAAAAGAAAAAAACGAATAAACACGTGCTGATTGCTTTACCGATCGTCATTGCTTGTACATTTCTATTTACGTTTATCGGGCAAGCAAAAGTGCCAACTGTACAAAAGAACCCAGAAAACATCCTGACCGCTTCGTTTGTCGGTGACATTATGTTTGGAAGAAACGTAGAGAAAGTAACAGACCGTTATGGAAAACAGCATCTCTTCCGCTATGCCAAACCATACTTTGATGTGTCAGATTATGTGACTGGTAACTTTGAGCATCCAGTCGCATCAGATCAAGAACAAGCGGCGCAAAAGAATATTCATTTAAAAACAGATGAGGATTCTGTCAAAGCGTTGAAAGATTTGAATTTCTCTGTATTAAACTTTGCGAATAACCATGCGGCTGACTATGGTGAAAAAGGGCTAAACAAAACGATTGATGCCTTTGATCAAGCTGGCATGGATTATACAGGCGCAGGCCGTAACCTTCAGGATGCGAAGCAGAACATTTCGTATAAAGAAGTAAATGGTGTCAAAATCGCTACACTTGGTTTTACTGATGTGTATGGGAAAGATTTTAAAGCAACGAATCGCCAGGCAGGTATCTTGCCAGCCGATCCATCTATCTTTATTCCGATGATTTCGCAGGCTGCTGAAAAGGCAGATATCGTCGTTGTTCATGCTCACTGGGGACAGGAGTACAACAATGAGGTAAACGATAGACAAAGAGAATTGGCAAGAGCGATGTCAAAGGCTGGTGCTGATGTCATTATCGGTGCTCATCCGCACGTTCTTGAGCCAATGGAAGTCTATAACGGCACGGCGATCTTCTATAGCTTAGGAAACTTTATTTTTGACCAAGGCTGGTCAAGAACACGTGATTCTGCACTTGTTCAGTATCATCTGAATGAAGATGGAAAAGCGACATTTGAAGTTGTCCCAATGTACATCAAAGAAGCAACACCTGCTCCGGTTAAAGCAGGATCATTTGAATCAAAATCCATTATCCGTATGCTGACAAATGGTACGAATGCGGATTGGAAAGAAAAAGACGGACACATTTTCTTTGAAGTAGATCACGCTGATAAAGTTAAACACTTAAAAGAAAACGGAGGGAAAGAGAAGAAATGAAAATTCTAAAAGCAAGCTGGCCGTTTGTTGCGTTAGTTTTAGTCTTTGTCTTTATGTCTGCTTTTAAATTTAGTGACAGCCTCACAGATCATGAAAAACAAAAGATCTCGGTTGAAATGCAGAAAATTGAACAACAAAAACAGTCAAAAACGGAAGCAAGTAAATAACTCTAACGAGCATAGAGAGCACGCATTGCGTGCTCTTTTTTGTCGAAAAAAGGTGTAAAATGTTAGGTGTCATGCCGAAACTATAGAAGAAAGGAGGGGAAAGATCATGAAATGGAAAGAAATATTGATTGGTGGATGCGCGCTCGCAGGGCTGATGTTCATGGCTCAATCAGAAGTATCTGCTCAAACAGTGTCTTCTTTGCAGCAAGCGGAAAAGTTGATTGGAACACCTTATCATAAAGGAGGAACCGATCCAAAAACGGGCTTTGACGCATCAGGGTTTACGCAATATGTGTACAAGACATCAGGCGCATTTGATTTGCCGCGGAAGGTGATTGACCAGTATCAGATTGGAAAAAAGGTATCATGGGATAAAGCCCAGCCTGGTGACCTTGTATATTTTCGCAGCCTTGAAGAAACAAAGGATATCCCGACACATGTAGCGTTGTACGCTGGTAACGATCAGGTCATCCACATCACGCTTAGTCAAGGTGTAGTGAAAACAGACGTCAGCAAAAGCAAGTACTGGACGAACCGATTTTATGCAGTCAAACGACTGCCCGGCACACCGGAAATCTCGGATGATCGTCTTGTGCAAGATGCGATGAAATATTTAGGTATTCCTTATGTATTTGGTGCAGCAGACCCTAAGATTGGCTTTGATTGTTCAGGCTTTTTACAATATATATTTGAAAAATCAATAGGGATTTATTTGCCTCGAAGTGCTGAACAGCAGTGGATGGTTGGAGAAAAAGTGGCATTAGATGATATACGTCCTGGGGATTTTGTCTTTTTTAGCAACACATATAAGCCAGGTATTTCTCATGTAGGGATGTATATTGGGGGCGACCGTTTTATTCATGCGAGCCGTTCGGAAAGTGTGACGATTTCTTATTTGTCTGAGTCGTATTGGCGCGAAAAATGGACAGGTGCGAAACGATTAACGGAGCTGAAATTAGCAAAAGAAGACCCGATTGTCTCAAAAGCTGCTACGTATATTGGTGAAGTTCCTTATGTTAAAGGTGGGACGAATCCAAAGCAAGGCTTTGACACAGCAGGGTTCACACAGTATGTGTATCGTGAAGTGCTTGGTATGGAGCTGCCTCGTTATGCGTCAGGTCAAGTCAAGGCAGGTACGCCTGTGAAACGGTCGGAGCTGAAGCCGGGAGATCTCGTTTTCTTTAGAGGGGCGTCATTGATGCCGGCGATTTATGCAGGGTCAAATCAAGTCATTCATGTGACCGTCTCAAATGGTGTCGTGCTTACGAATATGAAAACAAGTACGTATTGGAAGGATAAGTATGAGACGGCAGTTCGAATTAAAAAATAAAGAAAAAGCCCGATCAATGCTCGCATCGGACTTTTAGACTTCTCTCTAGGCGCTGATCACACAAGCGTCTTTTTTTCATGGAATTGATTTTGTAAAAGCAAATCAATAAAGTAAGCAACACCGTCTTCATGATTGCCTTTTGTCATATAAGTGCTCTTTTCTTTAATGACATCGACTGCATTTCCCATAGCAATGCGGTGGCCTGCTTCCTCAAACATGGATAGATCGTTGGGGCTGTCACCGATCGCATAAATATGTGAGCGGTCTACGCCATAATGAGCTGCGAGTTTTTTGAGAGCATGTCCTTTCCCAGACTCTTTTGGAAGTACCTCAATGATATGTTTTCCAGAAGAGGTCAATGAAAGCTCAGGCATTTCCGCGAGGAGGTCTCGTGCTTCCTGTAGTTTGTTCATATCAAATGAGAAGCAGAGTAATTTATAGGTTGCTTCATTCGACTCAAAAATCTGGCGGATATCATCCACTGGTTTGATGCCAAATTGTTTGAATTGAGTCATTGCCCCTTCCCATAAATCAGCTATATCCTCATTTGGATTCGCACTTTTGATCACATCAAATTCTGCTTTCAGCTTCTCTTTTCCATCAAAAGGAGAGAGGAGCGCATCGTCCGTGTAGACCTCAAAATAAATGTTTCGTTCTACTAATGCCCTAGCCGCTTGTTTTCCTGCTTCTTGGTCGAGTGTGATGCGGCTGAAAAGTTTGTAGCCTTCAGTATGAACGGTTCCGCCGTTTGCTGCAATAATAGGAATGTCCAAATCGCCAAGCAGTTCCTTCACATCAAAAGTCGCCCGCCCTGTACAGATGGTGACAATATATCCCGCTTCCTTCGCACGAATCAATGCTTCCCGGTTTTGAGCAGATATTTCACTTTTTGTATTTAAAAGTGTACCGTCTAAATCAATCGCAATCATTTTTTTCATCGCTGTCAAATCCTCCTTCATGCATGCAATCGCCTCTTCAAAGTATGTACGATTTCCTTCATTCTCATGAGCAATACGATGCTTGATCCTCTCTACAAGGCTAAACAAAAATGAACGAATGATCAAGGAAATAAGCCAAAGGGGAAAAATCTGCATCATTGTCAATAAGAAAAAGCGCCCCTAGGGACGCTTTCTGTTTATGATAATTCAAGCTGCTTTTTCAATTCAGTCTTCACTTCGTTTAGCTGGTTTTGATCTAATTGGTAATAATAAACTCCGTTTGGCTGGTAATCAGAGCCTTTCAGCTGGATGGTATCTACCGATTTCAATGACGTCAGAAGCGGGAAAAGCCCGACTAGCTCTTTCATTGAAAGGTTGGTCGCGACATTATCACCAAGTGTATCAATGATATTGTCATATGACGGAATAGATGTTAACGATTTTGATTTATCAAAAATGGCTTTTAATACTTCCATTTGACGCTGTCCGCGCATTAAATCACTATCTGCTTTTCTTGTTCTCACATATGCGAGTGCTTGATCACCGTCTAGCGTATGAGTACCTGTTTGAAGCTGTACCTTGCCCTTTGTATCTTTTAGAACCTGTTTAACCACATATTCATCCTTGACGTTAATAGAGACCCCGTTTAGTTCATTGACGATCTCTTTAAATGCTTTGAAATTACTTTGGATCACAAAATCAACCGGAATATCTAGTAAATCTTCGACTGTACTTAAGGTTAAATCTGCACCGCCAAATGCGTGTGCATGTGTAATTTTGTCATAGCCATGCCCTGGAATATTCACGTATGAGTCCCTTGGAATGCTTAATAATTTCACGGTTTTATTTGTACGATTGACGGTTGCTAAGACCATCGCATCGCTTCGTGCTTGTTTCACTGTTTCACCCGGTCTGCTGTCAATGCCAAGCAGCAAGACAGAAAAGCTGTCTTTCCCAGGATCAAAAGCTTCAATCCGTTTGACAGATTGTGCGCCGCGATCTAAAGATACTTGTGCTTTTTTTGCAGCGCTTGTCACTTTATAGTAGGCATAGCCTGTGACAGAAGCGGTTGTCAGTAAAAGAATACCGACTATAAATAGAGTGACTTTCACCCATGGTTTTAAACGCTTTTTTCCTTTGCGTTTGCTTCTTGATTGATCCATATATTTTAAACCCTCGCTATGATTTTTATAGTAAAGATGTCCTTCTTTTTGCTTACAAACTAAAACAAATATACCTTAAAACGGGATATAGTGCGACATTTTTTTCACTAACGCTTAATTGACGTTTTCTTATCGTAAAAAGTTTCAATGATACGCAAATGAAATATATTTGTCATAAAACATCGAAATGTTTGAAGTGACAGAAAGTGAGGAAAATGATTTTCCATAGAGAAACATCCAGTACATACAGAACAAAAGAGGGGTTATGAACATGAAAAATCGGAATGGCTGGCTTTATTTCTTCGGCGCACTTGGCGGCGCCTTATATGGCTATGATACAGGTGTCATTTCTGGCGCCATCTTATTTATGAAAGAGGATTTAGGGTTAAACGCATTTACAGAGGGACTTGTTGTCAGCTCGATTCTAATCGGAGCGATGCTCGGTTCCTCTTTATCTGGAAAGCTGACAGATCAATTTGGGCGGAAAAAAGCCATCATCGCCGCAGCGATTTTGTTTATTATCGGCGGATTTGGTACAGCTCTTGCCCCGAATACGGAAGTGATGGTCTTATTCCGAATTGTGCTAGGGCTTGCTGTCGGGTGCTCGACAACGATTGTTCCATTATATCTATCTGAACTTGCTCCAAAGGAATCGCGAGGAGCACTGTCCTCTTTAAACCAACTCATGATCACATTTGGTATTCTACTCGCCTATATTGTGAATTACGCTTTAGCAGATGCAGAAGCATGGCGCCTCATGCTTGGAATTGCGGTTGTTCCTTCTGTGCTTTTATTATGTGGGATTCTATTTATGCCGGAAAGCCCCCGCTGGCTGTTTGTCCATGGACAGGCAGACCGTGCAAAAGAGATATTATCTAAACTGAGAAAGAGTAAGCAAGAAGTGGAAGAAGAAATTTCTGATATTCAGCAGGCGGAAAGTGAAGAAAAAGGCGGTTTTAAGGAATTATTTGAGCCATGGGTACGCCCAGCATTAATCGCTGGGGTCGGTCTTGCCTTTCTGCAGCAGTTTATCGGTACCAATACGATTATTTACTATGCACCAAAAACATTCACAAGCGTTGGCTTTGGTAATTCAGCGGCCATTTTAGGAACCGTTGGAATTGGGGCAGTGAATGTCGTCATGACGTTTGTGGCGATTAAAATCATTGACCGTGTAGGGCGTAAAGCGCTGCTCTTATTTGGGAATGCTGGCATGGTCTTAAGCTTAATTGTCCTGTCAGTGGTCAATCGATTTTTCGAGGGGTCAACAGCTGCAGGATGGACGACTATTATTTGTTTAGGGCTCTTTATCGTCATCTTTGCTGTCAGCTGGGGTCCTGTCGTTTGGGTCATGCTTCCTGAGCTGTTTCCGGTACATGTCCGAGGAATTGGTACAGGTGTCTCTACCTTCCTCCTTCATACAGGAAATTTAATCATCTCGCTTACATTCCCAACTTTACTAAGCGCGATGGGTATCAGTAATCTTTTCCTTATTTACGCGGTCATCGGCGTAGGCGCCTTCTTGTTTGTGAAATATATGGTGACTGAAACGAAAGGGAAAAGTCTTGAAGAAATTGAAGAAGATTTAAAAAAGAGAAACCGTGCCGTCGCAGGTGACGAAGGAAAAACGGTGTGAACAATGACCAGCTGCCCGTATGCAGCTGGTTTTTCTTTGTTAAACAAACGTTTAATCAAGAAAGGACAATCTCTCATCTTCTGAACGTGCTGCATACGACATACATATGGAACAGGCGGGCGAAAGGTGGAAATGAGATGAAAGGGAAAACGAGCATTGTCATCCTGACATACAACGAACTGCATTTAACGAAAAAATGTATCGACAGCATCAAGCAGCACACCCGAAGTGACCAATATGAACTCATCATCGTTGATAATGCGTCAACCGACGGGACAAAGGAATATGTGAGAGAGCTGAACGATGTGATTTTCATAGAAAATGAAGAAAATCGAGGCTTTGCAAAAGGCTGTAATCAAGGAGCAAAAAAAGCGGCAGGAGATAGCATTCTTTTTTTAAATAACGACACGATCGTCACGGAAAATTGGCTTTCTCCATTAAGAGAGGCGTTATTTGCATCAGAACGCATTGGGATGGTAGGACCAGTCTCCAACTATGTGAGCGGTCCTCAAATGGTCGAGCCAGCGTATACAGATGTGAAGGAACTGCCAGCCTTTGCGAAGAATTATACGGCTGCGAAAAAAGGTCAGAGAACTTATGTACATCGGCTTGTGGGATTTTGTCTGCTTGTGAAAAAAGAGCTCATTGAAGAGGTGGGGTTATTTGATGAGCGGTTCGTGTATGGATCATTTGAGGATGACGACCTTTGTTTGAGATCGTTGCTGAAGGGATATCAGCTTCAAATCGTTCACGATTCATTTGTGCATCATCATGGTCATGCAACTTTTCGAGCGAATCAAGAAACGAACATCTCTACATTGTTTGCAGAGAACAGGCTGCGGTTTTTAGATAAATGGGACATCGACCTCAATCTGATGACCCCTCATCCATACTTTGCGGCTCTGCTGCCTGAAGATGCTGCCTGTGTACTGGATGTGGGATGCGGCGCAGGGGCAACAGGGCTTGAACTAATGAACCGGCAGACTGTTGACATGTACGGCGTAGACGCTGATCCATTAAAAGCAGCCATCGCAAAGGCATATTACAAAGAAGTCATTGAGGCAAAAGCAGATGAGTACCCGTGGTTAGAGAAAGAGGCCTTTTTTGATGCGGTCATTTTTTCGGATGTTTTAGAGCATGTGTCAGATCCTTGGCACATGATTGAACAAGCGCACGCATCTTTAAAGCCAGGCGGTGTGATCATTTGCTGTCTGCCAAACATGATGCATGCGGAGGTGCTTCTCCCGTTAATGACCGGTGATTTTACGTATCAAGATGTAGGAATTTTAGACCGAGGTCACCTGAGGTTCTTCACACCAAACACCATGCGTGCGCTTTTCCCAGATCATTTGTTTGAACGGGTGATCGAGAAGAGGATCAATGTTCCGATTGATCAAAACGTCGAATTGTTTTTTGATGAGGTGGCAAGAGTAGGAGCGTCACTTGGCTTTCAAACAAAAGCGTTGACTGATCAAGTGACCTTGTATCAGCTTCTCATCGTCGTACGTAAAAAAGGCGGCTCCCCTTCGGGATAACCGCCTTTTTGCTTTACCATTTAAAGCTTTTTGTTGCACCTTCTGCCCCAAAGTTCAAAATACTGACTTTGACTTCATATTCGATATCCGCTTCTTGAAAGAGCGCATCCCATTCGTCTCGATGCTTTTCCCAATAGTCAGGGTATTTAATACGAAACTGCCGGCTTAAAAATATGGGATCAACGCCCACCTCTTTTTGTACATGATGAACCGCTTTTTGAATTCTTTGTTTAATTTTATTTGCAAAAAGACGCTCAAATCTTTGGATGTACTGTTCATCGTATGAATTTTCTGGAGGATACTGATCTTCAGAAAGCTTTCCATTTGTGTTGACAATGATTTTAAAGGAAATATGCCCATCTTTCAGAGAAGGTTCAATCTTAGTTTTGGATTTCTTAATTTCGTATGTGATCGGAAAGCCTTTGTAGGTAGCAGGTACAACGCCGCCTGAGATCCGGTCCATCACCCAATTTAAAGATTGAACATCCTTTGCAGGGATGAAACCGATCAGCTTTCGGTTTTTTCCGTGAATGATTCCTGCCCCATCATAGATAAGTTCGCCGTCTATCGCATCTACACTTTGAACAAGGAAGCTAACGCCCATCTGGAAGTAATCAGATGCCCGGCCAATACGGGTTGGCAGCAAAATCTTTCCGTTAAAGTTTCGGTTTTTGGATGTTTCAAAGATATGCTCAACTGGAACCTTTTGCTGTGATTTCAATTTTTGATTGATCACTTTTGATGCATCATCGCGTGATACGAGGAGGTAGCTGCTTCGCCGAACTTCATCATCTCGAATAAAATGATTGAGCGTTCCTTGAATATCGTGATGCTCCGCCTGATTTTTGCCGAAGAGGAAGATTTTTAGATGATCACTATAGATTGGCGGATCCTTTAAGGCGACATTACTGACAGCCTCCAGTACATTTTTCCCCTTCGAGACGACGTTTACATAGCCAGGAGAATCAGCCTCTTGTGTCCCGCCCATCTTCGGTACTAGGTTTTGGTAAGTGAGCTTGACTCCTTGCTGATCTTCCTCATCAATTCCAACGCCGCGCACAAATGATAATTTTTCAATATCCTTTAAGTCCCAGCATCCTGCTGATAGAAGGAAAAGACAGCAGGACAAAAAGATAAACAGTACACGTCTTCCTCTCATGCAGAACGACCTCCCCATTTTTTGCGTATCATCAGCAGAATGGCTGTAATAAAAGGAATGGCTAAAACGGCGAACAACGCGTAGCCGAGTAAAGTAGAGTAGTAAAAGACTTCATTGATATTTCTCGGAAATAAAGAGAGCGCAGAGGTAATCAAAAACAGCAGCCATAGCAGTCTCGTTACATTGGTCGTCTTAAAGACTGTGTGGCATCCTTTAATGGCAAATTGGAAAAAGCCAAGCATGCAAATAAACTGCTGGCACGTCCAGATCGTCAGTAAAAAAATATCAAATCGTTCAATGAAGACCCCTTCAAGTTCTAGTGCTTGAATGAGTGAGACAGTGGGCCAGGTGAGGGATTTCGTTTCTCCAACGGTCATGGAACCAATCACAATAAAGAGCGTGAGAGAATAGATAAGAGAAGTCATTCCAACCCCGATCGCAGCAGCCCACTTTGCTTTCGACCATTTGTCTTTATAAATGAGCGGTACAACAAACAAAATGACCTCAAAGCCTGTAAATTGAATAAATGTTTGAGAGAACAAATTACTGAAATCTTTAAACCCGTGCGCCATCACTGGGCGTAAGTAATCAAAGTCGAATATTTTCAAACTAAACAGCATGAGCCCAATATAAATAATCATCGTCATCGGATATATGTATGTCACCATTTTGACTATTGGAAAAATACCACTTTTCAAATGATAGATCGCCACGAGAAGAAAAATCATCACAATCACTGCCATGGGAGTCGATTCCAGCAGGAAAAATTGGACGACTTCCCCGAGAACACGCGCTTCAAAGCCGACGATGCCTAGTAAATAGACAATCAGTATTAAATTGAAGAATGTGCCAAAGATTGCACCGGCTCCTTTTCTATTTGATTCAAAAATGGTATCCGGCGCATTTTTTTCAGCAATCCATCCTAACAAAAAAGCAACGAAAGCAAAGATGACTCCCTGTAGTAATACAATGATCCAGCCATCAGGGAATCCTGAATTGGCAGAACTGCGAGGAATGGTTAAAATTCCAGCGCCTATCATTGTAGAGCTGCACAGAATGGTGACTTGTAACAATGATAGCTTCTCAGCTCTGTACATCGGTTAATCTCCTTGTCTTTTGAGATTTTTTATTTTTGCTGTTTTCGGTCTCGATTTAAATAGCCCAATTGGTAAACGTACGTACGTATCTTTTAAATCTGAAAACGGTGAAGACAAAACAGGTGTGAAATAGTCAAAACCAAAGGTCTTTAATTGCATCAGGTGACAAAGCACAAATAAATAACACATGATTAAGCCATATAACCCAAGCATCGCTGAACTGAAAATGGCCATAAACCGCAAGATGCGCAGCGGGAAACTAAAGTCATAGGACGGTGCCGTAAAGTCAGCTAGTGCCGTCAGCGACACAATAATCACCATTAAGGCACTGACGATATTGGCTTGGACAGCCGCCTGACCAATGATGACGCCGCCAATGAGCCCAATTGTCTGCCCGATGGCTCTAGGAAGCCGAAGTCCAGCCTCCCGCAGCAGCTCTATCGTAAAAGACATGAGAATCGCCTCAACAACAGGAGGGAACGGAACATTCTGCCGACTGCCTGCGATGGTGAGTGCCATTCGTGTGGGTAATAAGCCTGGGTGATAAGAGACAAGTGCAATGTAAAGTCCGGGTAAAAAAATTGTGAGCAAAACAGCGATATAACGGAGTAAACGTAAAAGAGTCGCGCTAGTCCATCTCTGATAATAATCTTCAGGTGATTGCATCAAGGCTGTAAAGGTCATCGGTAAAATGAGCGCAAAAGGAGTGCCATCGAGTAAAATCGATACTTTCCCTTCAAGCACAGAAGCAATCACCCGGTCTGGACGTTCTGTATTTTGAATCTGCGGAAAAATGGAGATGTGACTGTCCTCAATCAGCTGTTCGATATAGCCGGTTTCAGGGATGTCATCCATTTTGATTTCGGCCATGCGTGCTAAAACATCTTCTACTAATTTGGGATCAACAATATCACGAACGTACACAAGGGCTGCGGACTTTTTATTGCGAGTACCTACATTCACTTTTTGAATGACAAGGTTTGGGTCGTTTGCCCGCTCACGGATTAAAGCCGTGTTTTTTTCAAGATTTTCAATAAAACCGATCCGAGGCCCTCTTACAAGGACTTCCGATTGCGGCTCTTCTACTTCTCTAAATTGAAAAAGGTTCGTTTGGAGTGCAAGTGCTTGAGCCGCGCCATCTACAAATAAAATAGCCCTGCCGCTATATAACTGCTCGATGGCAAGGTTCATATCCTCCAGCACGTCATTTTGGATGCCAAAGAACGTTTTAGACAGGGCTGGAAGCGTACTAGAATCAACTTCGGTGATATCCAGCTCCTTTTGCATAGGTGAAATGATTTGTTTGGAAAGCATCTCAAATTCTGTGAGTCCTTCAATGTACATGAGACATGCAGAGATAGCAGAAGGGCCAAATGAAAATGAGTGGAACACGATATCATCACTTTTCCCGGCAAAGCTTTTGACGCGCTTGATGACGGACGCTATATCTTGTTCAATACGACTTTTCATAATACCTCACCCTCATGTCATGTTTTTTATAGAGTGACTCGGATGGTGGAGAATTATGCAAATAGAAAAAAGAGAATTCCTGCAAATAGGAATTCTCTCGTCTGTTTTATCTCGCAAGCCAGCCGCCATCAACAGCTAAAATATGACCGTTCATATAATCAGAGGCTGGTGAGCTAAGGAAAACAGCAGCACCGGCTAGATCCTCAGGCTTTCCCCAGCGACCGGCAGGGATTCGTTTGAGAATCTCATCATTTCGATTCTCATCGTCCCGAATGGCTTGCGTGTTATTGGTCGCAATGTAACCAGGAGCGATCGCATTCACTTGTATTTGCTGGTTCGCCCATTCGTTTGCAAATGCCTTCGTCAGCCCTGCGACTGCGTGTTTACTTGCTGTATAAGCGGGGACAAAGACGCCGCCTTGAAATGATAGAAGGGAGGCAATATTAACAATTTTCCCTTGACCAGTTTTCAGCATCTGCCGCCCAACCCTTTGGGTGAGGAAAAAGAGACTATTGATATTCACATCCATGACCGTATGCCAGTCTTCCTCTGAATAATGAGCGGCCTGCTCTCTTTTAATGGTGCCAGCATTATTGATTAAGATATCGATCGTATGCTTTTGTAACATGGCATCGACAGCCTGCTTTGCAGTTTGAGGGTCGGAAAAATCAATCTGAACCGCATGAAACGAGCGGCCCGCCTGTTCGACGAGCGCTTTCGTTTCCTCTAGCGGTGTGTGGTGGTATGTGCCGATAATATCTGCGCCTGACCTGGCAAGGGCCACAGCAATGCCCTGCCCAATGCCGGTTCCAGGACCTGTCACAAGGGCTGTTTTGCCTTCAAGAGAAAAGAGGGACGCTACATAGGATGCTGTCGTCATCGCATTACCTCAGCTGGTCCATTGGGACAAAGTCCATATCTTTGAACGTATAGTTCTCGCCCGCCATCGCCCAAATAAATGAATAATTCGCTGTACCCGAACCTGAATGAATGGACCAGGCAGGAGAAATGACCGCTTCCTCATTGGCCACAACGAGATGTCTTGTTTCAGATGGCTCCCCCATAAAATGAAAGACACGAGCATCTTCTTCGATATCAAGATATAAGTACACTTCCATACGCCGATCATGAATATGAGCGGGCATCGTATTCCACGTGTTATTGGTTTCCAGTTGAGTGATTCCCATCATGAGCTGACAGCTTTGAATACCGTTTGCGTGGATGACTTGATACAAGTTTCGTACGTTTGAAGCAGACGCTTCCCCTAAGTGATTCGGTGTTAATTCAGCGATGGCAGCTTTTTGCGTAGGGTACGCTTTGTGAGCGGTGGCTGATACAAGATAGAACTTGGCTTCTTCGCCTGATGAACTAGCAAACTGTACATCTTCGTGTCCAAGTCCAATATATAAGAAATCTTTGTGCTCCAGTACAAAGGCTTCACCATCGACAGTGACCGTTCCTTGACCGCCGACATTTACAATGCCGATCTCGCGTCTTTCAAGGAAATACTCCGTACGTAGAAAGTCGCCGGCATCTAATTTGAGCGG
Source organism: Bacillus sp. SIMBA_005 (assembly GCF_046535585.1). NCBI lineage: Bacteria > Bacillati > Bacillota > Bacilli > Caryophanales > Bacillaceae > Bacillus > Bacillus sp. SIMBA_005. Next base: position 30,553 of record NZ_JAWRWI010000002.1, on the reverse strand, counting down.
TTCTGCAGACGGCATGACCCCGCCAATCACCACACGGTCCTCATGCGAATAGTAGAGCTTCAATTCACCGCTGACGAATAGTGTAGGAATATGAAAATGACGACGAAGTTCCTCTGTTGTAAAACGCTTGACCTGCTCAGGATGTACAGCATAACGATTTTCCATTTGAAATAAGCCTCCCTTTCCATCTGAAACAAAATGTAGGTATTTTATTTGGTATCGGTTTCAAGGAAAATTTTAGAGGAAAAAGAGAGTGTCGTCAACCGTTATTTTGAAATCGCTTTCTTTTTGTTTATTTAAATGATTATTTGCCATCTTCAAGCAAAAAAATCTTCTGGAATACAAGAAATTATGATATGCTCTTTTTAAGTTATTTGAAATCGGTTTCGAAACAAATGAGAAGACATTGATTGTGGGAGTTTTTTGAATGAAAGAGAAAAAGCAAACGAAAGTGACCATCAACGAAGTGGCCGCTTATGCAGGTGTTTCAAAATCAACTGTATCCAGATATATCAATGGCAGAACAAATGAAATTTCTATTGAAAAGGTCAAAAAAATTAAAAAAGCCATTGAAGAACTGCATTATCGTCCGAGTCAGCTCGCTCAAGGATTGAAAGTAAGAAAAAGCAAGGTCATTGGGTTTATTGTAGCCGACATTACAAATCCATTCTCTGTTGCCACACTTCGCGGAGTCGAAGAAATTTGTGATGAATATGGATACAGCATTATGGTATGCAATACAGATAACCGGCCAGAAAAAGAACGAGAAATGCTCCTCAAGCTGAATGCGCATTATATTGAAGGGCTCATCATCAATACGACAGGCCAGAATAATGACATTCTGCAGGATTTTAAGAAAAACGGTGTGCCGATTGTCCTTGTTGACCGGAAATTACCTGAACTAAAATTCGACACAGTGACAACGAATAACCGTGATATCACAATCCAGCTGCTTCAACAAATGTATGAGAGAGGCTATGAGCACATCGCCTTCTTTACTGAGCCGGTCGATGGGATCAGTCCTCGTGAAGAAAGAAAAGAAGCATATGAACAGACAGCCATGAGTAAACATAAGAAGCCGCTCATTGTAGAAATTGATTTGAAACAAAAGGAACAACTGCGAGAAGAACTTGTCCATTTTGTCCAATCAAACCAGCAGAAAAAAGCGATTTTAGCAGCCAATGGATTACTTATGCTGAAGCTGATTAGTGAGCTTGTAGACCTCGGATTAAAGATTCCAGAAGATATAGGCATTGCAGGTTTTGATGATACAGAATGGTATAAGCTGATTGGGCCTGGAATCACAACGGTTGCCCAGCCATCTCATGAAATGGGGAAAGCCGCCATGCAAAAAATCAAGACTCGGCTTGAAGGGGATGAAAGTGCGCCCCAAACCATTCAGCTTGATGGAGAAATCATCGCAAGAAAATCCTTATAAACAACAGACAGAGAAGAGTATACATACGTGCATGCTCTCTCTTTTTCAACTAATTTGAAACCGGTACCATGAAAGGGGAGAAATGAGTGAAAGCATTGAATGCGGTCACATTTGGGGAATCAATGGCGATGTTTTACGCAAAAGAAGCCGGGGAGCTTCATCAAGTGCATACATTTCAAAAGGCGCTTGCTGGTGCCGAAAGTAACGTGGCAGTCGGTTTAGCGAGGCTAGGTTTTGATGTGGGATGGATGAGCAAAGTAGGAGCAGATTCACTTGGCACATTTATTTTAGAAGAGCTTCAAAAAGAAGGAGTCGATACAAGTGCAGTGATTCGTTCAAATGATGGGGCTCAAACAGGGATCTTACTTAAATCCAAAGTGATAGATGGAGATCCTGATGTCACGTATTATCGGAAAGGCTCTGCTGCGAGCACGATGAGTCCAAGCGACTTTCCCGTGAATTATTTCAAGCAGGCAGGACATCTCCATATGACAGGTATTCCACCTGCGTTATCCAATGAAATGAGAGCGTTTTCTTTTCATGCTCTTCAAAAGATGAAAGAGGCAGGCAAAACCATTTCATTTGATCCAAACCTTCGGCTGCAGCTATGGGAAGAGGAAGAAGATATGATCCATACAGTAAATCAGATGGCTTTTCAAGTGGATTGGTTTTTTCCGGGGCTTGCAGAAGGGCAAAGGCTCACAGGCTGTCACGAGCCGGAAGAGATTGCAGATGTTTATTTGCAAAAAGGCGTCAAGTTTGTGGTCATTAAGCTCGGTGCAGAAGGTGCCTTTTATAAAAGTGCAGCCAGTCAGGGGATTGTGAGCGGCTTTTATGTGCCCAATGTCGTGGATACAGTCGGTGCCGGTGATGGATTTGCCGTGGGGGTCATCAGTGGTTTACTGGACGGTTTATCATATGAAAAATCTGTGACAAGAGGCAATGCTGTAGGGGCTCTTGCGGTGATGTCTCCAGGCGATAAGGACGGTCTGCCTACTCGGGAAGAGCTTCAGGCTTTTATGAAGGAAGCCAAACGATATCACAGACGGGAATATATGAAGGGGGACGAAGGATATGGGAAAGTCAGCAAGTTTGAGCGTTAAAGAGCGTCTTGCGGCTTGTAAGCTGATCGCAGTGGTGAGAGCGGGGAGCGAAGCAGAAGGCATTGAGATCATTGAGCGTTTAAAGAAAAAAGGCGTTCGTGCCATTGAAGTGACGTATACCACGCCCAATGCGGAACGCATCATTGCATCTTTTCAGCATGAGCAAGATCTGATTGTAGGAGCAGGCACAATCACCACTCTTCAGCAGGCGCAGTCAGCCATTGGCGCAGGCTCACAATTTATTGTCAGTCCAGGATATCTTCCTGTCATTGGAGAGCATCTCTCGTTTCACGACACACTCTATGTACCAGGTGTCCTCACCCCAAGTGAAATCATGCAGGCAAAAGCAGCTGGATACTGCTTGCTCAAGCTTTTTCCAAGTGGCTCCTTCGGTTTATCCTATATGAAAAACTTACAAGGCCCATTTCCAGACATTGAATTTATTCCAACGGGAGGTATTCATCCAGCCGATGTGCCAAACTGGCTGAAAGCAGGCGCAGTGGCAGTAGGGGTCGGAAGTCAGCTTGAAAGCAGTACGGCAGAAGAATTACAAGCGGTTCTTTCTTCATAAATAGGTGTTATCAAATGAACAACTGGCAGGTGAATGCTGGTTGTTTGTTCGTTTATCTGACATAACAGCTGGTGAATACTGACTCTTCACGTACAATGATCGTGAAGGAGTGATAGATGTGTACATTCAACAAGATACACTCACGGATGGACAAATAGAACAGCTGATTACCGCTCATATAGAAGAAATGAAAGAGCATTCCCCGCCAGAAAGCATTCATGCCCTTCCGTTAGCTGATTTGAAAAAGCAAGATGTCACAGTGTGGAGTGTACGGGATGGAGAGGAGCTTCTTGGCTGCGGAGCGTTAAAGGAGCTGTCAAGAGAGCACGGTGAAATCAAATCCATGAGAACCGCAGCTCTCCATCTGCGAAAAGGTGTAGCGAGGTATATGCTGAACCATCTTCTCCAAGAGGCAAAAAGGCGCGGTTATTCACGTGTCAGCTTAGAAACAGGTGCGATGTCTTTCTTTGAGCCAGCAAGAAAACTATATGAGAGTGTTGGGTTTTATATTTGTCCGCCTTTCGGTTCATATCAAGAAGATCCAAACAGTTTATTTATGACAAAGGAATTATAGAGGTCGAGAGAGTATGCTTATAAGCAGCTCTTTTTTTATGCGCAATTTTTGAAAGGGGGAGGATGTGGTGAAAGTATCAAAGTGGATCGGGCTGGGCGCCTTTCTCACTTTTTGTGTCGTATCTGTCATTTTTTTAACATCATTAGGTCAAGATTTATTTAAAATTGAAAGCGCTTCCGAAAAAGCGTCATCAACTTATCAATATCACTTTGTCCTTGTACCTGAGGAACTTGATAATGAATATTGGCAGCTGGTCCAAAAGGGAGCTGCTGATGCGGCAGCCGCTCATCGCGTGTATTTAGAATATTTGGGTCCGAAGCAAGCCGATATAGATGATCATTTGAAAACCATTGATATGGCAATCGCAGGGCATGTTGATGGCATTATGACACAGGGACTTGATGCGAAAAAATACAAACCGCTTTTTCAGAAGGCGAGGGAAAAGGGCATTGATGTTGTCACCGTTGATACAGATGCAGAGGGGAGCATGCGTCAAGTGTATGTAGGCACGGACAATTATTATTCAGGCTTTATCGCAGGACAGGCACTCATCGCAGATACAAAAGGCGAACAGTACGTAGGAATTGTCACAGGCAGGCTTGATGCCGTTCATCAAAAGCAGCGCGTCAAAGGATTTCGAGATGCCGTCGCCGCTGAAAAACGCATTCATATTGCTGGAATAGAAGAATCAGCCATTACAAAATCAGGGGCCTCCGGTGCCGCGTATAAACTATTAAACGATCATGCAAAGCTCACTGCATTTTACGGCACGAGTGCATTAGATGGTGCAGGTATCATTCAAGCAACAGCGCAATATCGATCGTCCACAGATGTCTATGTACTCGCATTTGATACATTGCCAGATACGATTCAGGCGCTCGATGATGGAAAGATTGATGCCGTCGTTGTTCAGCATCCTTATGAAATGGGCTACCAAGCAGTGGAATCGCTTGTGCGTTTGCAGAAAGGTGAAAAAGAAGAGCCTCTTCAGTACACAGGAACGAGTGTGATTCGGCAAGAGGATCTGCCGCTACAGCAAACAGACAGAAGGAAGGGGGTGCAGCCGTGAGAAGGATTCGAAGTAAGTTGTTACTGGCATTTTTAACCCTTGTATTCCTTGGCAACGTGGCCGCTTTTTTCGTCTATTGGAGCAGCTCGAATATCGTATCAGAATATAGCAGAAGCTTTCGTTCTTTTCTCCTGCTTAATGATATATCGACAGAGGCAAAAACGATGTATGAAAAGGTCAATGCGTATGCGATTGAAAAGGATCAGCAGTTTGCCAAAGAATATCTAGCTTCAAAACAAAAAATGAAATCCTACGACCAGGCATTGCGAAAAGATGCCGGGCTTCATGCGGCAATTCCTTCTATTGAAAAATATCAATATATGATGCGGACGCTCATCAATGAGAGTGATGCGACCATGACACATGTAAAAGAAGGAAAAATCAAAGAATATGCAGCAAGTGTGAAGGAAGTAAGAACCGTCTCCTCCTACATACAAGAGCAAACAATGACCTTGCTTGATGATGAATTGTCTGAGTATCAAGTACTCTATCAATCTTTGCAAAAAAGACACCAAACCTATGCGCTCTTTACCCTATGTTTGTTTACGCTGTCCATTGGAGTCGCATTATGGATGGCGTATATGATTGCTGGCGGGATTTCAAGACCGATCGTCCATCTCTCTCGAAGCGTAAAGGAAGTATCAGAAGGAAACTTTGATGGAGCGGACTTGCATGTCACCTCAAAGGATGAAATTTCTGTATTAAATGAGGCCTTCCAGCGAATGCGTCAAGAGATGAAAATGATGATTGAAGAGATGAAACAAAAGGCAGCTTTAGATCAAAAAATCAAAGATATGAAGCTGAAAACGCTGCAAAACCAAATGAACCCACATTTTTTATTTAATACCTTAAACATCGTCTCACGCATGGCTTACTTAGAATCAGCGGATGCCACATCAAGGTTGATCCAATCTGTTTCCACTCTCATGCGCTATTCGCTGTCAGCTCTCAGTGCATCCGTTACGCTCGAACAAGAAGTAAAAGTGGTCAAAGAATATTTTCATATACAAGAAACAAGATTTGCCGATCGTATTACATGCAAAACGACCATAGATGAATCGTGTTTATCTGTACGTATCCCAAGTCTCACCTTACAGCCGCTTGTTGAAAATGCCTTTATTCATGGCGTAGAACCAAAGGAGGAAGATGGACTTGTCGAGCTCTCGATCTATCAAGAAGGCGGCTATGTGATGATTCGGATTCGTGACAATGGGATGGGAATCAATGAACAAGAGAAAAGAAGATTGCTATCAGAAAAAGAAGAGGAAGATCCAAACATGTTGAGTAAAGGGCATTCAACGGGAATCGGTCTTCGAAATGTGATGTCAAGGCTGCGTTTGTTTTATGGGGTACAAGATGCCCTTCAAATTGACTCAAATCCAAACGAAGGCACCACTATTCAATTGGCTATTCCGATGAAGGAGGGACCGGCATGCTGAACGTGCTGATTGTAGATGATGAAAAGATAGAACGGCTAGCGATGCGGAAGTTCATGACCGATTGGCTTCCAGAGTGTCATATCGCAGGAGAAGCTGAAAATGGAAAAAAGGCGGTTGAATTCGTGCGGACTGAGCCCGTTCATCTTGTGCTCATGGATATTCAGATGCCTGGAATGGATGGATTGACAGCGATCAAGCAAATCAAAGCGATCAGTCCTCAGACAAAATTTATTATGCTGACAGCCTACGATACGTTCGATTATGCCAAGCAAGCGATGCAGGAAGGAGTGAAACAATATCTCGTCAAACCGGCTGACAAAGATGAAACCATCGCCGCCATTCGAACGGTTGCGGCAGAGATTCAGCAGGAGGCGTCTCAGCGGCAGGCGATGGCGGCCGGTCAGCAGTCAAAGTGGCTTGAAGCTCATGTCATAAACGGACAATCCTATACTTCCGCGGAGTTTCGACAACTGTTTCATGAATTCGAAGCAGGTCTTGTCATCGCTGTACAGCGGACAATCGGGAATCAGTTGTTGATTCATTTACAGACATCTCCCCTTTTTCATACGGTGCCGATTCAGGTGAGTGGTGAGCTGTTTACATGTCTCATTTATCGTCACCAAGCGCCTGGTCAGTTAAAGGCAGATGTCTTGCAGGCGATTCGAACTGCCACAACCAACGATCAGCCTTCACCTGTCGTTGGCATGGGACACCCGGTCTCAAATCCGCTTTATCTTCAGAAAAGTGCAGCAGAGGCGAAGCTTTCCTATTATCAGCGGAAAAAGAGTCCTGGCGTTGTTCGTTATGGCTTTTACCAAACAGAAGAACAGTCCCATCCATTGATCCATCTGCCTGAGCTTGCAGACGATATGATGCAGGCAATGGAAGAAGGGAGAAGAGAGGAGGCGCTCGCTTTATTCGATGCTTTTGAACTAGAGGGGGCGACCCTGTCTCAACTAAAAGAGCTGCTGATCTTATTTAAATCACGACTCCGAACAGACTGGCCTATATTAACGATCAACACCGCAGCAGAATGCCGCCAGTGCTGTGAATATTTATTTGACGTGTACGAAGCAAGAAACCAGACTGTGAATGATATTGAGCGGGCAAAGCGCTACATCAAAACGCATTTTTGTGAACAGATCACGCTGGAGCAGACTGCGGCCTATGTTGATTTAAGTCCGACCTATTTCACAAAAAGGTTTAAAGACGAGACAGGGCTGACATTTAAAGAGTATGTGACTGCCTGCCGGCTGGATAAAATCAAAAGGCTTCTCAAAGACAGCTCGCTTAGTTTAAAAGAAATTACCTATCAGGCAGGATATACAGACCCTAATTATGTCAGCCGTGTGTTTAAGAAGATGGTCGGCTGTTCACCGAAGGAATATCGAAAACAGACCGTAAAAAAATGAAGAATTTCATAAAAAAGTGAAGAAGTTTGCCTGAAAAAAAGCAAGGATCTGCCATTATACTTATGATGATAACGCTTACAAAATAGGGATGGGGGATCAATCATGAAGGTTAAATTAGGCTTTACGCTGTTAGTGCTCTGTATGCTTATCGTCACTGCCTGTAGTTCATCGACGAGCTCAGATGCAAAAAAAGAGGGCGGAGCAGAGAAGCTCGACATTTTTTCTTGGTGGACTGGAGCAGGTGAGGAGGACGGACTGAAAGCACTCATTCAATTGTTTGAAGAGAAAAATAAAGATATCCCAATTGAAAATGCAGCTGTCGCAGGTGGTGCTGGTACAAATGCAAAGGCTGTTCTGACTAGCCGGATGCAAGGAAATGACCCGCCAGCTACATTCCAAGTACATGGCGGAGCGGAGCTGAATGAGAGCTGGGTCGCAGCAGGTAAAATGGAGCCGCTGGATGATCTATATGAAAAAGAAGGCTGGAAGGACAAATTTCCGGAATCACTCATCGACCTTGTCAGCAAAGATGGGAAAATCTATTCAGTACCGGTGAATATTCACAGAGGCAATGTGCTTTGGTATAACAAGAAGGTATTTGATGATGCAGGTTTAGAGCCACCAACGACCTTTGATGAATTTTTCAAGACAGCAGATGCTTTAAAGAAAAAAGGCATTACACCTCTCGCGCTTGGGGATAAAGAGCCTTGGGCAGCAACACATTTGTTTGAGAGTGTACTGCTCGGCGTTTTAGGCGCTGATGGATATCAAAAACTTTGGGCTGGCGACATGAAAATGGATGACGCAAAAGTGAAGGAAGCGGCAGACATCTTTGGACGTATGCTTGAATATGTCAATGATGATCACAGCTCACGTAACTGGCAGGATGCCTCGCAGCTCGTAGCAAAAGGGGAAGCTGCAATGAACGTCATGGGCGACTGGGCGAAAGGGTACTTTGTGAATGATCTGGATCTGAAGGTGAATAAAGACTTTGGATACGTGGCGACTCCTGAAACAGAGGGAAGCTTTATGGTGATCACCGATACATTTGGACTGCCAAAGGGCGTGAAACAGCCAGAAAACGTGAAGAAATTCCTATCTGTCTTAGGATCTGTGGAAGGACAGGATGCATTTAACCCGCTGAAGGGATCGATTCCGGCACGTGTGGATGCAGATATGTCTAAATATGATGAATACGGAAAATCAGCGATGAAGGCATTTAAAGACTCAAAGCTGGCGCCGTCTCTCGCGCATGGTTCAGCTGCTGAAGAAGGGTTTGTGACAAAAGCGAATCAAGCCGTCAATATCTTCGTCACACAAAAAGACAGCAGCCAGTTTGTTTCATCTTTAAAAGATTCAATGAAATAAAGACGAGGAGGCGGCGACTAAGCACCGCCTCTTTTTTAAAAAGGAGTGTAGCTCATGCGCATGGATACATCGCCGATCACAAAAGCATCAACACCCAAAGTCAAACGTGTTCGGAAAAAATGGAGTGGGGATCAGCTGCTTGCGCTTCTATTTTTAGCCCCGTCGGCTGTGTTATTATTCATCTTTGTTTACGGCTTTATTGGCTGGACAGGGTATGTGTCATTATCAAATTGGACTTCGCTTGTTCCTGATTTCTCTTTCGCAGGGCTTCAAAACTATATGATGCTGTTTCAAGATTTCCGCTTTCAGTCAGATCTTAGGAACACGGTCTTTTTTACTCTATTCTTTATTGGAGCCGTTATTGCCTCTGGGCTTGCACTTGCGATTTTACTAGATCAAAAGATCAAGGGTGAATCTCTATTTCGGAATTTATTTTTCTTTCCAATGGCCCTTTCCTTCGTTGTGACAGGGGTCGTCTGGCAATGGATTTTAAACCCGTCCACTGGGGTGAATCTGTTTTTAAAGACGCTTGGTATCCAGCCTAAGTGGTACACGGATACGAATATTTTAGCTGGATTTGTCTGGGGGAAAATTGAGTTTGGTGTCCCTGCGGCAATCATTGCAGTCGTAATTGCAGCTGTTTGGCAGATGACTGGATTTTCTCTAGCGATGTATTTGGCGGGTTTGAGAGGCATTCCAGAGGAAGTAAGAGAGGCTGCTAGAATGGATGGCGCAACCGAATGGCAGATTTACCGGAAGATTATTTTTCCTTTATTAAAACCGATAACTGCAAGTGTCATTATCATCATGGCTCATATTTCATTAAAGATTTTCGATTTGATTTACTCGATGACAGGACCGGGTGCAAACTTTGTCACAGATGTTCCTGGCGTGTACATGTTTGAAATGACCTTTAGAGGAAACCATTATGCGGGCGGTGCCGCTATCGCGATTGTGATGCTGATCTCTGTTGCGGTCTTTATTGTGCCATATCTCCTGTCGAGCCGGAAGGGGGCGTCATCATGACAGCTAGATGGTTTGTCCGTCCAGTTCTTTATGCTTTATTGATTTTGTGCAGTCTCTTTTTTCTCATGCCAGTTTATGTCATGCTCGTCACAAGTTTGAAGCCATTAGGTGAAGTAACCCTTGAGAAAATGTGGGCACTGCCGTCAACACTCGATTTTTCAAGCTATCAAATCGCATTTGAAAAGCTAGCGCCCAATTTAATGAATTCTCTTTATCTAGTCATTCCGGCTACCTTATTGTCTGCTGTCTTAGGGGCGATGAATGGCTATGTCCTATCAAAATGGCGTTTCAAAGGATCAGAAGTAGTTTTTACTCTAATGCTGTTTGGGATGTTTATTCCATATCAAAGTATCCTCATCCCACTCATTCAATTTTTGCGTGAAGTCGGATTATACAATTCGATTCCGGGTTTGGTACTAGTCCATGTCGTATATGGACTTCCAATCACAACGCTCATGTTTCGAAACTTCTATGTGAGCATTCCTGATGAAATGATTGAATCGGCAAAAATGGACGGCGCAGGGTTTATCGGGATTTTCAGACATATGATTCTTCCGCTTTCGATCACAGGATTTGTGGTGGTCGCGATTTGGCAGTTCACAAATGTGTGGAATGAGTTCTTATTTGCAGTCACGATGACCACTGCAGAGCATCAGCCGGTGATGGTTGCCTTGCAAAATTTATCAGGCAGTCAAATTGTGCAATGGAATGTCCAAATGGCAGGGGCAATATTGGCGGCACTGCCGACACTTTTGGTCTATATACTGCTTGGAAAATACTTTGTCAAAGGGCTTCTCGCAGGCTCTGTCAAAGGATGAAATCTTTTCGTGTTATCGTTTTCATTTGGTGTACTGAAAGGATTGACTTCTCTTTAGATAGCGTCATAATAAAAGTTGAGACTTACTAGTTTTCATCAAGCCTTACAAGGATTATCATAGGGTAGCAAAGGGAGGAGTCATCCTGAATGAAGCAGTCACCAATTTTTTTACTGCCTGAATTGAAGGAGAGAATATGGGGAGGTACAGCCTTAAGAGATCAATTTGGCTATGATATTCCTTCTGATCAAACGGGAGAATGCTGGGCAATTTCTGCTCATCCAAACGGACCAAGTATCGTGCAAGACGGTCCATATAAAGGGAAAACGCTGATCGAACTATGGGACAATCACAGAGAATTGTTCGGGGGAATAGAAGGCGATCGATTCCCGCTGTTAACTAAAATTTTAGATGCAAACCAAGACTTGTCCGTTCAAGTTCATCCAGATGATGATTACGCGGAAAGACATGAAAATGGCGAGCTTGGAAAAACAGAGTGCTGGTATATCATTGACTGCAAAGAAGGAGCAGAAATGATATATGGGCATAGCGCAAGAACAAGAACTGAGCTTGTGACCATGATGAACAGTGGAGATTGGGAAGGACTTTTGCGTCGTGTGAAGATTAAGCCTGGTGATTTTTATTATGTGCCAAGCGGTACCATTCATGCGCTTTGCGAAGGAACGCTTGTCCTCGAAACGCAGCAAAGCTCAGATACCACCTATCGGGTATATGATTATGAACGAAAAGATCAGAATGGCCATGAACGTGAACTTCATTTTGCGCAAGCCATTGATGTCACAACGGTCCCCCATGTAGATGGTTATGCAGATGAATCAGTTGAAACACGCCGTGGGCTGACCATTCGAACTTTTGTTGAAGCAGAGTATTTCTCAGTGTATAAATGGGAAATTGATCAAGCAGTAGAGCTTTCGCAAGATTATCCGTTTTTGCTGTGCAGTGTAATTAGCGGGGAAGGGGCTCTAACGCATGATGAGCACACATATCCACTGCCTAAAGGAGCTCATTTTATCCTGCCAGCTGAAACAGGGAACTTCTCAATTGAAGGAACTTGTGAACTGATTGTATCGCATATATAAAGGAAAAGAGGACTTCGAAGAGGTCCTCTATTTTTCTATTGCATAAATAACTTGAAAGAGTACTTGTTTTTGTCGATAAAGAGATTAGTAGACAATTATGCAAAGTTAAGAGAGGGACAGTGAACGTGAAAAAAACCATCAAGATTATGTTACTCGCAGCTGCCTTTGGTATGACAGTACAGACGGGCAAAGAAGCACAAGCAGCCTCCTATGTTGATCAATCCATTTATACGATGAACACCTCAAAAGTATTTACAACAGAATCAGAAGTGAAAAAAGCAGTGGAAACATTGAAGAAGGACAAAAAGTGGACAGCCACTTATCAAACCTCAGGAAACACGTCGACCTATCAGCTCACTGCCTCAGGATATGAGTCACAAGCAGCAGCGAGTGCAAGTGCAGCTGCATTAAAAAAAGAGACGGGCATGAGCGGTACGGTGTCTCCAGTAGGTGACCGCCTTCCATTACAAAAGGTCGTATCTGACCCCGTCAATGATGAAGCTCAGGCGAAAAAGCTCTCACTCGAGCTAACGAAAACATCAGGACTCAATAGCACCTATGAAATTATCAATCAAAGTAGACCTTCCTATCAGGTCATTTCAGGAACCATTGATTCTGAAACGAAAGTCAAAAATATTCAAACCGAATTACAAAAGCAGGCCGGTGTCACTAGTACATACCAAACAGAAAACAAAGCAGGCACTGTGTATCAGCTGATTTCAGGCGGTATCGTTGGTCAAAGTAAGGCGAATACGATCTTGCAAGGCTTTCAAAAAGAGTCTGGTTTAAAAGCGGTGCTTCAAACGGTGACAGCAGGCAAGCCATATTACATCGTCACATCAGCTGCACAAGCGAACCAGTCAAAAGCACAGACGCTTCTTACCCAGCTTCAAAGAGAAGCAAAGATCAGCGGGAAGATTCAAAAGACAGGCGCTTTAAAAAATGTATATCGCTTGGAATCAGGTTATTTCAAAGACAACAAACAGGCATCCTCAGCTGCGGCCCAGATTAAGAAACAAACCGGCGCTACAGGGACTGTGCAGCGAGTGGGAAAAACAAAGAATTATATCGTGAAGCTCAATCAACTGAACGATACAGCATACGGAAAAACGGTGGCCTTTTTCAAGAAAAAGAAATGGCGCTACACTTCGCAAAAGATCTCTTCTACACAGCCATATCAAGTAGTGACTGGAAACCTTTTAGGAGATGACCAAGCGAAAAAAGCAGTAGCTTTCTTCCAAAAGAAAAAGGTATCAGCAACAACGAAAAAAACAGGTAAAGCATCTGACAGCACGTATCGACTTGTCGTCAATCAATCGGCGGAGCAAGCCAAAATAAATAAAGGTGCCGCATATTTAAAAACGCAGAAGGTGACAAGCAGCATTACAACTGGTAAGGGCCAAGCTGTCAGCAAAACGTATAGTCTCAAGACAACACCTGTATATGAGCAAAATAAAGTCAAGCAGGCTCAAGAGATTATCAAGAAAAATGGCGTTGCCAGCAGTACAAAAACGTTGACTGAAGCGGTTAAACAATACCGGATCACGACAGAGCCAACGGTGAATCAGACAAAACTGAATCAAGCGCTAAGTTATTTAACGAAACAAAAAATGAAAGCAGCTGCTCAAAAAACAGGTGCAGCTGATTATGGTCAATATCAGATCAAAACAGGTGCCATCTCAACAGCTGCATTGCGGGATCAAGGCATGGCATTTTTCAAAAAACGGAATGAACCAGCAGCCTATCAAACAACAACGAAACCAACCTACAAAATCAATATTACGCAGCAATTCACAGGGTTACCAACTGTAAATGCAGCCATTGCTTTTGTGAAAAGTCAATATGGCTGGACAGCTACAGCCGTAAAAATCAAAAATGGCCCAATGGTCATGCAAACGAACTACAACCTTACTGTCAATGAGATGGTCAACAAACAAATGAAGGTATCACCACAGACAGATGGTGCGGCTTATGTCTATGCACCATATGTAGACCAAGCAACATCAACAGTGAATACGGACGGCTTAAATGTCCGTTCGACACCAGATTCGAGTTCTGCAAGCAACATCGTGGCGCAGCTGAACAAAGGAGCAAAAGTGAAACAGCTTGGGAAAGAAGGAAACTGGATCAAGATCAGCCTTGGTTGGAGAAATGCAAGTGCAGCAGAGGTGCAAAAATATGTAGACCCAGCTAACATTGCTGAAGGCACTCAATCTTATTTCCAATTTCTAAAACTCTCAGAAGCTGCAAATCTCAATCCGGCAGAAGTCAATTCAAAGATTCTAGCAGGCAAAGGGATTCTTGCAGGTAAAGGACAAGCATTCATTACGGCAGCGAAAACGTATCATATCAACGAAATTTATCTCATTTCTCACGCGCTGCTTGAAACAGGTAACGGAGGTTCCATTTTAGCGAATGGGACGATGTTTAATGGAAAGAAAGTATATAACATGTATGGCATTGGCGCATATGACAGCAATCCGAACTATCTTGGTGCAAAGTATGCGTATGAACAGCAATGGTTCACGCCAGAGGCTGCCATTATTGGCGGAGCAAAATTCATTGGCAACAGCTACATCAATCATGCCACATACAAGCAAGATACAATTTATAAAATGCGCTGGTCTAGTGCAGCGACTCATCAATATGCAACAGATATTGGCTGGGCTTATAAGCAAGTCACTCGTATGTATAGTTTGTATAACCTGCTTGATGACTATACGCTGTATTACGATATCCCGGTGTATAACAAATAAAAAAACGTCCGTGCTTCCTATTGAGAAGCCGGACGTTTTTTGTATAAGAGCTGTTGTTCAATAAAGGATAAGAGCTGCTCACTGGACCTTCCCTTTGAATATTGATTCCATTCCTCGGCAAAGGTTTTGATTTGGTCTTGATCATCTGATTCGGTTAGTTGAAGCAGCTCCATCAAGAGCATGTCTTGAGTGATACAAGCTTTCCCAGGAATGATGTCTTCATATCGATCGACTAAACCGCGCTTCTTGCGATAAGTGTCTAAGTCATAAGTGAAGAACAAAACAGGCTTTTCAAGCAGTGCATATTCAAACACGATCGACGAGTAATCTGTGATCAGTACATCGCATGTACAAAGCAATGGATAAAGCGGCTGATCGGATACATCAAATATCCATTCATCGTCTGTTTCCGCCTTCGCTAAATGTTTGACCGCAGGATGAAGCTTGACGAGCAGAATATAATCACCGTTTAGCTCTGTTTGCAATTGTTCTTTTGAAAAAGGCAGGACAAGACCGCCCATTGCAAAGTCTCGATAGGTCGGTGCATAAAGCAGGATCTTTTTCCCTTTAGGAAAATCATTCGGCTTCAAGGAAGGCTGATGCTGTTCATAGTACACATCCGTCATCGGTACACCTGTTGGTAAAAAACGTTCATCATTCACCCCAAACGAAGATTTAAAAATCTCGCGCATATGATCTGAGCCTGTAACGATATAATCGAAAGACGCATAGACTCGTTTGAACCGTTTAATATCACGAGGACTTCGTTCCGAATTTGAAGCATCTTCAAGCCCGAACTTTTTCAACGCCCCATTGGCATGCCATACTTGAATACAGGTGGTAGAAGGACGTTTTCTGAGTACACTTGTCATAAGAAAGTAATTATCTGTCACGACAACCTTGCTTTTAAACATCGTATAAATACATTGAATGAGATGGAGAGGGTTTTTTTCATGAAAATAGCGAAATGACAGATGAGACTCGTCCTTTTCTATCGCAGAAGCATGCTTCGTATAGAGGACAGTAAGCTTCATCGTCATGTTCGCCTGTTGTTGATAAGCATCAATAAGAGCAGCTGTATTCTCTTGAAATGAAACAAGCAGCGTCACCTGGTTTTCCCGTGGTTTCACGCCGCTCATCAGCCATCCAATGAAAGAAATGAAAGCTGCATAGCATGAAATGATCATTGAGCGTATATTCATCATTGGTCAGTCTCTCACAGCTGTTTCGTCTGATCCTTTGCTTGCTCAGGATAGTAACGTTTTTTCCCTTTGTTTTCTTTCAATACGGCAAAAGCGTATTTAGGAATATTCAGCATTCGTTTCCATCTCCATGGATTCACAACAAGTCGGTACAGCCATTCTGTATTTGTTTTAATCATCCATCGTGGTGCGCGCTTCACCGTTCCGCTAAATACATCAAAGCTTCCGCCTAAACCGATGCAAACAGCCTGCGGGAATAAATGACGGTATTCATAAATAAAGTTCTCTTGATTTGGATAACCTAAAGCAACGAACACCATATCTGCTTTCGAGCGAGCGATTTGTTTTGCTACGAAACGTTTATCTGCTTGATAACCGTCACAGCTGCCTGCGATGACCACATTTGGGTATTCCGTATCAATTCGCTGTTTAACAGCCTCAAGCACTTCTTTTTTCGCCCCATATAAAAAGATACTTTTAGACTGCTTGTTTGCTAGATCAAGCATAGACATGAAGACATCAAAGCCAGCAATTCTTGACTTCAGCGGACTTTGTGTCAAACGTGACATCAAGACGACGCCAACACCATCCGGCAGAACATAATCCGCAGAAGAAACAACTTGATGATATGCATGATCCTTCATAACAGCATAGCCAATCTCTGGATTGACAGTCGCGATCATGGCGCCTCTTCTTTGAGAAATATGATGATGATTCATATAGCTAATAAATTCATCTAGGTCGCCGTTTACATAAGAAAGGTTAGAGACCACTTCTGTTTGCATTGTTTAGACCTCCTTTTTTATCTTGTTATCTATGAACGTTCATTGTAAATTCGTTTTTCGTCTACACATCATTTTATCACAGATGCTCCATGAAATATTAACAATAACTTTACAAACCTTTAAATTTCATGACATTTTCATCAATTCATAAGGAGGATGCTGCAAGAAACATTGATTCTTCGGACTTTCCCTTCTCCGCCCAATAAATTGGAAATAGTTTGTCTTTACATCTGCTTAACGTTTGATAGGCGCTATGATATAATGAGGTTCCGAAGAGCGAAAAAATACGAACGATGATCATAGGATTACGGATAAACATTACTGCATGAAAGCAGTTGAATAAGGAATGAAGAAAGGAGTTCATGTTTGCAATGAAGAAAGTTATTACTTACGGTACATTTGATTTATTACACTGGGGGCACATTAAGCTGCTCGAACGTGCAAAGCAGCTTGGAGATTACTTAGTGGTAGCCATATCGACAGATGAGTTTAATTTACAAAAATCAAAAAAGGCTTATCACAGCTACGAGCATCGAAAGCTGATTCTTGAAACGATTCGTTATGTAGACGAAGTCATTCCAGAAAACAGCTGGGATCAAAAAGTCCGTGACGTGCAAGAGCACGATATTGATGTGTTTGTCATGGGAGATGACTGGGAAGGTAAATTCGATTTCTTGAAAGAGCATTGCGAAGTCGTGTACTTGAAAAGAACAGAAGGCATCTCAACAACACAAATTAAGGAAGAAATTGCTGGACTTTAATTATTTAAGATAGTGCTTCTTATCTTTTGGTGAGAAGTGCTTTTTTATGTTAACATATCGTTTAAAAATTTATTTAAATATCGACGGAATAATGGACAACAATGAAAGGTTGAGTGTTTTGATCCGAAAATGGTTTAACAAGCTTAGAAAAAAGACACATGAAAATAATCAAAGTCAACCGCAACAACAATTGCAAATTCCTGATATGGAGTATTACTTTATTACCGGAAAAATTAAAGAAAAATATGGTGGTATGACAAAGTCGTTATTGCTACGTGCGAACCTATTTGGGTTAAAGAATACTTCAACTCATTTTTTAACCTTTTCATATGATCAAGAATTTCCTGAGAAAGTGAAAGGGATTATTGACAAGAAAATAGTGGATCCTAACATGACAAAAATTCAAAATATGTATGTTGATTTCCTTATTCCAAATTGTCAACCAAAGGAACAGTATCAGCCAACTTATCACGCTGACAACATCAATAAAGGGTTATGTGATGATGAAGATTCATCTGTTCGTTTTATTAGGAATGAAAAATCAAATCAAATTGAGATGGTTGATTATTTTCATCCAAATCAGCAATTGGATAAACGAGAGGAATATAACTCACAAGGGCAGTTGCATAAAGTTTCCTATTTCTCTCAGGAAACGGGCAAAGTCTATCGAGAACTATTTATTTATGAGAACACTCATATTTATATGAAAAAAGAGTATGATGATCTTAAAGACGAAGCTAAAAATAAATTGAGAGACATCATTTGGTATGCCCAAGAAGGAATGAAAACCTTTAAAAATGAAAAAGGACTAAGACAAGAGTGGCTTATGACTATTCAGTATAAAAATGATCGAAAAAAACTCTTTTTAGTTGATAGCCGGAAGCAGGATAAGTATGTGTTCCAATTGAAAAAAAGGAGTTCTACTTATTTCTCTGCAATTATTCACAGTAAACACTATGAAACAGAAAAGACAGAATTACGTTCTGATTATAATGAATTATTTACCCAATTAAGAAAACAAAAAGTAGATGCTGTCTTTTTCATCACTGAAGAGCAAAAAACAGACGTTGTGAAACAATTTGGTCATCAAAATATATTCTTTTTAACGCCACATACACTTGGTCGTTCACCACATCAAGTACAAGATCACTATACTGCTGATCCGAATAAGGTTTTGATGATGGCGAGATTAACCAAAGTGAAAAATGTCATAGATGCCATCCGTTCGTTTGAATTTGTGGTAAAAGAAGTACCAAATGCGAGGCTTGAAATCTTTGGTTCAGGTCCTCAAGAAAAGCAGTTAAAACAAGAAATTAAAAGATTAAGCTTAGAAAAGAATGTCATTTTAAAAGGATTCACTCAAAATCCCGATGCTGAATTTAGAACAGCTAGAATGTCTATTTCCACCTCTGTCTTTGAAGGCTGTCCATTGTCTATCATGGAATCAATTGTTAACAATTGCCCCGTGATTACTTATAATTACGATTATGGTGCTAGTACACTTGTGAAAAATAATTTTAATGGCTTTGTTGTTGAGCAATATGAAGTGAAACAGTTGGCCAACAAAATCATTGAATTGTTGAAAAACGATGAACAGTATCAAATTTTTTCAGAAAATTGTCAGGAGATTGCAGAAATATATTCAATCCCTAACTATTACGAAAACTGGGCAAAGGCACTTCGAAAAATGATAGAAGTTCGAGAAAAAAGAGACCAAATTAAACGGATGATAAAACCTATTCATTTGAAATTAGTGGGAATTGATGTTCAGAATCATGTTCTTTCTTTGGATATTCAAATGAAAGGTGTTATTGAAAAACAAAAAAAGGTTATATTAGAACTTGTCGGTTATGATCGGCACAACCATGCTGAGCTGTTCTCTAAAGCAGTCGAAAATTTCAAGGTATCCTTTCCTATTGGACATGCATCCATACAAGAGGCATTGAAACGAAACAAAACGAAATATGTTGATTTCTATCTTAGAATGAGAGACGAAGAATACAATGAAATCATTAAGCGTTTACCAATTGCCGAGAATCTGTTTAATGAAAAAGATGTGTCCAAAGTTGACGGTGTTTCTTACAAGACAATTAAAGGGAATTATTCTTGGAAGGTGAATAAATAATTGATAGAAACTTTTATTTATTATACATCGTGTTATAAGTATGAGAATAAGCATAAGAATAAGATTTTGATGAACAGAGGAGATAAATGATTAATGATTGAAGAGACCGTTCAGAAAAAAAGTGTCGTTGAGAGTTTAAAGAACCACGACCAAAAAATAAGAATTTTGTTAAGGATAGATGATGAGAGACCATTAGAAGGTCGATTATTTTACTTGCTCATGAGAGAAAGGGTCTCAAAGCAGGAAGTTTACCTTCCTCTTAAACATCTAGTGGAGAATCAGTTTGAAATAGAGATTCATGAAGATTCTTTCCCGAATAAAATGGAACAAGGCCAAACGTATAACTTGTATGTGACGGATTTTTCTGGAATGACAGATAGTAGTGAGAGCGAAGATGAAACAGAAGACTCTTCATATGATTCCGATGGAGATGACGAAGAGGCTGAATTGGAAGAGGAAGAAGGCAAAGTCATAAGTGAAAATGACAGCCTATATTATAAGTGTCGTCTAAAGCTGGATGTGGAAATGTCTGAACTCTGTTTCATAGAAAATAAAAACACGCTGCTCCTTGCTGTACCATATCGTACAGATAAAGGTAATGCTTCTATTAAGATTAAGCGAGAGATGAAGATCACGAAAACGAATCACCTATCACTTGATGAGACCAATTCCCTTACAGTAAGTGGATATTGTGGTGTCATCAGTGCTGAGCACCCTTATCGAATCAAAAAAATTCAAATTCTGTTCAAAAGGGACGAAGTGGAACATCGGTTCCCCGTAAACTATCAGCCAAAAAATGATATTGATGGTTATAGAACGGATGGGGAAACACCAGAAATATTTCCATTCAATGTTGAAGTACCTTTAGACGAATTAACCTATTCTACAGATAAGAGATATATTTATAGAATGTACTTCGAATTTATATGTGAAGTTAACGGAACAGAGGAGACTTTAACAACACCATCTCTTGTGTTTGGAGATCGATCTAAACAATTAAAGGGACTCGTCCAAATACAAAAGAAGAACAATGTCCCGATTCGATATGAGGTATATCGAAAGAAAAAAAGACAGACGCTTGGCATCCGAATTAATGATTACACAATGAAAACACGTGCTAAGTACTATGTGAAGAGCAAGTGGAAGAAGTTCAAAAAGCAAATAAGCAAGATTAAAAAAGTCCGTAATCGTCTTGTAACGAGAACCTTTAAAACGACCTTTAAGCTTGCGAGTAAAATGTCTGTCAAAAAGAAAACTGTTGTATTTGAAAGCTTTAATGGAAAACAATTCAGTTGTAACCCGCGTGGTATTTATGAATATATGAAAGAAAATCGCCCTGAATATACGCTGATCTGGAGCGTGAAAAAAGGGCATGAAGCACCGTTTAAGGAAAAGGGCATCTACTATATCAATCGTCTGTCATTGAAATGGATTTTTGCAATGGCTAGAGCGGAGTATTGGGTTGTAAACAGCCGTTTGCCGCTATGGGTTCCAAAGCCAGATCACACAACATACTTGCAGACTTGGCATGGTACGCCGTTAAAACGACTGGCGATGGATATGGATGAGGTGCATATGCCTGGAACAAACACGAAAAAATACAAAAAGAATTTCACGAAGGAAGCGTCAAATTGGGACTACCTCATTTCTCCAAATGCTTATTCGACCGAAATCTTTACACGAGCTTTCCAATTTCAAAAGACTATGATTGAGTCAGGATATCCGAGAAATGACTTCCTTCATAATCAAAACAATGAAGAAACGATGAGAGCACTCAAACAAAAGATGAACCTGCCGCTTGATAAAAAATTGATCTTATACGCACCAACATGGAGAGACGATCAATTTTATAAAAAGGGGCAGTACAAATTTGATTTAGACCTTGATCTGCATGAGCTGAGAGCCGCTATCGGAGACGAATATATCATCATTCTGCGTATGCACTATTTAGTCGCTGAAAACTTTGATTTAGGACCATATGAAGGCTTTGCCTATGACCTCTCTCATTACGAAGACATTAGAGACCTTTATATGATTTCTGATCTGCTCATCACTGACTACTCATCAGTGTTCTTTGATTATGCAAACCTCAAACGTCCGATGCTGTTCTATGTGCCAGACATTGAAACATATCGTGACAAGCTGAGGGGCTTCTACTTCGATTTTGAACAAGAAGCACCTGGACCTCTTGTAAAAGAGACATCAAGCGTGATTGAATGGATAAGAGAAACAGAACAGCCGACCTTTACATTACCAGAATCATTCGCACCGTTTTATGAGAAATTCTGTTACTTAGAGAGCGGAGAGTCTTCGAAGCGTGTAGTGGAAGTAGTGTTCGATAAAAAGGCTAGGACATAATCTCACTGAACCTCATGAAGATGAATTGATCTAATTAAGACAAAAACACCTTTAAGTTGAAACACTTAAAGGTGTTTTTTTTGTATGAAATGAACAGCAAGGAAAAAAGCCAGTCGATTATCTCGAACTGGCTACAGGCTGCTTATCAATGTACTATCTACTATAAGACTAATTAGAATAGTTTTTTTTGTGTAGGTTTCTTTTTAATTGTCTCTTAATTGTCTTAAGAGGTTTTAAGGTTTTTCGAGCTTTATTTTTTAACGATTTCACTTTTTTGACACTAATGGTGAAAATATAATTTCGTACTAATGTTTGTATAGTTGCTATCTTTATATTTTGAAGAGTTTCTTTAGAAATCCTTGAT
The DNA here is from genome assembly GCF_046535585.1 of Bacillus sp. SIMBA_005. NCBI lineage: Bacteria > Bacillati > Bacillota > Bacilli > Caryophanales > Bacillaceae > Bacillus > Bacillus sp. SIMBA_005. Next base: position 8,287 of record NZ_JAWRWI010000002.1, on the reverse strand, counting down.
ATGGAATCGATTACTGAAACTTCATCATCTTTTAGAGAAGATATTTCATTGAATATTCTTTCGCAGTTTTTATTATCAGTATACGTTAGAATTAAATCTCTTCTTTCTTCAACAAATAACTTCTCACGGAAGTTATTATTAATCGTTTGAATAACCTCACTTACTAAGGTTGTTTGATCTTCTACAATTTCGCCTAGGAATGTTTCTTCCTTACTCCTTAAAATCCCCTTATTGAAAAATTCATCAAAATCAAAATGATAATATATGACTGGTTTTTTCATAAAACTCACATCAAATGAAACACTAGAATAATCTGTAATAAGGAGAGAGGCTCTCATTAATAATTCCTGAACATTCACTTCACCCAATTCCAAAATAGAAACTACATCACTCTTATATTTGTTGAAATAAGAGATATATGGCTGCATTCTGTAATGTGGATAGAATAATAGTTTCACTCTATGTTTTCTTAATTCTTTAAGAAGTTTTTCGTCTTTTAGAATCGAAATATACTTCTCGTAATAATCCGATTTTAAGAATGTTTCTTCCGTATTAAGCCATTCTCTCCATGTAGGCATGATTAAAATCTCTCTATCACGATTATCATCAGTTGTCTTAAAATTAGCTAAATGGTCAAATCTAGATAAGCCAGTCACCTTAACCTCAGATTCTTTGTAACCAAAGTGATCCATCATCATTTTCTTTTCATAAACTGAGCTGACACATACTATATGAAAAGGATATTGATAGAAAAATCTGTGGTATTCTGCCGATTTTCTCCCCATCACACCATGTTGCAGAAAAATCCTTTTTGCTTTCTTCGTATGTTGATATTGTGGTATTTTAAACGGAAGGAAATATTCTAAGTCATGAGAACCGATAAAGTGTGTAGCTTGTAATGTTTTTTCAATATGTTCGGTTGAACCAATGATCAGTACGTTCCCAAGATGTTCAATATTTCGAATATCTTTACTTCCTTCTTCTATAGCATAATAAACTTTCTTATCAGGGTGCTTTTCTCTGCAATATTTGAAAAAATGATAGCCTGTATCTTGAGCAGTATCTGGTCTTTCACCAATAATCCAAACTTCTTCTCGGCTTTCACTAATTTGATCTTCAGCAATAGCTGATTTAAAGGGGAGTACTTCTAATTTTAAATTTCCCTTAGGTGTTGTTGACGAAAAGTTGAAAATTTTATTATCATCGTTACCTTTATACTTGATGATAGAAAGGTACTTGTCTTTTTTATAGGTATATTTAACAAACCCTAGACGTCTATCAAATGAAAATTGATCTGTATCGAATCTAACAAAGAAATCCCACACTCCTTTTTCTTCAGGAAGTGTGGAAGTATCAAATAGCACTTTGAACCCACAGTACGTGTAGTCTTTCTTATCCCGTTTATAATGATAAGCAAAAGTTAAGTCTCTTTTATTTTGTACGGGGATCATTATTTCTTTTAATGATGCGCGTTCTTTTAGTACCAATGAGCGTTTTACAGATTCTGAGTTAGGCATTTCCAAGCCTCTTAAAATAGAAGCTCCTTCAATTTTTAAGTAGTGACCACGTATTTTTTTGACTTGATAGAGATTTCTTACGGTTCTAGTTTTTCGAATTGTAAAACTCAAGTTTTGACTAGATGTTCGATGTAATCCAACTTCGAAAGGTACTTTCTCAAATACATGAAGAACGTTATTTTCATCAAAGGTCAAAGCGGTATTAGTGACTTTGGCAAAGAAAGTCTTCTGGCTTTTTTTATTTGTTAATAAAAAGAGCCAGTCAGATTGTTTCTGACTTCCTTCTTGTAAGGATTCAATGATATGTTTAAATGGTATCTTTAAAATAAAATCTGCATCATTGATACGTTTCAATTTTGTTAAAACTGTATTCTCAGTGTCTTGGTTATTTAACATGTGAATTTCTGAAACATGATGATCAATTAATGCTAGTTGCTCACTTGCTATAGATATTTTTGCAATCATCGTTTGATTTTGAATATAGCTCTCTTTAAAAGAAACAAGTAGAATCTCTTGTCTGACATCTAATATCAATCCACTGTTTTTCTTTTTAAAATGACACTGAAAGAGCTGATCAGCAGTCTTAAATGAATGTGTAGTAATCAATTTTTGTTTGTCTTTTATAAACGATCCTAGCAACTTGCCTTCTACTTCTTCGTAAAAATGCATTTGCCAGATACCCTCATATAAATTATGAAGGCCAATTGAGCTTAAGTCTATGTGGGCAGACCAAAAACCATCTTCTGAAATTGAATCAATAGGAAATAATATTTTATCCTTTGAAGGTACCCTATGAAGAGCAATAAAGAATTTTCTTTGGTCTAATGGAGCATCAATGTCTAAAATATTTGAAACACCATTTATGTTTAGAGTATAATTTTCAAGCATGAAATCAATCATATTTGTTTTGTATAATTTTGTTCTTTTTCTAGCGTTTAAAACTTCGAAAGTTATTTTTGTTTGTAAATTTTCATTGCTTGTTCTTTTAATTAATACAGCCAATTCTCTATGCAGTATCTTCCTTTGCCATTTGTGATGAACAGCATACTGTAGTGGAGTGAGTATTCCACCTTGATCTGTTACGAAGATACTGAAAGAGGAACCTTTTAGAGGGAGGATATCTTTAGCACGTATTTCTGCTACGTAAAAACCATCTTTATTCTGCTGTAGAGGAAAATCAAATGATTGATTATCACGAATGAATTTAACTGTTTCTAGGTCTTTTTTATCATATGAATGTATAAACAAAGATAAGATAGAGTTACTAGTTAAAATACTTTCTAAAGAAACCATAGTCTCTCTCCTTAAAATCTAGTTAATAATCTGTTTTGAATTAGTAAAAATAATACGTAATAACTATAATATGGATATTAAATTAATATGTTCTGATTATATAGTCAAGATAGTTTAACATACATTATTCTGAAATGTAAATATCATCCCAAATCTGCCTATATCATATGGTTGAGCAAATAATTCCTATACTTATGAATGATAGCATCTTTGTTTTGACTTTAAAGTGAAAAAATAAACAACATCTGTTACAATTATGAGCGGTGCTTTTAATTTTAATGGTACTCAAAACTTTTGTTAAGGAAGATAACAATGAATGCAATGTTGACGATACTAAAGGAGCAAATCAGCTCAATTCCGCTGATTATGCGACTTGCTGTTTATGAAACAAAATCAAAATATCAGATGAATTATTTAGGTGTTTTATGGCAGTTTTTAAATCCATTGATTCAAATGCTGGCTTATTGGTTTGTTTTTGGTCTTGGAATCCGCGGAGGACAGCCGATTGTCATTGGTGGAATGGAAGTTCCATTTATCATTTGGATGCTTGCGGGATTAATCCCTTGGTTCTTCATTAGTCCGACGATTCTTGATGGTTCAAATAGTGTGTTTAAACGCATTAATATGGTATCGAAAATGAACTTTCCGATTAGTGCGCTGCCGTCTGTAGTGATTATGTCCAATTTGTTCAGCTACTTTGTCATGATGGGTGTCTATCTGATTGTGCTCATTTCCTATGGCATATATCCTGATGCGCACTGGCTGCAATATATATACTACTTTATTTGTATGATCGCGTTTATGTTTTCGTTTAGCTTGTTTAATTCCACGATTAGCGTACTCGTGAGGGACTATCAATTTCTTTTACAATCAGTGACACGTTTACTTTTCTTTTTGTTGCCGATTTTTTGGAATATTTCAGAGAAGCTCACTGGAGACAAAGCATGGATTGGGGATATATTAAGATTGAATCCACTTTTCTATATTATTGATGGTTTTAGAAATAGCTTGTTAAAGGGAGATTGGTTTTTCCATGATGTGAAGTATACACTTTATTTTTGGCTGATCACGCTTCTTCTTTTAACAGTCGGTTCATTGCTTCATATGAAATTTAGGGATAAATTTGTCGATTTTCTTTAAAAAGTAAGGAGATTATACGATGAAACTAAAGGTTTCGTTTCGAAACGTATCCAAGCAATACGTCTTATATAAAAAGCAGTCGGATAAGATCAAAGGGCTGTTTTTACCTAATAAAAATGAAAAAGGGTTCTTTGCTGTTCGTGATGTGTCCTTTGATGTATATGAAGGTGAAACGATTGGTTTTGTAGGGATCAATGGATCTGGAAAATCAACGATGTCAAATCTTCTTGCGAAAATCATTCCACCGACAAGTGGTGAAATTGATATGGATGGACAGCCTTCATTGATTGCCATTGCAGCAGGGCTGAACAACCAATTAAGCGGAAAAGACAACATTCGCCTCAAGTGCTTAATGATGGGGCTGACGAATAAAGAGATAGACGAGCTTTATGAAAAAATCGTAGAGTTTGCGGATATCGGTGACTTTATTGATCAGCCTGTGAAGAGTTATTCAAGCGGAATGAAATCACGTCTTGGCTTCGCCATTTCAGCGCATATCGATCCAGATATCCTGATTATTGATGAAGCGTTGTCGGTTGGTGACCAGACCTTCTATCAAAAATGCGTGGATCGTATCACAGAATTCAAAGAACAAGGGAAGACAATCTTTTTTGTCAGCCATTCCATTAGTCAAATTCAAAAAATCTGTGACCGGGTGGCTTGGATGCATTATGGTGAACTTCGTATGTTTGATGATACGAAGAAAGTTGTAAAAGAGTATAAGGAGTTTGTTGACTGGTTTAACAAGCTTTCCAAAAAAGAGAAACGAAAATACCAAATGGAACATAAGGAAGGTAGAAAAGGCGTACAAAAGACTGAAAAAGTGACCCGTTATAAAGAAAGTGGGAAACGACGTTCATTTTTTGGACCAGCCTTTCAAGTGACGATTATTGCTGTTTTAACTATTTTACTTGCCTTATCGATGTTTTCGGATCGTCCGCTGCGAACACTGGCGACATTTGGTGCCATCCCAGCAGATAAGACGGAAGCGCCTCAATCAAAGAACCGACTAACGAAAGGGGCGCCTGATATGAAAAAGGTGGATCAACAGATGATTGTCACAGCAGATCCACTCACAGTGTACAAAGATCAAGCTATAACAAAGAAGGCAGATGTCACTTTGCCATTTGGCCAAGAGGTACAAGCTGTCGCTGAAAATAAACAAACCGTTCAAATCAAAACAGCATCAGATACGTATTATGTCAAACCTGATGGGCTTCAACTTGCAGAGGAATTAAAGTCTTTATCCATTCGACCAGGACAGTTCAACTCGTATGTATCGCCCGCATCTGCTGGTTCGTATGAGTTTTTACTTTCTTTCCTTGGAAAAGAAGAATCTGTGCTTAAGCAAAAAATGCAAACGCTAAGCTCGATCAAAAGTGATCAAGGTGATACGATGGAGCGATTGATCACAGAAAAAACTGACTATGTTATTCAAAACGGCCAAGCAAGTGCTATTGTGTTTCACGAGGTAATGTCGATCTCTCCTTCGACACTTGGGCTGACAGAACAGAATATCTGGATGAATGAGAAACAAACTAAATTCGCAGTGAAGGGCGAAAATAACCTGTTTGTCATTGATAATGAACAGCATACACTGACGATTTCAGTGATGAAATAAAAAGCTGCCGAAACCGGCAGCTTTTTTTAATTCACTTCTTCTTTTTCGAGAAGCTGTTTCATAAATGGAATGAGTTTCTTTTTCAGATCCTCATCTTGAAGGGCAAACTCGAGAGTCGTCTCGATGAAGCCTTGCTTCTCACCGACATCGTATCGTTTTCCTTCGAAATCATAGGCGAATACACGCTGGATGTCATTCAGCTTTTGGATGGCATCTGTCAGTTGAATTTCCCCGCCTGCACCAATTTCTTGCTGATCAAGGTACATAAAGATCTCTGGCGTGAAAATGTAACGTCCTAAGATGGCTAGATTGGATGGTGCGGTACCTTGCGGCGGCTTTTCCACAAAGTTTTTCACTTGATAGCGGCGTCCTTCTTGTGTAAGAGGGTCGATGATCCCGTAGCGATGCGTATCGCTGTCTGCTACCTGCTGAACACCGATCACAGATGAAAGGGTCTTTTCATATTCATCCATCAGCTGGCGAAGCCCAGGTGTTTCAGCTTGGACAATATCATCACCTAATAAAACGGCGAAAGGTTCATCGCCGATAAAGTTGCGTGCGCACCAAACAGCGTGTCCAAGTCCTTTAGGTTCCTTTTGACGTATGTAATGAATGTCAGCAATGTTTGAGGATTTTCTCACCTTTTCTAAAAGCTCGCTTTTCCCTTTTTCCTCTAGGTTGCGCTCTAGCTCTGGTGCAAAATCAAAATGATCTTCAATGGCTCTTTTTCCTTTTCCAGTAACGATAATAATGTCTTCAATTCCTGATTCAACAGCTTCTTCAATAATATATTGAATGGTTGGTTTATCAACGATTGGCAGCATTTCTTTAGGCATTGCCTTTGTGGCAGGGAGGAAACGTGTCCCAAGACCTGCAGCTGGTATAATGGCTTTACGTACTTTTTTCAATGAACTTTGCACCTTCCTTACATATTGAAAAAATGATTTGACTTCATTTTTCATCTTTCATAAAGTGTAACTTACAAATGATAGAAATGACAAATGATTTAAGATAAATGTATAAACTGATACAACATTTATTGTAAAGAGTTCATGTAAATTTTTATGTTGAAAAGGGTAAAGGTGATGTAAAGATTGAACATTGAATGATTAGGATTCGTTTCTATTCTTTTGTATAATAAACATATGATAAATGAGAAGGAAAGAGGCATCGACTATTGAAAACATTACATGTAATGACTGTATTCGGGACGAGACCTGAAGCGATCAAAATGGCCCCTCTCGTCCTTGAACTTAAAAAGCATCCGCAAATCAATTCCTCTGTCACTGTGACTGCCCAGCATAGGCAAATGCTTGATCAAGTGCTGAAAGCCTTTGACATTCAACCGGATCATGATTTAAATATTATGAAAGAACGGCAGACATTATCTGAAATCACATCAAATGCACTGTTAAAGCTAGATCAATTATTCCAAAAAGAAAAGCCTGATATTGTCCTTGTCCATGGGGATACTACAACAACCTTTGCAGGAAGCTTGGCCGCATTTTATCATCAAATTTCAGTTGGTCACGTTGAAGCGGGTTTAAGAACACACAATAAATATTCGCCGTTCCCAGAGGAATTGAACCGTCAAATGACAGGTACTATTGCCGATATTCATTTCTCCCCTACAGAGGAAGCGAAGCAGAATCTTCTAATAGAAAATAAAAAAGAAGAGACCATTTGTGTGACAGGGAATACAGCAATTGACGCCCTGCAAACAACAGTTACTGAGCATTATCAGCACTCTATTTTAGAGAAAATAGGCACAGATAAAATGATCTTGTTAACGGCCCACCGCAGAGAGAACCTTGGCCAGCCGATGAAAAACATGTTTAGAGCCATTAGACGTGTTGTAGAAGAATTTGAAGATGTTCAGGTCGTTTATCCTGTTCATTTAAACCCTGCCGTACGTGATGCAGCTCAGACAGAATTTAGTGGTCTCGATCGTGTACACTTAATTGAACCGCTTGAAGTCGTTGATTTCCATAACTTTGCTGCCGCTTCGCACTTTATCTTAACGGATTCTGGCGGTGTACAAGAAGAGGCACCTTCTCTAGGGAAGCCAGTATTAGTGCTCCGTGATACAACAGAACGTCCAGAAGGCGTGAAAGCCGGCACACTTAAGCTTGCAGGTACGGATGAAGAGACCATTTACAAAATGGCAAAAGAGCTGCTAGTAGATCAGCAGGAATATGACAGCATGTCGAAGGCGTCTAACCCTTATGGTGATGGGCAAGCATCGAAACGAATCGTCCAAGAACTTCTTCATCGATTTGGATTAAGTGAAGAAAAACCTGCCCCATTTAAATCATAAAAAAAGAAGACTACAGTCATGTAGTCTTCTCAGACCGTAGACAAACCCCACCTTTACTTCAAGTAAAAGTGGGGTTTTCACATTTTTTTGATAAAAACATCATGTGTTTTACGCTGGACATGGTCCTTTCCATGTCCAGTTTGCTAGCTTTTTGAGATTCATGGCAGCGAAAGTAAGCATCGCCTGCATTGAAACTTTTTTGAGTCCACGAAGTTTCGTCCAACGCATACCATGCTTTTCTTTTGCATCCGCAAAAACGCGTTCTATTGTTTCTTTCCGTTTTGCATAAATGTCTTTATTCATTTGTGTCAGTCTCAGATGGTCTGCTTCATCTAGATAGTCCTGCCAAATATGCCGATGAATTTGTTTGGTGTGATTTTGACTTTGTGTACAGTTATC